>JAQBUE010000211.1 GCA_027624045.1 Acidobacteriota bacterium
CATCTCTCGCCCCAAGGGGATCGTTCTACTTTGCTCAGTAGGGGATCTTTTCACATTGCGCCGACATCGTGCCCTGGACGAGTTGTCGCCGGCCCCCCGTCAGGTGTATCCTAGAGCCCGGCTCGGATAATCGCAGCTTTCACGTGGTCTTTGATCAGAGACGTTAGAGGAGGAATTGATATGGCTTCAAATCGAGGAGTCGCCTACATGGGATCAGGAAAGGTCGAGGTTCAATCCATCGACTTTCCGAAGCTGGTCCTGGGCGACCGAAAATGCGAACACGGCGTCATCCTAAAGGTTGTTTGTACGAACATCTGCGGCAGCGATCAGCACATGGTTCGCGGACGCACGACCGCAGCCGCAGGGCTGATCCTGGGACATGAAATCACTGGCGAAGTGATCGAGGCCGGACGGGATGTCGAGTTTGTCAGCGTTGGCGACTTGGTGTCGGTACCGTTCAACATCGCTTGCGGCCGCTGCCGCAACTGCAAGGAACGCAAGACGGGTATCTGCTTGAACGTCAACCCGGCGCGCCCCGGCGCGGCCTACGGTTACGTCGATATGGGCGGCTGGGTCGGCGGTCAGGCCGAGTACATCATGGTGCCCTACGCGGACTTCAACCTTTTGAAGTTCCCGGACAAGGATCAGGCAATGGCGAAGATCAAGGACCTGACCTTGTTGTCGGACATCTTTCCCACGGGCTACCACGGGGCCGTCACGGCGGGCGTCGGGCCGGGAACGATTGTTTACGTCGCGGGAGCTGGGCCGGTGGGATTGGCTTGCGCGCACGGTAGCCAGCTTCTCGGCGCCGCCTGCGTCATCGTTGGCGACCTGATTCCCGAACGGCTGGCGCAAGCAAAGAGCTTCGGCTGCGAAACGGTCGACCTGCGAAAGGATGCCACTTTGGGCGAGCAGATCGAGCAGATCGTCGGCGAGCCGGAAGTCGATTGCGGCGTGGACTGTGTCGGCTTCGAGGCGCGCGGCCATGGCAAGGACACAGCTGTCGAGCGTCCCGCGACCGTGCTCAATGCACTGATGGAAGTCGTGCGCGCGGGCGGCGGCGTGGGCATCCCCGGCCTTTACGTGACCGGAGACCCTGGCGGGGTCGATGACAACGCCAAGGTCGGCAACCTCGGCATTCGCATCGGACTTGGCTGGGCGAAATCCCATCACTTCATGACCGGGCAATGTCCCGTCATGACGTATCACCGGCAGCTGATGCAGGCGATCCTGTTTGGCAAGGCGAATCCCGCCAAGGCCTGCAACGCGACGATGATCTCGCTCGATGAAGCGCCGCAAGGCTACTCCGACTTTGACCAGGGCGCGGCGAAGAAGTATGTAATCGACCCGCATGGTTTGGTGGCGGCATAGCTCAACATCGGCCGGCTTCGGCTTCGCGAGAGACTCCAGGCCCAGCAAGCCTGGGGTCTCGCCCACGCGGCCTAGGTGCGCCCGGGCCGGTGCTACGATGAACGCAACCGTAGAAGACACCATGGGCTCGAAGCAGCAGGTTTTGAAAGCCATCGAGGAGCTTCCCGATGATGCTAGCGTCGAAGACGCTCTTGACCGCATCCATCTGCTCTACAAGGTCGAGCGCGGTTTCCGTCAAGCGGAGGACGGCCAGTTGCTTAGTCAGGAAGAAGTCCGCCAGCGCATGGCGAGATGGCTGACGTAAGATGGACGCCGCAAGCGGCCGATGATCTTGAGGCGATCTGTCTCTTCATTGCGCGCGACTCACCGCGGATAGCCGCGGTGTTTGCCGATCGGGTTCTCCGCGCTACCGATCGATTGGCTCATCATCCGAGATTAGGCAGGGTTGTCCCGGAATTACGAAACGAAGATGTCCGCGAGATCATCGTCAGTAGCTATCGTGTGATCTACCGCATTCGGCAAGGGCAAGTGCATCTGCTTACGATTCACCACGGTGCTCGCTCTCTTGACACGCAGAGAATGACATCTGAGTAGGGCCTTCGGGACGGAAACTGCTGCGAGAGATTCGAGTCAGGCGGCGTTTCAGGCCCCTACTTCTTACCCGTCGCCTTGTTCACCAGCAGACGAAGGCGCGAGCCTCGCGAGACCAGCGTGCGGGCCAGTATGTCTTCCTCGCGGACGCGCGCCAGTAAAACTTCCTTCGCGCCGCCGCGCTCGCGATCGTAGATGACATAGAGCGTCCCGTCTTCAGCCTCGACGGCGTCGGGGTAGGAAACGCTTTCACGTCCATCAAGCAGGAGTCCGCCAGTCCAGCTGCGGCCGTCATCGCCCGAGAGGAACGCGGTCAGATCGGTTCGGAGCTTCGTGTTCGCCGCATCGACGACGTTGCGGACAAGCAACAAACGTCCGCTGCGGAGGCGGCGAATGTGGAAGCGCGTCACCGGATGCGGAATGCCGGTGTCGCCGCCCGCATTCCAACTCGCTCCGCGGTCCCGCGAGATGCTTTCGCCGATGCCGTAGGTGGTGCGGATGAGCATCCAGATGCTGCCATCGTTGCGCTCGACGACCATATGCTCGTCGTGCTGCGGATGCTCGACGAGCGCTTGGCCGCGGTACTCGAAGGTTTGGCCCTGGTCTTTCGAAGCGTAGACCATCGAACCGTTGCGCTCGCCCAACGATCTCGCGAAGGCTTTAGCGGCTTCCTTGGGCAACTCGTGACCCATCTTCGCCAGCCCCTCCTCGATACTGGGCGGTTTGAAACGCCAGCCTGAGATGGGCAGCAGCCATTCGCCCTTCGCCAGGGCGGTCGGCTTGTTCATCATGACGCCGTCGGCGATGCGGCGCGGTTTGGACCAGGTTGGCTGCGGGGAGTCGGGATTCTCGGACATGATCGCCCACACGCCGCCTCGGCCGTCCCAAAGCCCGGCGGACTGCGCCCAGAAAAGCCATAGGCTGCCGCGCGGGTCGGTCCAGATAGCCGGGTCGTAGGCGCGCACCGGGTCGGTTGGATCGACAACGAGCGCGGGCCCACTCCAGGTCTCGCCGTTGTCTTCGCTGTGGGCGAGCACGACGTAGTTGACCGGGCCTTCTCCCGTGCCGCCTGAATACCAAGTGGCCCAGAGCCGCCCGCCGCTGCTTCTCTCGATGCCGGGGATGCCCTGCCACGGCCGGTTCGCGTCGGCGTATTCGGCGCCTGGCTGCGTGACGATCGGCGGAGGTTCGAGCGCGAGTTCGGGATTGAGAGCGGCAGCTGAGATGACGGCGGTCGAGAGCAGGGCGAGGAGGACTGCGTATGTAAGGGGACGAGGCATAGTGGTTGCCCTGTAAGTATCTCTGTATGAAGTCCCGTCTGCAAGCGATGTGGGTATGAAGCCCTGACCTTGTTCTTCGAGTCCGCCGAGTCTTCAGAAATCGACCGGCGTCTTCACCCCGAGGTCCTCGTCACCCAGGTCGAGGTTGGGTAAACTCCGCGCCTGGTCAGGCTATCCAGAAATTTCGCAGTACAATGAGTGCGAACGCCCTTTCCCATGCATCGATTCGGCCCGATTCTTCTGCTTTTCCTGTGGGGCGCTTTAGGAAGCGCCTCGTCCGCGCCGGCGCCATCATTTGAATCCGACATCGCGCTGCTGCTCACCGCCAACTGCGCGGCTTGCCACTCCACCCAAGTAAAGACCAGCGGCTTTTCCGTCGCGAACCTCGAAGCCGTGATCACAGGCGGCAGCAAGCATGGCCGCGCGGTGGTGCCGGGTCATCCCGAGCAGAGTCCCTTAATCCTGGCGCTGCGGGGTGAGATCGCGCCGAAGATGCCGCTGGGCGGCGAGCTTCCCGCCGACGAGATCGCGCGCATCGAGGAATGGATCAGGGGCCTGCCGCCGGAAGCGGCGAGCACCAACGATTCGGAATGGCGTTGGCCGTATGAGAAGCCCGTGAAGCACGAGCCGCCCGTGGTGAAGAACGCGGCCTGGGTCCGCAATCCCATTGACGCCTTTATCGCGGCAAAACTCGATGAGGAGGGACTCACTCCCGCGCCGCCCGCTTCGAAGCGAACACTCGCCAGGCGCGTCTATCTCGACCTGATCGGGCTACCGCCCACTCCCGACGAGGTTGAAGCGTTTCTCACGGACGAGTCACTGGACGCCTATTCGAAGCTCGTCGATAAACTGCTCGACGATGCCCGTTACGGCGAGCGTTGGGGACGGCATTGGCTCGATCTGGCGCGTTATGGCGAGACAAGCGGGCTTGAAGGTGATGGCGCAATCGGCAATGCTTGGCGCTACCGCGACTGGGTGATCCGGGCGTTCAACTCTGACATGCCTTACGACGAATTTGTGATTCAGCAAATCGCCGGCGGCGACGAGCATAGTAAGACGCGCAACAACTACGTCCCCGACCAGCAGGGCTACATCCCGACGGGATTTCTGCGAACCGCGCCTTGGGATCGCTCGAACCTCGTCGCTGCGGAAGTGCGGCAAAACTATCTGAGTGAGGTCACGACATCGACCGCATCGATTTTTCTTGGCCTGACGGTCGGCTGCGCGCGCTGCCATGACCACAAGTACGACCCGATCCCGCAGAAGGATTTCTATCGCCTCCAAGCGTTTTTCAACGCCATTCAGGTCGAGGACCGCCAGGGCGCCATTGATCTCCCCGAAGTGCCTTATGAAGATGAGACATTCGCGGCGAAGGCGGAAGAAAGAATCAAGCAGTATGAAGAGCGCTTGAAAGATGGTCCTGAGACGAAAGAACTCGATGAGCTCGAAGAGCAACTGCTCGTCAAACTCAAAGTCGCCAAAGCCAAGAAAGCCGAGGGCGAGGAACTCACCAATAAAGACCTGCGGCTCGAGATCAGCCGCGATGGACAAACGACCTTCACCAAAGCCGAGCAACGAAAGCATGCCCGGCTCCGCGAGGATGCCGATCGCACGCAGGACCCCGAGGAGAACCAGTCGCTCGAGGCCTATGAAGCTGAACTGCTCGCCAAACTGAAGGCCGCCTACGCCGCGGGACAGGCCGATCCGGCGGCGCGTTTCGACGCGTTAACAGTTGCTTCGGTGCGGTCTGAGGTTCAAGCGCAGTACTCGGCGGATTCGTTTTTCACCGAAGAAGAGAAAGACCGCCACACGAAGCTTTCCGGCGCGCTCGATGTCTACGGCCGCCGGCTTGAGCGCTGGAAGCCGGTGGTACTGGCGGTGCGCAACGTTCCAGGTCCGCCCAGCGGACCGCCGCTAGCACCTACGCACCTGCTGATTCGCGGCGACTACCGCCAACCCGGCGAAGCGGTGGAAGCGGGATTCCCCAGCGCCATAACCGGCAACTCCGAGCCCGCCGAGATGATCACCGACCGCTACCGCCAGTTTCCGACGCGCGGCCTGCGCATGACGCTGGCGCGCTGGATTGCCGGCCCGGACAACCCGCTGACAGCGCGCGTGATGGTGAACCGTATCTGGCAGCACCATTTCGGTGAAGGCATCGTTCGCACGCCCAGCGATTTCGGCAAAAACGGCGAGCGGCCGACGCATCCTGAACTGCTCGATTGGCTGGCCGTCGAGTTCGTCGAGCAAGGCTGGAGCATCAAGACCATGCACCGCCTGATGCTGCTGTCGAATACGTACCGGCAGGCCGCCGAGAACCCGCTGCGAACTGCTGAAGAAGCCGATCCTGATAACCGCCTGCTGTCGCGCTATCAGCGGCGGCGTCTGGAAGCGGAAGTGATTCGCGACGGCATCCTGCATGCCAGCGGCCGCCTCAATCCCGAAATGTATGGGCCGAGTATTTTTCCGCCGCTGCCCGATGATCTCGCGGACCTCGCGCGCTACGGGCGCACCGGCGGGCTGATGTGGGAGCCCAACGAAACCGAACAGGACGCCCGCCGGCGCTCCGTCTACGTGTTCCAGCGGCGCTCGCTGCCATTACCGATGCTGGCGAGTTTCGATGCGCTGCCCTTCGCGGAATCGTGTCCGCGGCGTAGTGCCACCACGACACCGCTACAGGCTCTTTCGATGATGAACGGCTATCTCGTCCACGAGGAGTCGCAACACCTGGCCGAGCGCATCCACCGCGAGGCCGCGGGCGACGGCAACGATCAGATCGAGCGCGCGTTCGAGATTGTGCTGAACCGCCCGCCGACGCGGGGCGAGGCCGAAAAGTTCGCGGCGTTCCCGGGCGGCCTTGCTTCGATCTGCCGCGTGCTTTTCAATTCGAACGAGTTCCTCTATGTAGAATAGTCGGGGGCGTGTATGCGTAACCAGCAACAGCAACAGCGACGATCTTTTTCAAGGCGGCAATTCCTGTCTGAGTCGTATCTCGGGCTGGGCGGCTTGGCGTTGATCGATATGCTGCTTGCGGATTCGGCGTCCGCTGCACCGAGTCTCGATCATCCGCTGGCCGTCAAACCGCAGCACCGCCCGGCGAAGGCGAAGAACTGCATCTTCCTGTTCATGGAAGGTGGCGTTAGCCAGATGGATACGTTCGAGTACAAGCCGGTACTCCAAAAGCTCGCCGGACAGCAGATGCCGCTGCAAGGCCGCACGATCGGCGAGATCAACACCTTCGCCGCCGCGCCAAACCGAATCATTCCGCCCTACTGGCCTTTTCAGCAGCACGGCCAGTCGGGACGCTGGATGAGCGACCTATTGCCTGAGTTGGCCGGTACGGTCGATGATATGGCGTTCATCCACGGGATCAAGGTCGACAACAACAACCACGGACCGGCCGTTTACCACACGCTGACGGGCAGCCAATTTCCTGGTAGCGCGTCGATCGGTGCCTGGGTGACGTATGGCCTGGGAAGCGAGAACCAAGACCTGCCGGGATTCATCGTACTCGGCGACCGCCGCGGAGCGACCATCGGCGGCGCGAATGTGTGGGGCAATGGATTCCTGCCCGCCGCCTATCAGGGGACGCTGTTCCGCAACGGCGACACGCCGATTGTCGATCTGAACCGGCGGCAGGGAATCAGCGAAGCCGAGCAGCGCTCCGAACTCGACCTGTTGCGCTGGTTCAACGAGAAGCACGCCGATGAGCGCTCCGATACGAGCGAACTTGAAGCGCGCATTGCTTCCTACGAACTCGCGTTCCGGATGCAGGTGGAAGCGCCCGAGCTGGTCGATCTGGCGGGCGAAACCGAGGCGACGCGGAATCTCTACGGGCTCGATGATCCCGACTCAGAGCATTTCGGACGGCAGTGCCTCCTGGCCCGCCGCATGGTCGAACGCGGCGTGCGGTTCGTGAAAGTGTTGCATGGAGCGGGCTCCGACCGCTGGGACGATCACGGCAATATCGAAGGCCGCCTGCCGAAGCACTGCAAGGAAGTCGACAAGCCGGTGGCGGGGTTACTGAAGGACCTCAAGTCGCGCGGGCTGCTCGATGAAACACTGGTTGTCTGGGCGTCGGAAATGGGACGGACGCCCTTTGACAACAATCTCGTTACCCCCACGCCGGGCCGCGATCACAATCAATACGGGCTGGTCGTCTGGATGGCCGGCGGCGACGTCAAGGCCGGTGCTACGTTCGGTGAGACGGACGAGCTTTCGGTTCGCGCGGCCAACGAGGAAATCCCCGTGCGGGACGTGCATGCGACGATTCTGCATCTGCTGGGGCTCGATCAGAACCGCCTGAACTACCTGCACGCGGGCCGTTTTAAGAAGTTGACGGATACGGGTGGGCGGGTCATTGACGAGATCGTGGTTTGAAGGGGTGCCGTGAGAACCGAATGCCACTGAGTGCCATCCACCCCGGCGAACATCTCGCCGAAGAACTGAACGAATTGGGTATGAGTGCGGCGGCGCTGGCAAGGCAGCTTCAAGTTCCCACGAACCGCATCACCGAGATTATCAACGGACAGCGCTCTGTCACCGGTGACACGGCATTGCGACTCGCCCACTTCTTCGGAACCAGCGCCGAGTTCTGGCTGAATCTGCAGAAGATATACGAGTTGCGCCTCGCTGAGGAAAAAACTGGTAGGACGATCAAGGCGCTTCCGACACTGCAAGAACAAAAGTTAGTCGGCGTGTGAAACTTCGTCTTAGCCTTTCCCGCGAATGCAATATAGGTTGCCTCGCGTCCGAACGTAGAGGCTGCCGTCGGCGATGGCGGGAGATGCCATGGTCATTTCGCCGAGGCTGTTCGTGCCCGCGACTTTGAATTCAGGCCCGGCCTCAATAACGTAAGTGTTGCCGTCTTCACCGGGGCAGAAGATCACTCCGTTGTAGGCCCACGGCGAGGCGCTGAAGCGGCTACCTTCACGTGTAACGCGGCGCTTACCGTAAGTTTCCTTTCCGGTCTTCGCGTCGTAGCAGAGCAGGAATCCGTTGTCCATCAGCACATACAACAGGCCCTGGTACAGCACCGGCGTGGGATGGTAGGGGCCTAGTACTACTGTGTTATAAATGAGGAGCCCCGCAAAAAGGACAGCCGGGGAGCTGCCGGACTAGA
>JAQBUE010000212.1 GCA_027624045.1 Acidobacteriota bacterium
TCTTCAGGATCATCTTGTATTGGAAACACTCCCTCCTTTCAGGATCATCTTGCATTGGACAACTCTATCAGGAACATCGTCCGGCCAAAACCAGTAAGATGTACCTTCGGGAAGCCGCTCTTCCTTAGACCGGGTTGTTGTATCTCCCGGAGAATCCAAAATTATGTCTAACGGGACTGACAAGAGCCTCGTCACGCTGCTGAACGACAAGGCCAACCTTCTGCGAATCCATTCGATTCGCGCCACAACGGAAGCCGGCAGCGGGCATCCGACAAGCTGTGCATCGGCGGCCGAGATCGTTTCGGCGCTGTTCTTTTCGGTGATGCGCTACGACCCAAACGACCCCGCGAACCACGCCAACGATGTCTTCGTTCTTTCGAAGGGTCACGCCGCACCGCTCCTCTACGCCGCCTGGGCCGAGGCTGGGTTCATTCCCAAGGAAGAGTTACTGAACCTGCGGAAGATCGATTCCGACCTTGAGGGCCACCCTCCCACGAAGCTCCCGTTCGTAGACCTCGCAACCGGCTCGCTGGGACAAGGGCTCTCAGCGGGGGTTGGCATGGCGTTGGCGTCGCGGGTCGACGCGACTGGCGAACGCTTCTACGTCCTGCTCGGTGATGGCGAATCCGCCGAGGGCTCCGTGTGGGAAGCAGCCTCGATGGCCGCCGACCAGAAACTCGGCAACCTGTGCGCGACGATTGACGTGAACCGCCTGGGTCAGAGCGAACCCACCATGCTAGAACACGACATGGACGCCTACAGCCGCCGCTGGGAAGCCTTCGGCTGGCAGGCGCTCGTCGTCGATGGACACAACATCGAAGAGCTGCTTGCGGCTTACAAGAAGGCGTCCGAAACCGCGGATCAGCCAACTGTCGTCCTGGCCCGCACTTTCAAAGGGCGCGGCATTGATTTCGCCGAAGACAAAGAGGGCTGGCACGGCAAGCCGTTCTCGAAAGGTGAACAGGCCGATCAGGCAATCGCCGCCATCGAAGGGCGCCTGTCGGGAGAGAACATCGCCTGGACCCCGACTTTGCCCTCACCGCGCGCCGGTGACGTTCCCAAAGAGAACTTCCCGCCCGGCCCCGGCTATACCATCGGTGACAAAGTCGCGACGCGCCAAGCCTTCGGCGACGCGCTCGCCGCCTTGGCCAAGGCTGACCCGCGAGTCGTGGCTCTTGACGCCGACGTGAAGAACTCGACGTTCACCCAGAATCTCGAAAAGGTCTCGCCCAGCCGCTTCTTCCAAGGATTCATCGCCGAACAAAATATGGTTGGCGCCGCTATGGGTCTCGCCGCGCGTGGCAAAATTCCCTTCGCGGCCACCTTCGCCTGCTTCCTCACGCGTGCCTATGACTTCATGCGGATGGCCGCCATCAGCTCGTCGAACATCAAGCTTGTTGGTACCCATGCCGGCATCTCGATCGGCGAAGATGGGCCGTCGCAGATGGGTCTTGAAGACCTCGCGATGACCTGCGCTGAACCCAATTACACCGTGCTCTATCCGAGCGACGGCACAAGCGCTTGGCGGGCTATTCAATTGGCGGCCGCCACCGACGGCCCCGTTTACGTGCGCACCAGCCGCCCGAACACGGCGGTGATCTATGATGCGGGCGAAACGTTCGAGGTTGGCAAATGTAAGGTCGTCCGCAAGAGCGACAACGATCAGGTCACCATCGTCACCGCCGGCGTCACTCTGTTCGAGGCGCTCAAGGCGCACGATGAACTTGCCAAAGAAGGAATCGCCGTACGTGTAATCGACTTGTTCAGCATTCAGCCGATCGACCGCGACGCACTTATCGAGGCCGCCTCCGCGACAAGTGGCCGCTTCGTCACGGTCGAAGATCACTACCCTCATGGGGGCCTCGGAGACGCTGTCCTATCCGCACTCGCAACCGAGAGAGTTCAAGTCCACAAGCTGGCGGTACGTTCAATCGCCCACAGTGGCGGGTCGGACGAATTGCTAGATCGATTCGGCATTTCAGCTCGTCACATCGTCGATGCGGTCAAGAAGGCTTCCTAGCTAGCTAACCGCCCAAAAGCGGCATGACACCTAAGCAATCCGGTAAAGCGAGCCCGGCCGAGTCCACAGTCGTCGCTTTCTTGGGGTGTCTCTCGCTCGCCGTCTACCTGCTTGGCAACGCTGCGTTCCAGCAGAAGATCCGGCTAATCCTCAATAACATCGCGAAAGTCGTGGAGAGACTCGGGTGGTAATCGTCTCTTCGCTTATCTACGTATCTCTCGCTTTTCTTTTCGCCGCGCGCATTGCCCGTTACGTTGAGCCACCCACGTGCCTTGAGTTGCCCCCGGATGGCGGCAGCCGTCTCCACCTGTTTCTTGTTTGGACCGTCGTCGCGTGGTCGTTGTTTCTTGTGCCGTTCCACTTCTTAGGATTCGTGGATCTCGCACTCGGCTACCGGGTCGTCGGCCCCGGCTATGCCTGTCTCGTTCTTGGCGCCTCAGTTATCGCCTTCCTCCTTTGGGAGCAGGTCACGGGCTCCCGGCGCAAGCCTGTTCGCTTTTTCTCCCCTCGATTCGCGGCGATCAAGCCTGCGCCAACGCTCGGCGGAATCTTACTGGGCCTGTTTGCGATCGGTCTGCTCTTTCTCGGCTTCGTAAGGATCACCGGCTACCCCATCAGGCTCGAAGGATTGGCCTACCACCTGCCCATCGGCGTCCACACGTTCCAGACTGGCTCTCTCGGCATCTGGGATCCGGCATTCATGCACACCTACCCGGCCAACCAGAGTCTGTACCTTGGTTTCCTGCTGGGCTGGCTTCCCGAACAACTCGTATCCGCCGCGAATATCCCGTTCCTTGCCTTGTTGGCGCTGGCGCTGTTCGGATTGAGTCGGGCTGTTACTCAGGACTTCGACGCGATATCGTTGGCGACGGTTGGGGTCGTGACCATGCCGATCGTTATGCAAGCCTCGGAAACGATCGAGTCCGACATCAGCGGCATTGCTTTGCTGGCCCTCTCGGCTTACTTCACGCTGGCCGGTTCGGGGACGCATCGGCGAGGCTGCTATGTCTTGGCGGGCTTAGCCGCCGGTTTGGCGTTCGGATTCAAGAGCCTTCACTTAGTGGGAATCCTGTTTCTCGCGGCCCTCGTAGCGGCTCGCGAGTACTTCGGGAACGGCGGCGACAACGAACAAGGGCTGCCGCGAGCCGCCCGCTCATTCTCGCTATTCGTTGCGGCGAGCCTGGCCGCAAGTTCGTTCTGGCTCATAAGAAACTACATCGAGCTCGGCAACCCTCTCTATCCCGTCTTCATTCCTCACATCTTTCCCATCCTTGGCTGGGCGGAGCCCCCGGACGCATCCATCGTTGGCAACCTCGCAACCCAGCTTGCTTACGTCGATTCCGGTTGGGAATGGCTCATCTATCCCTGGCGCGAGCGCGGCTCTGTCAATCTCGGCCCGTTCTTCGCTGTAGCGGCGCCTCTATCGATCGTCTATGCCGCGTGGCGCCTTTCCGGAAGGGGACGCGCGAATCGGTTCACACTCTCGGCGATGTCGGCCGGCTGTCTCGTCATCACCGCCGTCTGGTGGCTGCTGGGTGACCGTCAGCCCCGCTATGCGATGGGCGCTTTGGGCTTCCTCGCTCCGCTCATCGCGTGGACCTTATCCCAACTCGATCGCCAAGCGCGCGTTTTCTTCAACTACACGGTCGTCTTCGCCACGTTACTGGGTTTTTCCCTCAGCCTGTTCTCGTCAGGCCTTGACCTTGTGCGGCGAACCATCCTAACCGATCAATCCGCGCGCCACATGTTCTACGAATATCCGCCGGAAATCAACCGGCTCCCCGCCGGGTCCGTCATCGTAAACCTTGGGTTCGATCACCGCGACGGGGGCAATCATCGCACTCGCGCCTGGAACTATCCGCTGTTCGGAAAGGCGCTTACCAATCGCGTCGTGAGTTTTAGTGAAGCGGTCCGGCTGTTCTCGGCGAATCCCTATGAGACCCAGGCCGCACCGGCCTATCGGCTCACGGTTGAGGGGCTGAGGACCATCAAAGCTACTCATCTTTTTGTGATCGGCGCGATCGACATCGATCTCGAAGAAGGTTTGTCTCTCATCGAGCAGGACCGCTTAGACCTTAGTCCCGTGACGAAGACTCTCCTCGCCGAACCACGCGTGCTGTACCAGATCCGTTACGTCAATTAACCGATACGCCGGTGCCGGCTTCAATCGGCTTGTAAGCGGCGTGGACTTTCTCGATCGCACGAACCACGTCGAGGGTGTCTTCCGCGCTGCCCATCAGTGTTTTGAGAGGCAGCCAGAATGAGTTCCCGCAAACTTCCTCGGCCACCGGACACGCCTCCGCGCGGTTTGGGACATCTTGATACATCGGGTTCTTATAGAGCGGGTGTGGATAGAAGGGCGCGCAGGGTATCCCCTCGGCCTTCAACGCCTCGACCAGATCATCCCGCCCCACGCCGAACTCTTTCTCATCAATCGCGGCGCTCACGATGTAGAAAGATTTCACGGTTGCCCCCTCGGGAGCGATCTGGAAGCGCACCCCAGGGGCGCGGACGGATTGCATCAACAGTTCGCCGTTCTTTTGCCTCAGCCGGATCTGCTCGGGGAGCCGCTCAAGTTGCGCCTTCAGGACCGCTGCCTGAAAGCCGGTCATGCGGTAATTGGTCGCGAGCGAGAAATGCTCAAACCAGCCGTGCCCCTCGCGCCGCCCGCAGTTCGCGAATGAGCGCGCCCGCGCCGCCAGCTCAGCGTCGTTGGTCGTGATGATGCCGCCCTCGCCCGCCGTCATCACTTTTGAATTCTGAAAGCTGAACGTCGCCACCTGCCCAATGCTTCCCGCGCGTTTGCCGTGCCACTCGGCTCCATGGGCGTGCGCCGCATCTTCAATGACGGTCAAGTTCGCTTGCGCCGCCACCTCGGCGATGCGGTCCATGTCGAGCATCATCCCGCCAAAGTGAACCACGATCACGGCTTTCGTGCGTTCGCCCGCCGCCTCCTGGACGCGGTCCGGCGAGATGTTGTATGTCTCGCGGCCGATATCAACGAAAACCGGGATCGCACCCACGCGCGACACGGCCGACGCCGTCGCAATGAAACTGTGGGCGGGAACAATGACTTCGTCGCCAGCCCCGATGCCGGCGGCGTGCAGCGCCACCTCGATCGCCACCGACCCATTGGCGCATGAGACAGCGTGCCGGCAATCATGCATCTCCGCGAACAGTTTCTCGAACTCAGCAACGAACGGATGATACCCGCCCCACTGCCGCGACCGGATCACCGCCAGCAATAACTCTTCTTCCCGAGCATCCGCCACGGGCCATTCCGGATACGGTTCGGTCCGAATCGGTTGGCCGCCGTGGATCGCAAGTTTCTGGCCCATGTTCGTTAGGATACGGCATCCTTCCCCAGCTGAATCTCGTTGGCCGAGCCGGGCAAAGATCTCACCGATCCTATAGCGAAAAGTAGGTTCACGGCATGCCCCGACCGCGGCCCAGAAGGGACCGAAAGAGCACCGCGGCTAAAGACCCTCACGGGTTGTCTTGACAAGGGGAATCGACTTGAGGGGCTCGAACAGTCCGAACGTGAAGACATCGGTTTGAGCAACCAGCGTGACGTATTGCCGGCCATTGACCATGTACGTGATGGGCGACGAAAAAAGCTGCTGGCCAACGTTGAAGTGCCACAGATGCTCGCCCGTCTTGGCTTCGACCGCGACAAGGTGGTGATCGTCATCGCCGAAGAAGACAATGCCGCCTTCGGTGGAGAGCGTCCCGGCCCACATGATCGTGGGGCCCGTCATCGGGTACTCCCAGACGCGCTCGCCGGTGGTTGGGTTCAACGCGCGCAGAAAGAACTGGTTGGTATTGCGCGGCGGTTTCTCCCCGCCTGTCCCGGCGAATCCCACCATCGGGACCGGTTCCCGCGCCGAACTGATGTAGATGTCGCAACCTTCCAGGGCAATGATGTAAAGCAGCCCCGCGCCGGGATTGAACGACGGCGACATGAAATTCGACGCGCCGCGGACCGTCGGGCATACTTCCACGCCGCCGGGCTCCGGATACGTGTTCTCGACCAGGATCGGGCGCCCGTTCTTGTCAACTCCTGACGCCCACGTCAGCTGGTCGACAAACGGGTTGGCATGCAGAAACTCGCCGCTGACACGATCGAGCACGTAGTAGAACCCGTTTCGGTTGGCTTGCACGACCAGTTTACGCTGCCGGCCTTGGTACGGCAGGTCGAGCAAGACGGGGAACTGCTGTCCATCCCAGTCCCACACATCGTGCGGCGTGAACTGGAAATACCACTTCATCTTGCCCGTGTCCGCGTCCAAGGCAACAAGGGAATCGGTGTAAAGGTTATCGCCGGGGCGGTCTCCTCCGTAGAAATCCGGCCACGGGTTGCCGGTCCCCCAATAGATGGTGTTGAGCTCAGGGTCATAGCTGCCGGACATCCAGGTGCCGCCGCCGCCCCAGTCGAGCGTTTTCGGACCCCAGCTGTCGGCCCCGGGCTCGCCCTTGGTGGGAACGGTCCAGAAGCGCCACATCTCTTCGCCGGTCTCGGCGGAGTGAGCGGTCATGTAGCCTCTGATGCCGGAATCGCCGCCACTCACGCCGACGATGACGCGGTCTTTGAATGCAAAGGGCGCTACCGTGCAGTGATAGCCTTGCTTGGGGTCGGCATATTGGTGAGTCCACAACAGCGCGCCCGTTTCGCGCTGCAGCGCCACGAGGTAGCAATCTCCGGTAACGAAAAATACTTTGTCTCCGAGCAGCCCCACACCACGATTCGCGCGCGCTCCACCCGTAACGTTCTCCTGGCGATACTGCCAGATTACGCGCCCGCTGACGGCATCAACAGCATGCACCTCGTTGCTGTTTCCGATGTACATTATGCCGTCGTAGACCAGCGGGACCGAACTGAGACGGCGGCCGACTTCAACGTGATAAGCCCATTTCGGCACCAGCGACCCGACGTTCCCGGTATCGATCTGCTTCAGCGGGCTGTGCCGCTGCGCCGAGTAGCCACCGGAATAGGTCAGCCAGTTCTCGGCCGGCCCTTTGAGGATGTCTTCGTACTTGACCTGGGCTCCCACGGGAGACCCCGCCATGATCAACAGAAGAATCAACAGGACGAGCGATCCCTGCCGTGTCCGGGCGTTGTTGTGATTCACTTCAGTTGCTCTCTTTCTCAGCACCGGCGTCATCGGGCGATGGAACGCGGATCGCCTGGCGGCTCACGAACGCCAGAACGTTCTGGATCTCGTCCGCGCTAAACCGCTCGGTCAAGTTGGCCGGCATCCAGGTGTTCTTGAGGAAGACGATCTCTTGCAGGTTGCGCGTTTCAAGCAGATGCAAGTTGCCGTGCCGGTCGATGAGCTGCATCGAATAGTTGGTGTGGTTCTTCGCGACACCCTCGATCGTGTCTCCCGACTTTGTGATCACGCGTACCGGATCGAAGCCGGGCGTAATTCGCTTGTTCGGTTCGAGGACGCCCTCTCTCAGTTGCAGGACATAATTTTGCAGGCCGGCGTTGCTCAGGTCCGGGCCCAGAGCGCCGCCTCGGCCGCGGATCATGTGGCAGTTCGAACAGGCCATCTTGCCGTAGAAGAGCGCCTGGCCCGCCTTCGAATCACCTGGAATATCCATTTCGTACGCCGGACGGCTCAAGCTGCTGACAAAGGCCGTGAGCTGCCAAAGCTGGTCCTCGGGCAGACTGCCGTAGGGCGGCATGTCGCTGCCAGGCACACCGTTCTTGATCGACCTATGGATTTGAGTTGGACGCTTGTTTTGCGCCGCCGGGCCGATTGCAAGATTGGGGCCGCGGCCGCCTTCGCCCTCCGGCCCGTGACAACCGCTGCAGGCTACGCTGTAGAGCTGTTCGCCGGCGGCTATGTGTTCTTTCTTGCCGATGTAGACGTCTTCATTCGGGTCCCGAACGACTTCGTCCATCAGGGCGGGGTTCTGGGCAGCCAGGGGTAGGGCGAAGAGAAGAGAATACAGAAGAAGTCGCATACCGAACTCGATACAGATTAGCAGATGTCCGGCTCGAAGCTCCCGGACGAATAGAATTGTTTCGACCCGCCAAAAGAAGGGTTTTCCGGGTGAGTTTCTCGCAATCTCTCGGCCTGCTGTGTCAGTACCATTGGTACCTCTCTCTTAACTATTTATTAATCAACACGTTGCAAGCTATTCGAGAAACTATAGGTACCAAAAAAACATTGATCTGGTCGGCGTTTTCCTGGATACTAGACGTAGTTCACACAAAGGACCAGAGAGTCCGACCTCCCGGCATAGCTACTCCCCCCCCCC
>JAQBUE010000213.1 GCA_027624045.1 Acidobacteriota bacterium
AACCGTATGTCCGGTGGTGTGGGAGGGTGGCGGGGCCTCAATCCCCGTCACCCGACCCGATCGGGTCTGAGATGCCACACTCAGGTGGGGTTGATGTTTGGCGTTTGCGTTTGGTGGCTAAAGCCGGTTTGGGTAAGGCCCCTGGAAGGGGCCTGGTTCATTCGGTTGGGGTGCTGTACCAGGCGTAAAACACCTGGCCTAGTTGAAACCAAGGCCCGTGAACGGGCCTGTCTGTGTTTCGAGTTTCCCTATCGCGACGGGTTGTGTGTCGCGGCTTGGTTGTCCGCGCCAGACGGTGCGGCTTGGTTGTCCGCACCTGGCGGCGCGGGCCCACGGGTTCACACCCGTGGCTCTGTTGCTTGGGTTGGTCTTGGGTTGGTGGGCGGGAAAGGCCGCCCTACCGGCCCAGGAAGGGAAACAGCTTGCGAATCTCTTCTTCGGAAGGGCGTCGTCCGAACTCGCATAGCTCGAACGCCTCGGCGTACTTGACGGCCTTGGCTTTCTCAGGGCCGTACCAATAGCGGGGCCCGGAGTCCTGCGCAGAACGGCCGCGGACCTTAAAACCGAGGTCGGGTGTGAGGGCATTTGAAACAAGCTCCGTTATACTTGTTTGAACTCTACTCGCTATGCGTCCCATCAGCGCTGATACGCGGCTGACGGCGGTGGTTGTCTGCTATCGAGACGCCCCGGCTGTCCCGATTATGTACGAACGCCTGACGGGCGTTTTCGCGAAGCTCGGCGTTGATTACGAGATTATCTTCGTGAACGACGCCAGCCCCGATGATGCCCGCGAAGTGCTTGCCGAGCTGGCGTCGCGAGATTCGAAGGTTGTCGTCATCAACCACGCCCGCAACTTCGGCTCGCAGAGCGGGTTCACGAGCGGCATGCGGATCGCTACCGGCGATGCGGTGATTCTGCTCGACGGCGATTTGCAGGACCCGCCCGAACTGATCGAAGATTTCTGCCGCGAATGGCAAGCCGGCCACGACGTGGTCTACGGCGAGCGCACAAAGCGCGAAGCGCCGCTGCTGATGCGAGGCGCCTACAAGCTGTTCTACCGGCTGTTTCGCGCCATGTCGTATGTGCCGATTCCGGTGGACGCGGGTGATTTCTCACTGCTCGACCGGCGCGTGGTCGATGCGCTGAACTCGATGCCCGAGAAGAACCGCTTCCTGCGCGGGTTGCGGGCCTGGGCGGGCTTCCGGCAAACGGGCGTCCCCTATGTGCGGCCCGAGCGGATGTTCGGACGCAGCTCGAACTCACTGCTGCGGAACGTTGGCTGGGCCAGCAAGGCGATCTTCTCGTTCTCGTATGCGCCGCTGCGGATGATAACGGTTGTCGCGCTGGTGACGGTTGTCCTATCGCTGGGCCTGGCGGTATGGCAGGTTGTGTTTCGGCTGCTCTATCCGGTGGCGACGCCGAGCGGCTTGACGACGGTGATTGTGCTGATCTTGTTTCTCGGCGGAGTGCAGTTGCTTTGCCTGGCCGTGATCGGAACGTATCTGGCGCACATCTACGACGAGGTAAAGCACCGTCCGGCGTACATTGTCGAAAGCATTCTCAACGCGCCCGGCGAGCGCGCCAAGCACGACAATGCCAGGCGTTGAACTGGCCGCGACGCGCTGCGCGATCTGTGAAGCGAAGGGTGGCGCGACGACGGTTTACGAAGCGAACTTTCGCCCGGAAGATCTGGACGCGGCGCGATTCTCGGCGCGGCGGCCACCGGACGGGATTCACTACCGTATCGTGCGTTGCGACACGTGCGGTCTACTGCGCTCCGATCCCATTGCAGAAGTCGCTGGACTAGATGCACTCTACACGGAAAGTGAGTTTACCTACGGCGCTGAGACGGCCAACCTGAAGCGCACCTATGGGCGCTATCTGCGAGCGCTAGAGCAGTATCAATCCGGGCAAGGGGCGCTGCTTGAAATCGGCTGCGGCAATGGTTTTTTCCTGGAGCAAGCACTCGCCCAAGGTTACTCACCGCTCGCCGGTGTGGAACCGAGCCGGCGAGCGGTGGAGGCCGCCGCCGAGAGCGTGCGAGAGAACATTAAAGTCGGCGTGTTCCAGCAAGGGTTGTTCGAGCCGCGCAGCTTCGATGTGGTTTGCTTGTTTCAGGTGATGGACCATCTGGCCGACCCTGTCGCCGTGCTCGATGAAGTCGGCGCTCTGCTACGGCCGGGCGGGTTGCTGCTGACGATTCAGCACAATGCGGACGCGGTCTCGGCGCGCTTACTGGGCGAGCGCAGTCCGATTGTCGATATCGAGCATACGTATCTGTATGCGCCCGCTACGCTGTCGCGGCTTTGCGAGAAGGCCGGCTTCGCGGCCCTCAACGCGGGGGCGTCGTGGAATCGCTATAGCTTGCGTTACCTCTTTCGCTTGGCGCCTTTCACTGCTTCACTCAAACGCGGCGTGAGCGGTTTGCTGCATGCCACGGGGATGGAAAAGCTGCCGCTGTGGGTCCCACTGGGAAACTTTTTCTTGATTGCTCAAAAGGGGAGCCAGGGTTGACGGTCACGACACGCGGATGACACGGGCGCTCATCACAGGCGGGACAGGATTTGTCGGCGCGAACCTGGCGCGGCGTTTGCTCGCCGAGGGCTGCGAAGTGCATCTGATCGTGAGGCCCGGCTTTCAAGACTGGCGTATCCGTTC
The DNA here is from genome assembly GCA_027624045.1 of Acidobacteriota bacterium. GTDB lineage: Bacteria > Acidobacteriota > Terriglobia > Bryobacterales > UBA6623 > JAPPLB01. The sequence goes on from JAQBUE010000213.1 coordinate 2,659, forward strand.
GGTTGAGAAAGATCTACAGCTTTGCGCCGCGGCTGTTGAGGACGCCGAGGGGGTGGCGAAAGCGGTGAGCGCCGTGAGGCCGGAAGCCGTCTTTCATCTGGCGGCTCACGGGGCGTATCCGCATCAAACCGATCGCCGACGGATATTTGATACGAATCTGCTCGGCACAAGAAATGTGGTTACAGCTGCGCTGGACGCCGGGGTCGGGTCGATTGTCGTCGCCGGTTCTTCTTCCGAGTACGGCCGTCTTTCGAAGCCACACTCCGAAACGGACACGCCACATCCAGAAAGCGACTATGCGAGGACAAAGGCTGCCGCGACGGCTTGGTGCGAGTGGAAGGCACGAGAGACTAACGCGGTTGTCACGACGTTGAGGCTGTATTCGGTGTATGGGCCGTGGGAGGAGCCGACGCGACTCATTCCCCGTTTGATTGCGGAAGGGCGGCGCGGAAAGTGGCCCGTGCTTGCCAACCCCGCGACCGCTCGCGATTTTGTATATGTGGATGACGCGCTAGAGGCGTTTCTACTGGCCGCGAAAGCCAAGCCGGAAAGATTCGGCGCCGTTTACAACGTGGGCACAGGCCGGCAGACAACACTCGCCGAGGCAGCGCAAGCCGCTCGCGAGCTGTTCGATCTTCCAGCCGAGCCTCGTTGGGGCGAGATGCCCGATCGCATCTGGGACACGGCTTGTTGGGTCGCCGACAATCGCCTCATTCAGGAAGACTTGGGCTGGTGGCCGCAAACAGAGTTCCGTGAGGGGTTGCGGAAGACGCTGGCGTGGTATGAATCGAATGCCGCTGTGCGCGATGTCTACGAGGCTGCGCCGTAGACGAACAGGCTTGCGGGCAGGCATGTGGGTCAGAACGTGTGCGCTCCCCGCAGCCAGAGGCGAAGGCCTTCCCGGCCCGCCGCCGCGTCGAGACGAACGATCACGCGCTCCCCAAACTTGAGACGTCCGCCGACGCCGAGCGAAGCTTCGAGGTCATTGAGTCCGAGGTCGGAAGGGCGTCCAAAAACGCGCCCGGCGTCCACGAAAGGCACAACGTCGACATACTCGGACGCGTGCCAGCGATATTCTAAGTTCAGAAGCAGAAAATTCTCATCGCGGAAGCGGTACTGACGGAAACCGCGCAGTGTGTCGGCACCGCCGAGCGTGCGCTGCATGAAGAACGGCACTTGCTGGGATGCGCCTTTGTCGCTGAAAGAGGTCATGGCCCGCAGAGCAATGGTCTGGGGCCGGCGGTATTCCTTGAACAAACCAATGTAGCGGCGAGCGTCGGCCTCGAAGCGATGGAAGCTGAATTGATTGAAGCTGCGGTCGTCGTGATAGATCCAACGCAGGGAGTAGAGTCCGCCGTCGCGGGGATCAGCCGCCTTGTCGCGGTTGTCGTACTCGACGAAAGCGCCGGCCAGATTATAATCCGGCTGTCGATCAAGCGCGGGAACCTCGGCGGGGCTGAACAGCTCTTCGATGGAGCGGAAACTACGGTCTCTTCCGCGCCCAGTATTGACCTGCAGATATCCGGCCGTGACAGCGACGCTGAGGTTCCGCAGCGGACGGACGCCGAACGCTGTTTGAAAACGAAAATCCTCCAGTCGAAAGTCCGTCCGCCGGCCCTCTCCGGCGTCTGGCCCTAGTCCCCAGAAGTTCTCTTCCGGGTAGTTCCTGTACTCCGCCAAAAAATCGGCGAACAGTTTCTTGCTTCCCAAGTTCGGCAGCCGCAACTGGAGTAGAGCCCGCTCGTAGCGTTTGACCGATGCCGCGACTTCGCCTCGAAAGTCCGCGAATCCGTTTGCCAAGCCCTTCTTGCGATACTCCAGGCCGACCCCGAGTCCGGCGTCGGGCGGAAGGTCGGCGAGTTTCGGCAGAAAACCGTCGTCGTCCGGCGAGGCAAACTGGCCATACGCCGGACGACACAGCGAAACCAGCAACAACAAGACGCCGACGCGCACCGAGAAATTGAGATGTATGAAGGCTAACCCCACAACCCTAAGGGCTACTCAGCGAGCAACCGCAATTCTTCATCCTGAGGGATGCGACTAGGCGGGAGCAAGCAGCGAGTTGGCGGAGTTGTGGGAAGACTCCTTGCCTTGGGCTAGCTGCGTTTCAGAGCGGAAGAATGACCTCACGGTCGGGATCAAACTTGAGGCGCCGCTTTTCCAGATAGGCGATATTGCCGAGGTGCGAGGCCTGGGCCGAGCGGTGGCCGATCCAGACGTCGCCGTTGGGGCGTTTGCGCGATCTTACACAATCCACGAAGTTGTTGACGTGATCGACGGTCATGTCGCCCTCGGCTTCAACGATGGTCGGTGTCACATCGCGGCCCGCGGGATAGAACTCATACTTGCCGCGGTCGATCATGAGGCGGCCCTCGGTACCGACGATTTCGATTCCCGCGCCGCCTTTGCCGGGCGCCAGTGTGGCCTCGAAGGTCGCCGTCCAGTCGCCCCGATACTCCAGTAAGGTGTTAATGGTATCGGGCGCCGTACGCCCGTCTTTGTAGTGATAGATGCCGCCGGCCGATACGGCTGAAACCGGATCGTCCTGCTCCATCATCATGTGGACGGCATCGATCCAGTGGGTAAAGAGGTCTGTAATCTGCCCGCCGCCAAAATCAAGGTAGGCCCGAAAATTGAAGTACTGGGGCGGGTCGTATTCACGCCACTTGACCGGTCCCAGATAGCGGCCCCAATCGAGGTTAGAAGGCTGCGCTTGCAGCTCCGGCGGAGCTTGCCTGAGATGGGCGCCATTGCCGTGCCACCAAGTGCGGGCCAGAGTGACTTTGCCGAGCCGGCCGGTGTCGAAATACTCTTGCTTCGCCCGCAGAAAGTGACGGGCCGAGCGTTGCTGCATGCCGACCTGGCAGACGCGCTCACGGAGGCGCACTTCCTTGACGATTTGCGGCCCTTCTTCGATCTTCAGAGTCAGCGGCTTCTCGACGTAGATGTCTTTGCCGGCGCGCGCCGCGTCGATCACAACACCGGCGTGCCAGTGGTCGGGGGTTGCGACCAGCACGGCATCGACGTCCTGGGAATCGAGAAGCTTGCGGTGATCGGAAAAACCCTTTGCCCCCGGGGCGTCCTGCATTGCCTGATCGACGCGGGCGGCGTAAACGTCACAAAGGGCGGTCACCTGGACGGAGGCGTTCTTCTGGAAGGCTCCCATCACGCTTCGGCCCCGGCCTCCGCAGCCGATCACGCCCAAGCGTACGCGGTCCGCGGCGCCCAGCACGCGTGTTTGTGATGAAGCCGTGAGGGCAAGGGCCGCGCTTCCCCCCAGGCGTAGCATGTCTCTTCGATTCAATGATTGCATTGGCATCGCCGCGAATGATAGCACAGCGCTTCTGCTTGCTTCGGAATCAAGCAGGCCGCCCGCACAAACTACTTAAAGCGAATATCGGCGATGTTCGTCACGACGCCGTCAACCGTGAGTTGGACCTTCACTGCCCCGGCGTTCACAAATGAGCGCGGGATCGGCCCCACATTCACCTGATCGAGCCCATCAAACTCGGGTGCTGGAACGAAGGCGAATAGCGGCACCGGATTGCCTGCAATCGTCACCTGGATATTGGCGGGCCGCCGCAACCCGGTGCAGTACAACACTAGGAACACTTGATCGCCGGGCGGGCCCAGGTCAATCGGCGCCAGTGAAAAGTCCGCCGGGTTGAAAGTGAGTTGCAGCGGGAACGCAACTCCATTGGAGATGCGTAAATATTGAGCCAAAGCAACGGATTGGCCCCCGAAGCCGGTGACAAAAAAGATGCCGGCCCCGGTGTTCGTGATCATTTTCTCAGCCGAGGAAAGAGCGCCGCCTCTCCGCAATCCAATTTGCGCCATTCCCAGCGCTGTGGCGGGGTCGATGAAGAAGTTGATCTGCCTGCCGTTGTTGAAGAAAATGTCCGGCTCGCGCATCACGCCCTTGCTGTCGGTGATCTCGATTTTCCCCCCACTGCCGTTCAGAACGAAGGCCGTCGCGATCGAATCCGGTGCAATCCGCGATTTGAAACCCGCCGCATCAACGACGCCCGCCGCCGTGAGCAACGGCAATCCGGGACTCTCCGAAAGCACGGCGCGGATCACGTTGTTAGCTGAATCCGAGATATACAGTGTGCCCAGAACGTCGACATCCAGGCCGCGCGACGCGTGGATGCGCGCTTCAGTCGGCTTCAGCCCGTCACCCTGATAGCCCGGCACACCGTTTCCCGCCGCCGTCGTAATGACACCGGCACCGCCCGGCTTGGTCACCTTCCGGACCAGCGCCAAGCCGTCGGCAATATAGAGGGTGCCTAGCCCATCCACCGCGACGTCCCAAGGATCGATTGCGGCCTGCGTCGGCGGACCGCCATTCCCGCCACCGTTGCCTGCCGCCCCGTTGCCGGCAACGGTTGTGATGATTCCCGCCGGATTCACCATACGCACGCGGCGGTTGAACGTATCGGAGATGAATACGTTGCCTGAAGTATCCACTTCGATACCGGTCGGGGTGTCGATTCGTGCCTGTGTGGCGGCGCCGCCGTCACCACTGAAGCCTGCTTCGCCGGTTCCCGCAACGGTCGTAATCGTCCCTTGCGGCGTAATTCTGCGAATCCGGTTATTTCCCATATCGGCGACAAACACATTCCGCTGGGAATCGACGGCCACGGCCGACGGGTTGTCGAGCGAAGCCGCCACGGCGAGGCCACCATCGCCGCTGAATGCGGGGTTGCCGTTGCCGGCCCACGTAGTCATGACACCATTCGCCGCCAGACGCCGGATGCGGTGATTCAGGCGATCGGCGATATACACATTGCCCATACTGTCGACGGCTACATCCCTAGGCTCGCCGAGCTGCTTCTCTGTTCCCATGCCATCGCCATCGAAACCACTGACGCCGGTCCCCGCGATGGTTGTAATCGTGGGTTCAGACATTCCTTTCAGCGCGCCCAAGCCACTGAATGTGAGCTTGCGGACGCGAAAGTTCAGAGCGTCGGCAATGTAGAGATTGGCCTGCACGTCGGTGTCAAGGCCATAGGGCATGAAGATGCGGGCGGATGTCCCCGGCCCTCCGTCGCCCCCGAAATGATTGCGTCCGGAGTACGTGTTGATCGTGCCAACGGCGACCCGCCGGATGCGATGGTTGCCGGCGTCGGAAATGAAGACCGCGGATGAGGGGTCCGCCGCGACACCTTCCGGGTTTCCCAGCAGGGCGCTGACAGCAGGTCCGCCATCGCCCGCGAACCCGAAGCCCGCCCCCGCTACTGTCGAGATCACACCGGCGGTGTTGATCCGCCGTACGCGGCTGCCGGTCCACTGCGTGACATAGAGATTTCCAGCCAGATCGAACCCGAGACGCCTGGGTTGCCCGAGCTGGGCGAGCGTGGCCTGTCCGCCGTCGCCACCGAACGCCATAACGCCGTTGCCCGCCACCGTCGTAATCACGCCGGCCATGATCCTGCGCACCCTAGAGTTGTCCAATGCAAGATGATCCTGAAAGGAGGGAGTGTTTCCAATACAAGATGATCCTGAAGA
>JAQBUE010000214.1 GCA_027624045.1 Acidobacteriota bacterium
AGCCGCCGCCACAGGTTGCCCAGGTTGTAGGCCAACACCGCCAGTTGCAACCGCACTTCGTTCGACCGGGACTGAATTGGGGCTCTGGAAGGTGTGAATAAATTGACTTTGGCCGAAGTCGCATATTGATAACACAGGACTTAGGTGGCCTGATTGTGCCGATTCCCCAATAAATTCACAACTTCCTGTCCCTGATCTCCCAGCTCAAGCAGAAGTCTTGGCTAGGCGCTATTGACGAGACGCTTTTTTGCGCGGTACTGCCAAGCCTATGCGCGCTGGCGGGAGGCGGAAGCGGACCTGAGCGAGCGCGGGAACACCGTGTCACACGTCGATGAGCGCAACGGGTACGAATGGAAGAGGGAAAACCCGTCCGTGAAGATCGCGCAGCGCTGGGGGCTTTTGGCGCGGGTCGACCCGTCAGAGGGAGGCCCCAGCCCCTTATGTAGTATTTTGTACTAGGGGTCACTCGTATTTGAGGACTTGCGAGGGGTGGGGCTGGAACATCTTTGATGCCAAGCCGATTGGTCAAGAAGCGCGGGCGGATACCTGCGGCCGCTGGACGAAACAGCCCCTCGCCCGCCGCCGTTGACGCACCCGCTCAAGGCGCTTCGCAAGCGCTCTCCAAGCCCGTCTCGTCAGGCTGGATCATCTCACCCTTCTGGGACGCGACCCTCTTCATCGGCGCGCCGCTCGTTAGCATTGCCGCGCTGTTTCCCCTCAAGGCCTTCTGGAACTCGCACGACTATGCCGTGTTCCTGCTCGCGTTCCTGACAACCGGGCATCACCTGCCCGGTTTCATTCGGGTGTATGGTGACCGTGAACTGTTCCAGCACTATCGTTGGCGCTTCCTGCTGGGGCCGCCTCTGATTTTCGCGGCCGCGCTATGGTTTGAGTGGCGGAGTCTGCACGGGATCCTGATGCTCAGCTTTGGTTGGGACGTATGGCATGTCTTGATGCAGCACTACGGCTTTATGCGCATCTATGACGCCAAGCAAAAGGAGTTCAGCCCGCTCACGGCTCGCCTCGATTGGGCGTTCTCGCTTTCACTCTACGTGGCTCTCATCGTCGCCAGTCCCCACTACCGCAACAACCTGCTGTACTTGGCGTATCAGAGTGGTTTCCCGGTCCTGCCGATCTCGCTCTTCTCGTTCCTCGAAACGGCGATTTACAGCGTCACGGCGATCGCGGCAATGGTATACCTGGGCTACAACTTTTTCCTTTGGAAGAAGGGTCGTCTGAACAGCAAGAAGCTGGCGACCCTCGCCTTTTTTTTTGGAGCAACCTACTACCTCTACATTTACAACCAAGACTTTGTGGTGGGATTCGCGGTCTGGTCGGGCTTTCACTGTTTGCAGTACTACGGTATTGTTTGGGCGTTCAACCGCACGCGTGTCGAGCGTGGCGGTCACGTGACCCGCTTCGTTCGGTTCCTGTTCCGGCCCAAAGTTGGACTGGCCGCCCTGTACGTCTTGCTGATCTTTGCGTACGGAGGGTTCGACTATCTCGTGAACTTCGTCGGGCAGAGTGGCTTGAAGACGGTGATGGTGGCGTTTGTCACGACATCGGCCTTGCTGCACTATTACTTCGACGGTTTCATCTGGAAGGTTCGAGAGAAGGAGAATCGTGAGCCGCTCGGCATCGAAGAGGAAAAGCCGGCCGGACTCATTCCGGCTTCCGCCAAGACGCTCGCGAAATGGGGAAGGCGATTGCTTCCGAGTTACCGCAAAGGTCTCTATCAAGCAGGCTATGTAACGGCGTTCATCCTGCTGGTCGGCTCACTGGAGATCTTCAGGCCCAACGACGATCTCTCGATGAACAGATCGCTGGCGATGATCGCCCCTGGCGCCGAGGTGGCGCACCTGCGGCTGGGCGAATCGCTGCGTCTGCGCGGCCGGGCGGCGGAGGCGGCGGCCGCGTATCAGCGGGCCGTCGATCTAAACCCCGCATACGCCGATGCTCATGTGATGTTCGGTCTGACGATGGTCGGGCTCGGAAACATCGACGAGGCGGTCAAAGCGTACCGCCAGGCCCTTGAGATCCAGCCCGGCAACGTCACGGCTCATTTCAATCTGGCCGGCCTTCTGGAGGAGCGGGGCCAGATCGAGGAAGCGATTCAGCACTATCAGCAAGCCACTCTCGGCGCCGATCAACAGGTCGAGCAATTGGCGCGAGAGGCGATGCTGCGGCTCCAATCGAAGCGCTAGAGCCCCCTCGAAGGAACGTGAGACGCCGCATTCGCATCCGTGGATCGGCTTTGTCGCTGCCGCGAAGGCTGAAAACCGAAATTCTGATTAGGCGAGTCCCCATGTCGTGTATGGTCATTCTACTCAGGATTTTGATGGTGCTGACTGCCCTATCTTTCGTTACGGCATCGCGTTCCGGGGAGAAGCAGACAGTCCCTGAAAACGCCTTCATGTTGGATCTAGATGCCGACACGGATCACACGGGAAGCATCGAGCACTCTGAAGCCGAGGACCAGAGAGAAGATACCGACGGCGAGGAAGGTGTCATCGTGCTTCCGAATTGGGATGACGATGATCCACCGGGCGCTCCGGGGCATGGCGTGCCGGACTGTTTGGGGGAGAATACGTTCTCTCAAGTGAATTCGACGGTTGCGGAGGACTGGTATGACAATCGCATCAATGGCGAAAAGGATAAGAGCGAGGATTTGAGAGTTCTCGCGATCCGGAAGGTGCGGGCCGTGCCCGCGGGCTGGAGAATCGTGCTGCGACTGGCGGAGGCGGATGCCGAGCATTTAAGAATCTTCGACGAAACGGACAGGCCGGTCATCCTGCCAAGGCGGGCAGCCGAGTTTGTAGGGGTCCGCTCACGAAACGGATAAAATCGTACGCTAAGCGGACCCGTTCTCAAGCTGATCGTCTTCAGGTTCTCGACGGCAAGTCCAATAGACTGAGCGATTTCTATGTCAAGCTGACCACAAAAACAACCCCGGTCGTAGAGGAAACATTCGTACATCAAATGGACTTGGAGGGCTCGGCGTCGATATTCAGCAAGTCATTCTATCTAAATCAGTTAGCGGCAGCCGCTAGTGGTTTAGCGTACGATTTTATCCGTTTCGTGCGGTGACCCCAGAAGTGGATAGCATGCGGCGAGAAGTTCATCATTGGCGACGTGGTGCGCTGGAAGGAAGCCGTCTGGGTCGAGAAGGGCAGGCGCAAAAAGAGGCTCATCAAGGTCGGTGAACGCCAGGTGACGGTCGAGGTGCTGACCACGGACCAGAAGGGTTGCGTCTCCTTGACCGTCCTCAAATGCGAGATTCTGGCGAATCTTGCGGCCCGCGTGCTGGAACCCTATAAGAAAGGGGAGCTCCTGCGGCGCGCTCGGCGCACGATAGGGCGGGGAAGTGGCGAAAGGCTCGCGTGGAGTGATGAAGACGCGCGTGCTCATGTGACAAGCAAGTTTCTGGACTGAAGAAAGCCCGTCTCTGCCGGTTTTCGCAACCCGGAGAGAATTAAGCCTGCGGCGGGCTTCCTTCTAAAACCTGCCCTAAACCGAAACACACCAGTGGACATTGTATCAAGTTTGGTACATACTGGATTATGAGACGCGATGAGCAAAGAACAAAACAAGGAGATGCCGGTCCGGTTTTACCGCACGGAAGCGGGCAGGGCACCGGTGCTTGAGTGGCTGCGCGGCCTCGACAAGGACGACCGGCACGCTATCGGGCTCGATCTCATGCGGGTGCAGTTCGGCTGGCCGATTGGGAGGCCGCTGGTGGGAAGTCTCAAAGATGGTCTTTGGGAAGTGCGCTCGTCGCTTCCGAGCCAGCGGATAGCCCGGATCATCCTGTGCTTTCACGACCAGATGCTCGTCGTGCTGCACGGGTTCATCAAGAAAACGCAGAGAACGCCTGCGGATGACCTGTCCCTGGCGAAACGGAGAATGAAGGAGGTTACGAAATGAAAAAGCGCAACAAGCATATCGGCTCGTCACTGGACGACTTCCTGAAAGAGGAAGGCGTCCTCGAAGAGACCCGCGCGGTCGTACTGAAAGAGACGCTGGCCTGGCAAGTTCAGCAAGCGATGGAGAAGGACAAAATCAGCAAGGTCGAGATGGCGCGGCGCATGAACACAAGCCGCGCGGCGCTGGATCGTCTTCTCGATCCGAGCAATGCCTCGGTGACGCTGCAAACCCTATCGCGCGCGGCACACGCTATTGGTCGTGATCTGCGTATCGAGCTGGTTTGAAAAATTAACTTCGTCTGGAACGGGTAGGGGTCCGCTCACGAAACGGATAGAATCGTACGCTAAGCGGACCCGTTCTCAAGCTGATCGTCTTCAGGTTCTCGACGGCAAGTCCAATAGACTGAGCGATTTCTATGTCAAGCTGACCACAAAAACAACCCCGGTCGTAGAGGAAAAATTCGTACATCAAATGGACTTGGAGGGCTCGGCGTCGATATTCCGCAAGTCATTCTATCTAAATCAGTTAGCGGCCGCCGCTAGTGGCTTAGCGTACGATTTTATCCGTTTCGTGCGGTGACCCCGACATGCTCGGCACACAAGGAAAAGGCCGGCCCCGAAAAGGGCCGGCCTCGTGTTGAAGGTTGTATCGGCGGGCTAGAACGTAAGCTTCAGCCCGAACTGGATGACGCGCATATCCTGGCGGGTGCCGCGGATCTCGCCGACACGCGCGCCATCGGCAACGATAGCGTTCACGGACGAGAACGACAGGCCGCCGGGTGCATTGAAGTACGGCGTGTTGAAAGCGTTGAAGAACTCGGAACGGAACTGAATCTTCATGCGTTCGGTGATGGCGAAGTTCTTGAACAAACCGAAATCCATGGTTGTCTGCCCCGGGGAATCCAGGACGTTGTAGCCGAAGTTCCCAAAGTGGCAGAGATCCTGACGGCTCGGGATTCTACAAGTGACCCGCTGGAACGCATCTCCGTCGTACCAGAGCTTCCTGTCCGGATTGCTAACACGTGGATCACCCACAAGGTCCGGCCGGATCGCCGAATCGGCGCCTGTGTTCAGATCGTTGCCACTTGTGGCTATGCGGAATGGCAGGCCTGAACGCAGAGAAAAAATGCCGTTCATTTGCCAGCCGCCGATGACGTGCCGCAGCGCACTCGACATATTCTGCCCGGGCAACTCCCAAACGTAGTGCGCCACCAGGTTGTGACGTTGGTCAAACCGGAAACGGCCTCGCGCATCGCTGCGATCCACACGAGGGTTCTGATATTCGGCGCCCTCGTTGCCGCCCGCCTCGCCGTCACCGTGTGACTTGCTGTAAGCATAGGCGAGCCCAAACGCCAAGCCGTTCGAGTAACGCTTGTCGAGCTTCACCTGCAGCCCCTGGTGGAATGCGTTGCCGTACGTATCCAGGTACCTGATGACTGACAATCCCTGCACTCCCTTTTCCGGAGTCAGCGGGTCGTAGATCCGCTGCCAGGGGCGCCGGGACTGTGCGTTCGTGTTCGGGTCGGGATCCGCCCCGTTCCAGTTGCGGATGCTGCTGCCCACATGGCTCGACTTGCTGCCAACATAGCCGATCGTCAGCGATGTGCTGAACGGCAGCTCGCGCTGGATGTCAAAGCTCCACTTCCAGATATCGCCGTCCTTGAATTCCGGGTTCGCGTACAAGGTCTGAAGGGGATTGCCGGCGGTCGCGGAGACTCCCCCCACGTTACGCAGGAAGGGATCGTTCAGTGTAATGGCCCGGCTCGTATCACGTATCTTCCGGGTCTGCACGTTGTACGTGTTTCCGTCCACGCCAACAATAGGAATTGTGCTGACGGTGTCTGTTACCTGCTGGAACAATATGCTCCCCGACTTGGGCGGGTTCAGGTTCAAGATCGTGTAGGCATTCCAGTGCATGAGATTGTCGAAGTATCCGCCACCGGCACGCACGACCCATTTCTCGGTGGGGCGCCACGCGATGCCGATCCGCGGCATAAGGAATCGCGTGTCCTGCTGCCATAGTTTGATGTTTCCGCCCTCACCAATAGTTGGCGGGCCCATCGTGGGAATCAGTTCACCGGTCTCCGGATCCTGAAAACCACCGTTACCGACGGCGAGACCGTCCGGGTGATTCTCGTTCGGGAACACCACGGTACGCAGCAGTCCGTCACGGTCTTTCACGTTGCCGATGTAGTCAAAACGGAGCCCCAGGTTGACGGTAATGTTGGACGTCATCTTCCAGTCGTCCTGGATGTAGTAACCCTGCTGTGTGGACCGTGGCACGGTGAGCGCGACGCCCTCCGCTGATGTGGTTGAACTGGGTACGCCCATCAGGAAGGAAGCGTGGTTGAGGCCCGCCTCGCTATTGCCAAAGTTCACTCGGCCCGCACCCAGGTTGGCGTCACCGTCAAACGCGCGCTTGTGGTAAATCTCGGCGCCCAACCGCAAGTTGTGGCTGCCCTTGATCATCGAGAAGTGGTTCGCCCATACATAGTGGTCCGGGTTGTTGAAGTCGCGGTGATCATCAATCCCGTAGAGATTCATGTCGGGAACACCTTGCTCGTCGACCGTCAGAGGGCGGTCATTGTCGGTCGAGACACGGAACTGCCCGATTCCCAAGCCGTCCATGCTGAAGCTATCGTCTCCCGTCCTCGGATTGCCGCTATTGCGGGCGAAGTTCTGAAGACCAAACCGCAGTTCGTTGATCATGGTCGGGCTGAACGTGTGAATCCACTGTGTCGCGATATTCGCTGTCTCGAGGTCGGTGAAGCGGTAGAAGTTCGGATTGATCCGGAAATCGGTGAAGTCCGTGCGGTCTATCGCCAGGCGTCCGAAGATGCGGTCTTTGTCGCTGAAATGGTGATCGATCTTCGTGTAGTACTGGTTGAGGGTAATTGGATCCGTAACCCCCATCCGGCGGGTGAAGTCCAGCGGATCGTTGTTGGGGTTCCGGAAGTCGGCCTGTGGCACCAGCCCGCCGCTGTTCAGGAAATTATTCACGATGCCGGGGTGATGCCGGTTCGCGGGAATCATGTTGTTGGCAAAGGGATCGCCAGTCAAGGGATCGTACACGATGATCGGATTCCGGAAGAGTTTTCCCGTCTCGCTGTTGATCGTCCCGCCCAGCAGTTCGGAAAAGTTTCCCTGGCGGTGCTCAGCCAGGGGGAAAAACGCCTCTTGCACATTCTTCGTGACTTCCCGCCGCGCTTCCCAATCGAACATCCAGAACGTCTTGTTCTTGACAATCGGGCCGCTGAGCACGACGCCGAACTGGTTTTTGATCTGTTGATTCGGTTCCGCGCGCTGCCCGGCGGGCCGTTCGAAATTTAAGAAGTATGGTTCCGCGTTCAGCGCGTTGTTGCGCAAGAACTCAAAGAACGTTCCATGGAACTCGTTAGTGCCACTCTTGAGCGTAATGTTGGTTACGGCACCGCCGCCAAAGCCGTTCTCGGCGGAGAACGAGTTCGTCTGGATCTTGAACTCCTCGATCGCTTCGATCGAAGGCACGAAAGGCGTCACCGAGCGGCGCACGTCCGATGTGTCCATGCCGTCCATCGCGACGACCTGATGCAGCTCGCGAACGCCATTGGCGCTCACCGAATAGCTGCCGTTGTTGACGTAGCCGCCCGTGCCATCGTTCAGACCGGAACGGTTCCCGAACTGCACGCCGGGAACCAGCACGGCGAGTTGGACGATGTTGCGTCCGTTCAGCGGTAGTTCGACGACGCGCTTGTTCTCGATGACCGTGCCGACAGTCGCGTTCTCTGTGTTGAGCGTCACAGCGCCCGCGGAGACCTCGACCGTCTCGGTGACGTCGCCGACTTCCAATGCGAAATCACGCCGCACCTGCGCGCCCGTGTCGACGCGAATGATGGTCGTCGTCTGAACCTTGAATCCTTCCAGTTCACAGCGGACGATGTAGTTGCCGACCTCGACGAGCAAGAAGCTGTAGTTACCTGTTTCGTTCGTCGTGGCGGTACGTTCAACACCAGTACCGGTGTTCGTAATCTTGACCGCGGCGCCCGGGATGACTGCCCCCGTGGCGTCGGTAACGAGGCCCTGAATGGCCTGAGACGTCTGCGCCTGCATCGTGGAGAGCATAACGGCCCCAGCAGCATAGAGTTGTCCAATGCAAGATGATCCTGAAAGGAGGGAGTGTTTCCAATACAAGATGATCCTGAAGACGCA
>JAQBUE010000215.1 GCA_027624045.1 Acidobacteriota bacterium
TTTGCTCATGCCCCTGATTCTAGGTGCTTAGCGGCGATTTCGGCTGAGATCAACTGCCGTTTCTAGGTTCACAGGATTCGGCCTCGCAGGATTGCTCATTCCCGTAGCTGTCGCCGCGCTCGCGTTGCACGCGGGGCGACGGGTCACGCGCTCGACGGACTGGCGCCGACGAGCTCGTGTTTCAGACGGTTCCAGACGAACAGATGCAGGTAGTGCTCGTCAAAGCGATCCAGATCGCGGGCCTTGCCCGTGCCCTCGCCAACTTGGCGGAAGCTGATTTCTCGTAGCCGCCCGATTTCCTGAAGCACGTTCGGGATCTCTCAAGCCGGCGCCGCGTAGCAAGCCAAGTCCCCATCGATGAGGAGAGCCTCGGCCATGACCGGCGCCCGGCGCAACTTGGTGGATGTACGGATGAAGGGCTTGGCGGTGCGCGCCTTGAACTGTTGCCGATACTGCAACAGATGGGTTCTCCACCGCAGGTAGTCCGCGCGTTCGACGTCTGTCGCGAGCTGGGCGAGTCCGCTAGCCGGAATCGGAGCGCCCACGCGGATCAGCACCTCGTGGCGCCTCTTGTTGAGAAGCTCGCGCGGCAGCATCGCCGTCCTCAGTTTGGGATGCAGCAGGCCCGCTAACTGGAACAGAGCGCTGTTTGAGCCCTCGATATAGATGGGTACGGCTGTCGCGCCGCTGCGCCGGATCAGCCCGCCGATCGACGGACTCCAGGCTCGGTCTTCCACGCGGCGGCTGCGCAAATGGAAATGCGAGACCTCGCCCGCCGGGAACGCCGCCAGCATGCCGCCACTCTTGAGCAGAGCCAGCGCTTGGCGCAGGCCGGCAACGCTTAACGCTGCTCCGCGCGCGTCATCGTCGGGATCGACGACGATCAGCTGGTCGCGCAATTCGGGGAACGCCTGTAACACGCGGTTGCCGAGGAGCTTCACATCCGGCCTCCGCTCTGGCAGGAGCGCGGCCAACACGGCGGCGTCGAGCAAGCCGAAAGGATGATTGGCGACCACGACGACGGGACCGTCTTGCGGAATCTTCGCCCGATCTTCCTCGCTGAAGACGGCTTGAACCTGGAGATGATCCAGCAGCTTGCACGCGATCGGCTGCTCGTTTGGGACCACTCGTAGCTCGTCGTAGAGCTGAACAAAGCGATCCAGGCCAAGTAGGCGGCTTGCGGGGCCGGCCAGTGGCACTGGGATGTGGTCCGCCATCAGGGCGTGCAAGGCCGCAGCCGCGCCCAAGGAGTGTGGGTTCGTCATAGCTCTTTCTCCGGTGTCGTGAGGCGCTACTGGCGCAAGGGCTGGAAGTCGCTCGGCTCGGCGTAGAGAAACCGGCTGTCTCCCTTTCGTTTGACTTCGCCGGTCACGCGAAGGGGCGTGGCCACGATGTTGAGAACTTCTTTGTTCAGCGGTCGGCCGTCGAGGCCGACTAGCAAGAGCATCGAGCTACGGCCGTGCTCGTCATGCACCAGCAAGGCCGGCGGCAAGCCGCCGCTAATGCAGCGGATAGCGCACGCTTTGTGTACCTTACCCTTGCCGGGGTTCATGACTCCGAGCCAGCATTTGGTGTCGACGATCTCGCCTTCGAATGTCGCTGTTCCTTCGCTCGTTGGTTCGGAGATGTCGGTTAGGGCGGTGCTGACCTGCTCCAGGCTGCCGTCCTTAATTTCGATCATCGTTTCACCGCCAAGATAGATGAGCGCACCCTCCAAGCGAACCGATTTACCCTCAAGACCGTCGACGACGGGAGCAGCGCTCTGTTTGCCGACGACGGTTAGGAGGTAGCGTGAGAACTCGCTCCCGGCGGCGGTCTGGCCGGGCCTTTTGACTAGCAGTGTCGGGTAGGGGCGCTCTTCGATCACGCCCGCGAAAGTCTCGTACTGCAAGAACTCGAAGACGCTTGAGACGAAGGGCTGCTGCGCGAGCACGAGAATGGTCGCAATCAGCGGACCCGCAAGGAGCAACGCCATCACGGCGCGCGCCCGAAATTTCGCCAACCCACGCGGCGCGGTCGCCGCATATCCGATGTAGAACTCCTTCCGGTTAAGCATGCATTTCCTCGGGAATAATCGAAGGCTCGACATACGTCCCGGCAGGAAGCGGCAGCGGATCGACAAGCACCCGTCCGCCGACGATCTTCGTTCGGAACGTCGGAACCTTCTCGGTAAACGGCGGCGGGGACGCACCATCCTCAGGCCGATACTGAAAGCCGTGCCAGGGGCAGGTGACACAGCCGTCCACGATCTTGCCCTCTCCCAAAGGTCCGTTCTGATGCTGGCAGACGTTTGAGATGGCCGAGACTTTGCCACCATGGCGGAAGACGGCTACGCGCTCGCCGGATAGGCAGACGATCTGTGCACGGTCTTCCGCTATTTCCTCCAGGGCACAGGCGTCGACAAAACCTTCCTGAGCGCCTGTTTGGCGGGTCTTGTCACGGCCGGTCCTGTCACCGGGGCTCTCCTTCCTTCCAGCCGCGAGATGCAGACCCACGACGACGAAGGCTCCAAGCCCGAGCATGGCCGCCAGTAGCGGATTGCGCTCTGATTGCAACGCGCCGAAAGCCACGTGTCCCACAAGCAAGACATAGGCGACGTAGACCAACATGTGGAGACTCTTCCAGACGGGCGCGCTCAGGTTGTGCAACCAGAAGTCGTGGCTTGTCGCGGCCATGAGGAAGAGAATCACGAGAGCGCCCAAACCGAGCGACTCGAAAGGAAATTCGGCGACGCTGCTGAACTGGGTGTTGCTCGCCAGCAGACTGACCAACGGATTGAGATCTCCAAGGAGGTGGAATTGGATTATTCCAAAGACGCCATGCGCGAGCGCCAGCACGAACATCGTTACGCCGAGGTGCCGCCGATTGTAAAGCAACGGCAGGAACCGCGAATCGAGCCGACACAGGGGACCGATCGACAGAATCACGTGCAGCAGCAGGAAAGCACCCGTGCCGAGGCCGCGAATCAAATGCGTCTCCGCGGTCTCGTTGGGGTTCATTGCGACGCCGATGCCGACAAAAGCCGCCAGGTAAAGGCCGACACCGCCCAGCAGCACCTTGTCGTAACGCTTCTTCTCGGGCGTCCAACTCACGGCTTGGTAATCAACGCTCATCGTTCGGAGCCTCCGCTGTCGCCAGCACAGCCCGGCGGGCAAGGCTGTAGAGAATGAGCATTCCCGTGCGTGGGTCCTCACCGGCCGGAAGAGTGAAGCGCTTGGCGCCGCCGGAGTAGGGGCCGAGTAACAGTGCCGAGCTCGGAAGCGTCCCTTGCGAGGCTTCAGCGGACCAGTAGAGCAACAGGTCGGGATTTGCTAGCAGCGAACGGGCTTCAAGCTCCACGAAGAACTGTCGTTTCGCGTCGGAGGCCGAGAATATCCGCGTTGTGATGTCCTCTGAGCGCCACAGAGTGTCGGACTCGAAATCAAGCGTTGCCGCAAGACCAGGCGCGTCGGGCGCAGCGTTTGGCCGCGGCGCTCGACCGAGCAAGGCTGCGATCAGGAGCGTAGGAACCGCCGTGGCGATAACAACGAAAGACATGAAACGGGTCCACTGGGCCGCAAACGTTCTCTTCTTCGATGAGGAGAAAGCCGGTTTCAAGAAGGCGGCCGTGCTGAAGGCACTGCAAGCAGAAGGTGTAAGCGCAAGTGGCGCGGGGTATCCAGAGCAGCACAAGTTTGCGATCTATCGCGAGCCACAATGGTGGCATCATCCTCCCGAGGTTCCGGAGTCGCTTCCTGGCTGCGATCAGGTCAATCGTTCAACCCTGAGGCTGCGGCTTTTTCACGATGACACCCCGGAGTTGATCGAGCAATACGTTCGTGCTTTCGAGAAAGTCTGGGCTCACCGCTCGCAGCTGGCAAGGTTGTAACCTCAGCGTCGGGATGAGCGCGACAGGCGAGTGCTTGCCATGAACCGTGGGCCCACGCCCAGACTTATCCCGCCGCAACCGCAACGGCAAGCCATCCTACTCGCCCACGACCACCATTTGGCTTGAATCAACCGCGAGATCCATTCGCACTTCGTCAACCCACACCTCTGAAACAGGCTCCGGTAACCAGGCAACCCCCTCGGCTGGAATCGGTGGCATCCCTTTCCTCGCTTGCCGGGGGCCGGTGATTACTGTCCGTTTGGCATCGGCGCTGACGCTGAATCGATGAGGACCCGCGGCGATCTTCTTTCCGTCGTACATCAGTATGCTTCCTTCGCCCATCAGGTAGCCCGTTACAACACCGCCGGCGTTTGTTCTCACCACAGCGGTCAGCGCGTCCGTATACAGCTTGCCGCTCGTGATTTCGATCCCGTGGTCATCGTCGCCCGGCCGCTGCCGGACAATGAGGTCGTGAAATCCCCCGCCGTCTACGACGATACTGACGGCATTGGGATGGTTCTGGATTTCCGGACCACGGCGGACCGACGGCTGTTCGGAGTCCTCTCGCCAAGCGGCGGCGACCGCCAAGTACTCTGCCTCGACGCCACGGCGATTGACGCGCAACAATCCGAGCTCGACAGGGCGGTTGCCGTGTCCGCCCGTTACCCGCCGGAAATCGTGTTTCGGCGTTTCCGGGGCAAGCATGGCGATCTTACAGTGCGCGTTCTTTCCCTTGATGAGAAATAGGTCGTCGATCGAACCGTTGCCCGAGACGGCGAGCGCGGGAGTGTACCACTGCCAATGATAGTCGTGCTCGGCGTCATCCTTGCGAATTTCGTCAGCGACCACGATGTAGGGGTTTGGCCCCTGCTTCACAAAGAGGACGGAGCGGTCGGCGCGCAGTGCGGCAACTGAGGAAGGGACGGAGCGATCGGCATAGGACAGATGAGCATCGCCGCGCACGTAGTCGGCGAAGCGGCCTAGCCCGATACCGGCCATCAAGCCGTTCATCGAACCGTCGTCGCCTGCCGATTGGCGGTCCGCGGCGGGCATGCCGCCGTCGTCGATGATCACGATGTTGTGCTCGAAGTCAACGCCGTGGTGTTCGGAGCTGTACGGGTAGACATTGTCGTGAGTGGCGAACTGTTCTCCGAACGCCGAGAACAGGAACGAGTTCATGTCGTAGTGTGTGTGGTTCGCTTCGGCGTAGCGGGTCACGAATGCGAACCAGGCGGCCTCGGGGTTGTCCCACTCGCTACGCGCGAAGACGTTGCCCGCGCGGTCACGATCGATCTCGAAATAATGCGATGTGCGCAAATTCAACGCTCCTGGGGACGCTGGTTCCAGGTCATCCGGGAAAACGAGGAAGAAGAGAACGGGGTCAATCCGGTCGAAATCGGTGTAATTGAGGTATGTCCACAGGCCGGCCTGGTCGCGGAGCTCACGAATTCCGTGCAGGTAGATAGACTGGAAAACTCGTGGGCCGTAGTTGGTGTTGTCGCCGACCGGTCCGCACTCGCCCTGAGGCATCCACTGATGCCGCAGGTAATGCATGGCATTCACGGCCCCGCTGGCGCCGATGATATCGGGCCCGCCGGTGCGGCGTACGGCTTCGGCGAACTGCGTTGGATTCTTGTGGTAGTGAGCGTAGCCCGGTCCTTCGTTGCAACCGCCATCCTCTCTCCAAGTGAGCGGAAAATAATTTTTGGAAACCTTGCGGAAACACTGTGAGAACCAGTGGCTGAATTGCGGGTGGCGGGTTTCGGCCTGGATCGCCGTGAGGAGCAGTCCTTGCGCGCCGACCGGAATGGCTCCGCAATTGTAACCGGCTTCTCTCCACCACGAACTCTCAGTATGGTCGAAGAGAGCGGTGTTCCATTGCTCCAGACTCCGCAGGATCGCTTCGCGCTCCTCTGGCGTCATAACGTGGTAAAGCCAGTCCCAGGCGAAAGCGAACGCTTTGGGCCAGTGCTCCGTCGCGAAGAAATCGCCTCCCACCGCCCGGTAGAACTCGGCCGGATCGATGTCGGCCGCGAGCGATCGAAACAACTCCGTCGCCTTCCTTCCAAGCTTTTCGTCTCGTTCGATCTGGTACACCAGCGCCATGGCCTCAAGCTGCTTCGCCGCTCGCTCCCCCTTTCGGCCAACCGCCTGTTCCATGGCGAGTTGTAAATCAAATTCCGATACCGCGATCTGCTTGATCTTGCGATAGGCGTCGGCCGCCGGCCCGGAGCCTCGTGCGCGCCGTTGCAGCGCGGGCAGCTCCTGCTCGCTGAAGATAATCCCCGGGTGGACTCCCGGCGCAACAACGGCGTAGGATTTTCCCAACTCGCCGGAGGTAGGTTGGGCCACTTGGTCGGCCCCACAGCCCGCAAACAGAAAAAAGCACACAGCGACAACGCCAAAAGCCCCGCGAACGATTGTGCCTTGCATGCACGCCATTGTAGCCACGCGAGAGAGCGCTATGTGAACGAAATCGCTATAGCCGGGTCGGCCCGCCAATTCGGGGCCATGGCGGCTATCCCTTGAGATTTCTTTGCGATCTGCCTGCGATCTTGCGATCCCTTGCAAGCCGGATGCATTACACTCTGAGCCGTGACCAGTGTCGGCTGGAAAGTGTCAGATGGAAGCTTGACGGCGCTCTGAAACGGTACTTGAGGGTACCCATGCCAACGACAAGGATAACGGATACTTTCGGTCTTATTGTGGAGACTGAAACGGCTGAAGGCGCGTCAATAACGAGGTGCTTTAGAGATACGCTGTCGCTCAATCTTCGCAAGACCAACTTCCAGCTTCGAAACACGACGCTGAAAGGCGCAGGCGCCGTGGCGGAAACCTTGATGGGCGCCTGCTTGGGGCTGGCAGTCGGTGCCAGGGTTATAGAACAGTCGACCGATCGCCTTCTCGATCAGCGGAAGCGGGTCCCAAACCGACCCAAGAAGCTCTATTCATGAATCTCGCCGATCTCTTTGACCTAACGCTGAAAGGTGCCTCCGGCACAACCGCTCTTGAGTATGGCGGTCACGAGTGGACATTTGGCGCATTGGAGGCAAATAGCAATCGGCTCGCCCATCATCTCAAAACAATCGGCTTTGAGACCGGTGATCGGCTGGCGGTCTACTTAACGAATTGTGTCGAACTTGTCGAGGCGTACCTGGCCGCCATCAAGCTGGGGCTGATCTTCACGCCGATCAATGCGCTCTATCGCGAGTGGGAAATCGGGCACATCCTTTCAGACACCGAGCCTAGGGCCATTCTGACTAGCCGCAGCCTGCTAGCTTATCTCCCTTCGGTACAAGGGGTCTTGCTGGTTGAAGAGCTCGCCCGCCGGTGTCAGGATCAGTCAAGTGAACGCCCATCATGTCCCGCCACTGGTGACAGCATTGCAGTGCTCGTTTACACCTCCGGGACGACGGGCCAGCCCAAAGGGGCCGCTCTGACTCACAGCAACCTGGCCATCAATGCCCTAACCCTCAACACTTGCTGGCAACTGGCAGCCAGCGATCGGATGCTCTTGGCGCTGCCATTGTTCCACATCAATGGTCTGGCCAACGGCCTGCACACCTGGCTGACCGCTGGATTTCGGGTACGGCTTCTCGATCGTTTTCGGAAAGAGACGATTCTGGACGACTTCATAGATTTTCGCCCGACGTTTTTTTTTCGGCGTTCCCACCATGTATACGCGTTTGCTGGACGCTTCGGCCGAGGTCGCGAGAAGGATCGGAGAACCGATGCGGTTGTTCGTCTCGGGTTCGGCGCCACTGCCTTCTGACACCCTGGAGCGATTTCGTCAGCTTTATGGCCACACCATTCTTGAGCGATACGGCATGACCGAAACACTGGGGATCATGGCAAACCCATATTCTGGCGAGCGCCGGCCGGGCACGGTAGGGAAATCCCTGCCCGGAATTTCGATTCGGCTTTCCGAGGGGGAACAGGGCGAAGTTCTCGTCAAGAGACCCACGGTGTTCGCGGGATACTGGCGCGACGATGAGGCTACCAAGGCGGCGTTTACCTCTGATGGCTACTTTCGAACCGGAGACATAGACGCGTGCGCCATCGACGGCTACTATACGTTGCGAGGGAGGCGGAGCGACCTGATTATTTCCGGCGGATTCAACGTCTACCCTCAGGAAATTGAAAATCTACTAAAGAAACAAGCAGGTGTCTTAGCAGCCTGTGGCAGAATACCCTGTTTTCAGGCGGCGAGAAGCAGCGGGGTGGCCAGCGGCGCGCC
>JAQBUE010000216.1 GCA_027624045.1 Acidobacteriota bacterium
AAACGCGGCGGCGGTGTATGCGGCGGTGCGCCAGCGGCTGGTTTGTGAGGGCAGAGTGGGCTTCGGCGAGCTGACGTTCTTCGGGGATAGCCGCTATGACAAGCCAGGGAAGCTGGTTCGGAAGGCCCTTGATGCGGCGGCGGACCGTGTCTTCCGGTCGCGGCTCAAGATGCCCGCGGACGTTTACGAAGGGCCGGCGATGAATCATTCCTACCACGAGATGATCATCGGGCACGGCGGGGGATTCAGTACGATTGTGTTGAGTGACGGGCAGGAAACATTGAAGCGCTTGGAGTATCGTCCTGACTATCACCGGGCGCAGTGGCTGGCAACGGTGATGGCGCTGCTGGAGCGGGGCAGGGCTGTAGCGCCGCTGACTATCCGCGATCTTTCCGAGGACAGCCGGCTTACATTGGGTGAATTTTTTGCGGAAGTGGCAAAGCGGTTGCCGCGGCGAAGGGGTTGATACGGATGTCGAGGCTAAAATTGGCGACGGGTAAGAAGAAGGAGCAGGCGTCGAAGGCACAGGCGTTCGGGTGTGGGCTCGTGATTGTGATCATGCTGGCGCTTTTCATATGGTTTTTCGCCGCGGCCGTTCAGCCGTAGGCGCGCCGGCCTTTAGCTCCGTCTGAGCTAGTGGTAGAACATCACATGCGGTACGACGTGGTCTCGTTCGTACTCGCTGAGCTGGCAGGGCCCACATACGGATTCGTAATCAGGATGCGCTTCCCTTAGGATTTCGGGAGCCCGCATCCAGCCCGTGCCTCCCTGGTGCGAATCCACCATCACCGTCGGCCGATGAGCGCGGAAAATCTCGGCCGCCCCTTCCAGGACCTCCGCCTCGGCCCCTTCGACATCGATCTTTATGTAGTCCACGGATTCCAAACCGAGTTCTTTCACGACTTCGTCCAGAGGCCGGGCCGACACTTCGAGGGTTCCGCCGCCCGCATCATGCATCAGACTGCTCCATGCGGATGACTCGCCGAGGTGAAAGGTAAGCGTCTCACGCTTGTTCCAGGCGGCCTCCTCGACGAGGACGACTCGCCCCGCGGCAATGTCCGCGCTGAAATTGCGCCGCAGACACTCCATATTGCCCGGGTCCGGTTCCACAGCCACCACCTTCGCGGCCCCAAGTTCAAGAGCTTGAGCGGTAAAGGTCCCAATATGAGCCCCGATATCCAGCACCACATCGCCCGGCTGAACGCTTTCCGACGGATTCGTTTCAATCAGCCACTCGTGCTCGGCGAACAGATACGCCATGCTGTTCTCCGGCTGTGAGTCATGACGAATCCAAAACGGCTTTCCGTGATACGCAATCCGCCGCAGCCCGCGGTCAATACCCGGCAAGGCCTCGATCGAGGATCTCGCTTCGTCCTGGATCTTCGCAAATCGTTCCATGTCGGGTTCAAAGCGAACAATCCGTTCCCAGGAGCAGAGATCGGCCTTCCCCGTCACCTTGGCCCAACCCGCCCAGCCGGTCTGCAAAACGAACGACAACACATACAGGTACAACAGTACCCCTACGGCGACCGCACCCGTCAGCTTCAAAACACGGCTCATGATTGACTCGTTTCGCACCACGGGTGACTCCATCCTAGCGCTTCTACTGACCCCAAAACCCTAAGGGTAAAACCTGCACTTTTCAGTACGTGTCGAGGCGAAGTGTGCCTGGCGGTTCTCACCACCCGGCAGCCGCGGCATACCGTGAAGCCGTCGCCTCTTGGTTGAGATGACTCCAACTGTGTGGGCCAAAGAGCGCACGGAACAATACTGAGCCGGACATCCACTTAAGAGGGAACACGAGAAAAATGTCTGCCCTTAGAATCACTCGCTATGAAAAAAAAGTACGGGCCTGGAAACCGGCTTAGACAACTTGCCGGCCTCCAGGCCCGTGGTTGCAGTGACGAGTGAGGTTCCTTGAACCTAGAATTCCACTCGGAAGATCACCATCGTTTCTGTCCTGGCGCCGAGGCCCGAGAAGCCCCCCTGCTGACCCGTAATCTTGCCGAAGTTCTGAGGATTACGGAAGTCAACGGCGGACCGCGGCCTACCAAAGAAGGGGTACTTGAAAGGCGCTGTAAAGTCGACGCGCAATGTGCCCTTGATCCGCTCCGTGACCGGGATCGCCTTCGACAGCGAGAACTGGTGCCAGAACATGCCTGGACCGTTAATGATGTTGCGTCCCGCCTGGCCCAGTGTGAAGGAACCGGGAATCGCAAACGCGTTGATATCGGCCCACGGCTCCGCGCAAGCAACACTGTGCCGGCAAGGACCATGGCGGTCCCAATCAAGCTGGATATCGTTGTAGGTCTTGCCGGCAGCTATATCCGGACGTAGCGTACCAGGCAGAAAGCGGTTCGTGCCGCCAGTGGGCAAGCCGCCGTTGTGGGTGAAACTCATAGGTGCGCCGGTTTCCGCGCTTTGAATGGCCGACATCTGCCAGTTGCCGAGAATCTTGTTCACGACACTGCCGCTGTCGCTTCCGAAGCGTTGCCCTCTGCCGAACGGCATGTCCCAGATTACATACGTGATCCAGCGATGAGCCACGTCATGATTGGACCGCCCCTTCTCGAGGCTCCGGTTGTAGAAGGTCACCCCGCTGGCCGCGGCATCGTTACTGGCTTCGTCGATGGATTTGCTCCAGGTGTAGAACGAGGTGAACGACAGACCCGACGACATGCGCTTCTCCAGTTTGACCGTCCCGGAATGGAAGCTGCTGTGGCCGTAGTTGCTGTAGTGGTTGATGTTGCCGAACTGCGTGTACGGCCTGAAGTTCTGGGCGTTCCGGCGGATGACCTCCAACTGGACCGGGTCACTGGAAATATCCAGGGGAATCTGGTTGATGTTCCAGTTGTTCAGCAAACCGACCCCAGCCGAACCCTGATAGGTGAACTCCAACAGGTAGGTGGTTCCGAACTGCCTCTGAATCCCGGCGTTCCAGTTCACGATGTAAGGGGAACGCATGTTGGGATCGAAGTAGGAAGCCGACCGCCCGCTGAAGTTCGAGCCAATGAAAGGCACTGTCCCGTCAGGCTGGATGTTGAAGTCGATCGGGGGCGGCCCCTGCGACAGCTTGAACGCGATATCCGGATTGCCGGGGGCTTGCTGGATAACGGCTGTCGCCAGATATTCCTCGAAGTTTTCCCGCAGACCGTTCGTCCACAGATCGAGCGTATTGACGGCAAAACCTCCCCGGAAAACCCAGTTGTCGCGGAAGTTATACGCCATGCCGATCCGCGGCTGGAAGTTGTTGTTGTCACGGCTCGCAAGCGGATCGGTAGGATGCAACAGCGCTCCCATCTGCCCGGTCAAGGGGTCAATCGCGGTTGGGCTAAACTGGCTTTGCTGCCCAAACTTGGTCTGATAGGGACTCTCTGTTTGCCAGCGTACGCCCAGGTTCAGTGTCAGCTGTTGAGTCACTTTCCAGTCGTCCTGGAGGTAGGCGGCATGACTCCACCACTGCGGCTGCCAAGTCGCGAGGGACTTGGTGAAGTCAGCACGCGTGACGGTGCCCAACAGGAAGGAGGCGAACTTGTGGCCGGTATTGGGTGTAAACGGAGACTCCGTGCCGCCCAAACGGTAGGTTCCGCCCGGCAGCTCCGACAGATGGGAGTTAATGGAAGTCTTCAAACCCTCGTAGCCGGTCTTGATGGTATGCCGGCCGCGAATCATCGTAAAGTTCTCCTGGAAGCTGATATTCGCGTTTACGTCGACGGTTTTGCCCGCTGGAGGACGGAAGTAGAACTGGCCGCCGGTCGACGTCTGGAAAATGGGCATCGTTTCCGGTCCCACGTTCGGGATGCCGAATTGCTGTGCCCAGTTCTCGTTCAGGCTGGCCGGAAGGCGGGTATTCTTGCGGCGGTTCCATCCCACCCGTATCTCGTTGATGGTCGTAGGGTTGATCACGTACGAGTCCGACAGCACGACTTGACGCTGATCAATGGGGATATCCGCCTCGATGAAATCGAAGACTGGATTCGCGAGCTGGACCTGCCAGGTGCCGGCCATGGAGCGATGCCGCGCATTCGAGTAGCGACCGAAGACCTTGTGGTTGTCGCTGAAGGAATGATCGATCTTGGCGTCGATGCCGGTGCGGAACGAATTCTTGTTCGTATCGGCGCTCAGATTCTGGCGCGGGCCGGTGCGGTCGAAGAATGTCTGGTTGTTCCTATTGTTCTCACCGCTGAACGGACCGAAGCCTAGAAAGTTCACGGCCACCGGATCGAAGCGGCTCTGCGGAATCATGTTGTTCGCGAAAGGCGTGCGCGAATAACTGCCATCCGGCGATTGAACGAGCGAATCGGGGTCGTAGATCAAGTCCGGCGTCACCGTGGATTGGGGAAAACTGAAGTCTCCTCCCAGCATCGCCGGGCTGGGTACGTCGACATTCGCGTTGTTACCCGACTTTTCGTGGTGCCGCTGCCAGCCGGCCAGGAAGAAGGTTTTGTTCTTCCTGATCGGACCGTTGATATTGGCCGACATCAAATGGAAGGCGAAGGCGCCTCCGGGGACCGTACGATCCTGCCAGGAGCGGTGAATCATGTTCTTGGCGACGTAGCGTTCTTCCACGAGCCCATGCACTTGGTTGGTACCGCTCTTATAGGTGATGTTCATGATGCCGCCGCCGGAGTGGCCATACTCAGCCGGCAGAGCGGTGGTCAACACCTTCACCTCTTCCATGTTGACTTGGGCCGTCGTCACCTGCCGCGCCGTTCCCACGGTGCCTGTTCCGGGATTCGTCGCCAAGGCGCCGTCGGTTGTCATCTGGAAGGCCCGCGAACGTCCGCCCGCGACGTGTCCGGAGCCGGCCTGAGACGTCACGCCCGAGATATACCAGAGGATGCTCTCGATCTTCATCTGCGGCGTTGGCAGCGTGTTGAGCTCTACGCCGGAGATCATGTGGCCGGTTGTCGATGTCTCGGTTTCCAGCAACTGGGCCGCGGCGGAAACTTCCACCGATTCGACGACATCCCCGATTTCCAATGACACGTTGAGCCCCAGCGTTTCGGTGGAGCGGATCTGAATGTCGCGCCGGATCAGCTTCTTGAAGCCCTCCGTCTCGTAGGTAATCTGGTACATGCCTGCATTCAGATAGGGAGTCCTGTAGATCCCTTCTTCGTTGCTTACGGCACTGTACGTAAAGCCCGTGCCCTGGTTGACAATGCTGACATTGACGCCGGGAATGATGGCCCCGGTCGCGTCCGTTATGGTGCCCGTTAGGGTACCTTGGCCCGTCTGGGCGGAGATGATGCTGGGCGCTAAGAAAATGGCACCCGCGAGAAGCAGGTGTAGAACTGAGTACCAAGACCTCCTGGCACTCACACATCGGGAGAGTCGCATTTTAAGGCTCCTTGACCTTTCTATACCTCAAGTAATGGTTCTCGGCCTCGCGGCCGGGGACTGCTGTATTGTACACCTAGTTGATAAAGAAATGTTAATAGAAAGGTAGGAGCGGCACCACGCTTGATCCAGCCAGGATCGGTTGGAGACAGCGGCATGCAACGAACTCTGGGAACGGCGGCGGGGACACGCTGACGCCGGCAGCGGCTATCATGGAGCCAGATGTCCGAGAAGACCTACAAGGACCCCTCGATTTCGCTCAATCGCATCTATACCAAGACGGGCGATGGCGGCCAGACGCGGCTCGTGAACGGGCGTTTGATCCCCAAGGACGATCTCAAGATCGAAGCCTATGGCACGGTTGATGAACTGAATTCATTTGTCGGGATGGCGTGCGTTTCTGCTCGCGAGCTGGCGGCGGCTTTCCCCGCCATGGGGCGCTTCGCCGACACGCTCGTGCGGGTGCAGCATGAGCTGTTCAACCTGGGTTCAATACTCGCCACCGACCCCGCCGAAATTCACCCCAAGCAGCCTCGCGTCACCGAAGCCGACGTGGCGAAGCTCGAGTCAGACATCGACGAGATGAACGCCGATCTCGACAGGCTGCCCTCGTTCGTGCTGCCCGGCGGCTGCCGGCTGAACACCGAACTTCACGTCTGCCGCACGGTTTGCCGCCGCGCCGAGCGCATCGTCATCGCCCTATCGAAGAAAGAAGACGTTGCCCCCGACTCGATTCGATACTTGAACCGGCTCAGCGATGCCTTCTTCGTGTGGAGCCGCTGGGTCTGCAAACAGCTCGGGACCGACGAGGTTCTCTGGGAGCCGAACCGCGCCGCGTCCGGCCAGGCTGAGTAGGCTTGATTCGCTAGCGGCCCTTACTCGGACTTGAGTCCGAAGGCGTAGACGTTGGAGTTGAAATCGACGGCGTAAACTTGACCAGCAGCGACAGCGATGCCGCTGAAGTGTGTCCAGGTTTCAAAGACAGCCGGGCCGGAATCGTAGAGCAGCTTGCCCGTGTGAGCGTCGAGCGCTCGGAGTTGGGCCTTCTTCTCGCTCTCGACCCTTTGGTTGTCTTTGAGCAACTCCTCGGATTTGAAATTGCCGAACGGCATGATGCCGGCGTTCACCGACTGACGGGCGTTCTCGCCGCTGGCGAGAGCGAAGACGACATCGTTGGCGATGGCCACGGGCTCGGGGACGCTGAAGTCGGCGCTGACCCACTGGGCCTTGAGATAAGGCCGGCCCGTTTCCGGGTGGTCTTCCACCGTGAAGCCCATCACGGAACCGTTGGGATTAGGGCCGTTGGTTTGACGGAACTCTGGCGCTTGCTTGGCCACCGGGCCCCAGATCGGGATATAGACCCAGCGTCGGCCTTCGCTGTCGAGGTAGGTTGAAAACCCGCCCCAGATTCCCATTGCTTCGAACCATTCATCCTCGTTCGAGAGAAGCGGGGTGGTGTAGAGGCAGTCGTGATGCGTGGCACCGCCCATGTTCTCGGCGTCCATTAGATAGACGAGCCCTTCCTTGCCTCCAATCACAACCAGTTCCCGGCCCTTGTAAGGGAAGACGGTGGCCGAGGCTGTGATATCGAAGTCGCGCTTGCGGACGTAGTCCCAGTTCTTGGGCGTGAAATAGTCTTCGAGCTTGAGCGTGTCGGGATGGAGGCGGAACATGGTCTGGCCGAAATTCCGCTGCTCGGCATTGAAGGCGCCGTCGCCTGTGCCGGCGTAAATCGAGCCGTCTTCACCGAGCGCGACACCGCCTCGTCCCCAGACGCCGGCGCCATAGCGGGCCGATCGCCAATGGCGGATGACGGGCATCACAGGGTCGGAAACATCGATCGAAACGACACCGGAGGGCATCTCGCCGCAATTCTGTGAAATCGATGTGTACACCGTCGTTCCGCGAACAACAAGACTCCAGGCCTTCGCGAAAGCGGAGACGGCTTGCACGGGGCGGTAATGGTCCTTGCCGGTTGCGAGGTCCATGGCATAGAGACGTCCGTCGGTCGAGATGGCGTAGATCGTGTTGCGCAGGACATCGGCGGCGGGCGTAGCGTTCAAGCCCTTCGGGCAGAGCCACATGCCGGGGGTCTTGTTAACGACGTCGGTCTTGAATTGGCGCTCCCAGACAATTTCGCCGGTGGCGGTATCGATGGCGTAGAAATAGTCGGCGCTGCCGGCGATATAGACGAGGTTTTTGGGGCCGGCCTCGGTCGCGACATCGCTCACGACAATAGGGGCGGTCAGCGACGTCAGCGATTTCGGCTCGTTCGTAACCTTCTTCTTCCACTTCAGTTCGAGCTTGGAGACGTTATCCCGGTTGAGGATGACTTCGTCGCGAGCCCAGCCGCTGCGCTGGGCGTCATAGCCGAACGTTGGCCAGTCGCCGGCCCGTAGAGCCACAGTGGCGATAAAGAGAAAGAGGGTTACCGTTGTCGCGCGCCGCATCATGATTATCCTAGCTCCGAGTGATGCGATAGAGCAGGGCGAGCAGGGCTGATTTTGGGTAGGTTTGGGTCATTGGGTTACCTTGGTTGGGCGGCGTGATTGGTGTTTCGTGATTCGTGTTTCGTGAACCCCGACCAGGGAAAAAGGTATTTTGCCGTTGCGTCGGCCGGTCCGGGCGGTGTAAGTGATTTGGTTTGAGTCTGTTGGGCGATGATGGGTTTGTTTGGTAAAAAAGGTGATTGGGGTTTCGGATGCCGCTGGCGGCGGGAGTGGGGATGCCACACTTTGCATCACTTTGCAA
>JAQBUE010000217.1 GCA_027624045.1 Acidobacteriota bacterium
AATCTCACAACTTCCGCAACAAGAAGACGCCGCGCGTGGGCAGCGAGACGCGCTATGACCGCCTGATGCGCAAGATCATCCGTGAAGGCGTCAAGACGCGCGTGCTGATGCTTTCGGCGACGCCGGTCAACAACCGCCTGGCAGACCTGCGCAACCAGATTGCCTTTGTCACCGAGGGCGACGACACGGCGCTGCTCGATCACGGCATCGGCAGCATCGACAGCACTACGCGCCTCGCGCAAAAGCAGTTCAACCGCTGGCTCGATCTCGAGGACGCCGACCGAACGCCCTCACGGCTGATCGAGATGCTGGGCTTCGACTACTTCACGCTGCTCGACCTGCTCACCATCGCCCGCTCGCGCAAGCACATCGAGAAGTACTACGGCACCGCCGAAACTGGGCGCTTCCCCGACCGGCTGAAGCCGATCAACATCAAGGCCGATGTGGACCGCGCCGGCGAGTTCCGCTCGATCCGGGAGATCAACAACGAGATCCGCCGTCTGAATCTCGCCTCCTACGCGCCGCTCCGATACGTGCTGCCACACAGACAGGCGGCGTACGACAAGAAGTACAGCACCGAGATTCGCGGCGGCGAGGGCTTCTTCCGCCAGGCCGACCGTGAGGAGAGCCTTATCCACCTGCTGCGCGTCAACGTGCTCAAGCGCATGGAAAGCGCCGTGCCGTCATTCGCCCTCACGGTGCAGCGCCAGTTGCGCGACGTGGAGGCCACGCTGGCCCGCATCGAGAGTCACGCCGAGGAGATGGAGGAGATCGACATCGAGGACGTGGACCTCGACGATCCCGCGTTCGAGAGTCTGCTCGTCGGGCGCAAGGTGAAAGTGCTGCTGAAGGATGTGGACCTCATCCGCTGGAAACAGGAACTGATCGAGGACCGCAACCGCCTGGCAACGCTGCACGCAGCGGCGAGCCAGGTCGATGCGTCGCGCGACGACAAGCTGGCGAAGCTGCGCGAGATGATCGAGCACAAGTGCCGCAACCCGATCAACCCCGGCAATCGCAAGATCATTGTCTTCACCGCCTTCGCCGACACCGCCCGTTATCTCTACGAGCAGCTTGCGCCGTGGGCGAAGACCACGCTCGGCATCGACTCCGCGCTCGTCACCGGCTCGGGCACCAACCAGACCACGCGCTCCGGTCTGCGTAAGGACCTGTCCTCGATTCTGACCACGTTCGCACCGCGGGCCAAGGAGCGACCCGAGGACTACGCGACCGAGGGCGAACTGGACCTGCTCATTGCGACGGATTGCATCTCCGAAGGCCAGAACCTTCAGGACTGCGACTGGCTGATCAACTACGACATTCACTGGAACCCGGTGCGCATCATTCAGCGCTTCGGCCGCATCGACCGCATCGGCTCGCCCAACGAGCGCATCCAGCTCGTCAACTTCTGGCCGAACATGGAGCTGGAGGAGTACATCAATCTGGAGCAGCGGGTCAGCGGCCGCATGGTGCTGCTCGACATCTCCGCCACTGGCGAAGAGAACCTGATCGAGCAGGACTCCGGCGACCCGATGAATGATCTGGAGTACCGCCGGAAGCAGCTCATGAAGCTCCAGGATGCGGTGATTGATCTCGAAGACCTATCGACCGGCGTCTCCATTGCCGATCTGACACTCACCGACTTCCGCATCGATCTGGCGCAGTACCTCAAGGCGCATCCGGGCGTGTTGGAAAGTCTGCCGCTCGGCACCTGCGCGGTCACCACCACCACCGAAGCGGAAATCGCGCCGGGCATCATCTTCTGCCTGCGCGCCGAGGGCGAGGCGGCCAAGCGCAGCGCCGAGGCCGGCTACCCGCTCGGTGCCCAGTATCTCGTGCATGTGGGCGACGACGGCACGGTGCTGCTGCCCTACACGCAGGCCAAGCAGATCCTTGACCGACTCAAGCGCCTCTGCCTCGGGCGCGAACTGCCCGATGCCGGTGCCTGCGCCCGCTTCGACAAGGCGACCAGGCAGGGCGAAGACATGCGCGCCGCGCAGCGCCTGCTTGCCGCCGCCGTGGCCTCGGTGGTCGGCAAGAACGAAGAGCGCGCCGTCGCCAGCCTGTTCACCCCCGGCGGCACGCACGCCATGAAGGGCGAGTTCGCGGGCATCAACGACTTCGAAGTCATCGCCTGGCTCGCCGTGCTGCCCGATTCACAAAGTGAGGCGGCTGGATGAACAGCGACACGCTCATTGAAGCGCTCGACCTGCCCGCCAGCAGCCGCGTCAATCAGCGCGTGCCCAAGAAGCTGCTGCTGGAGAACGGCGCGCCCACGGCCGCTGACAAGCGCCTCATCAACGATGGCATCGAGGAGCTGCTCTGGCTGGCGGCGCTCAAGCCCACGACCATTGGCGTGCCAGAGTATCGTGACGACGTGCGGGAGTATCTGGAGATCGCGGTACTGCGCCTCACCCTGCGGGCTGCGGCCAAGACGGCGCGGCTGGTGGAGCTGGTGCACCGGGCGGTGCCCTATCCGCTGCTGGTGCTAACAGAGCAGGGCGAACGGCCGGGACTGTCCGCCGCCCACAAGCGCTGGTCGCAGGGCGAGGCGGGCAAGACGGTGCTGGAGGGCGACGTGGTCGCCACCGAGTGGGACACGGAGCGCGACGCTGAAGGCTGGCCTGCCTTCCGTGGCGCTCTGGCGCTGGGCAAGCAGCCACGCACCACACTGCATGCGCTGTATCAGGGCTGGATCGACATCCTGCTGGCGCTGCAATCGGCGCGCGTGACCGGGACCTTCGCGGTCGCTGCCGACGCCGAACACGCGGCGCTCCGTCGCGACGCGCTGCAAGAATGCGCGCGACTCGACGCGGAGATCGCCCGCCTGCGCGCCACGGCCGCGAAGGAGAAGCAGATGTCGCGGCGCGTGGAACTGAACATGGAACTGAAGCGCGTCGAGGCGGCCCAGGCCGCCGCTCGCGCCAACCTGTGAAACACGAGGACACGATGGAAAAACTGACAGCCAACGACCCCGAGACAAAATCGCCCGACATCAAAGCGGAGAACCTCGCCGCGCTCCGGGCGCTCTTCCCCGAACTCGCCACCGAGGGGCCGGACGGCGTGGCCGTGAATCTCGACGTGCTCAAGCAGCTCGTGGGCGACCAGACCGTCACCGATGCCGAGGAGAAATACGGCCTCAACTGGCATGGCAAACGCCGCGCCCGCCAGCTCGCCCTCACCCCCTCCACCGGCACCCTGCGCCCCTGCCCGGAAGACAGCGTGGACTGGGACACCACCCAGAACCTCATGATCGAGGGCGACAACCTCGAAGTCCTCAAGCTCCTCCAGAAATCCTACGCCGGGAAGGTGAAGCTCATCTACATCGACCCGCCCTACAACACCGGCAAGGACTTCGTCTATCCCGACAACTTCCAGGACAACATCAAAAACTACCTCGAACTCACCGGCCAGACCGGCGAGGGCGGCAAGAAACTCTCCTCCAACACCGAAGCCTCCGGCCGCTTCCACACCGACTGGCTCAACATGATGTATCCGCGGCTCAAACTGGCGCGTAATCTACTGCGGGAGGACGGGGTGATATTTATCAGCATCGATGACAGCGAGCAGGCAAACCTACGTAAGTGCGGAGATGAAGTGTTCGGTGAAGAGAACTTCGTCGCGAATGTTGTATGGCAAAAGAAGTATTCTGTTTCGAATGACGATCCGGGAATCGCTGCCATGCACGACCACATTCTGATTTGGAGGAAATCAGATGCATTTGGCCGAGGCTTGCTGCCAAGGACTGACGAGCATAACGCTAGATACGCCAATCCGGACAACGATCCTCGCGGTAACTGGACCTCTGGTGAATATGTCAGCGGCAAGTCCAAGGAAGAGCGGCCAACGTTATGGTTTCCCATCAGGCATCCCAAGACCGGCAAAGAGGTGTGGCCGGAAGAACATGCAGTGTGGCGTTACTCCGAAGAGAAGCACATTGAGATGGAGCGTGAGGGTCGCCTTTATTGGGGACCAAGCCAGTCTTATGAACGTCCTCGCTTGAAGCGCTACCTCAGCGAAGTGCAACAAGGAATAGTCCCTGCAACCTGGTGGACTTTCAATGATGCCGGGCACAACGACGAAGCACAGAAGGAGACCGCAGCGTTGGTGGGCAGGAAAGTCTTTTCCACTCCCAAGCCCGTTCGTTTGCTTCAGAGAATGTTGACGATCGGTGCCCCGGAACCCGATGCGTTGGTCGTCGACTTCTTTGCGGGCTCAGGCACAACTGGCCATGCCGTAACGGCTCAGAACGCGGCCGATGGCGGAAAACGAAAGTATATTCTTGTCCAACTTCCAGAGCCTCTTGACCCGGAAAATAACGAACAGAAGACGGCTGCCGAGTTTTGCGTCGCACTCGGCAAGCCCCGCACCATCGCCGAACTAACCAAAGAGCGCCTGCGCCGGGCCGGGAAGAAGATTCGGGAGGAGAACCCGCTGTTCGCGGGCGACCTCGGCTTCCGCGTCTTCAAGCTCGCCAGCAGCAACATCCGGGCGTGGGAGCCGGACCGCGACAAGCTCGCCGAAACCCTCGAAGCCTCCATCGAGCACCTCAAGACCGACCGCACCGAGCAGGACATCCTCTTCGAGCTGCTCCTCAAGCTCGGCCTCGATCTCTGTGTGCCCATGGAACAACGGAGCATCGCTGGCAAGACCGTGCACAGCATCGGAGCCGGGGCGCTTGTGACCTGTCTGGACACGGCGATAGGACGTTCTGAGGCCGAGCCGCTCGCCTTGGGCCTTCTTGCATGGCTGAAGGAACTGAACACCGCCGGAGACAGCACCATCGTTTTCCGGGACAGCGCTTTTGCGGACGATGTGGCCAAGACCAACGTCAGCAAGATTCTCGAACAACACGGCATCGCCGCCAAAAACATCCGCAGCCTTTGAGATCGCATGAAAATCCACTTTGAACCCGATCTGGACTATCAGCGCGACGCCATTGAAGCGGTCTGTGATCTCTTTCGCGGGCAGGAAATCTCCCGCAGCGAGTTCACCGTCACGAAAGATCCCTCGGACCTCCAGATCCGCATGGAGTTCGCAAAGAACGACCGGGGGCACGGCAACAAACTCTCCCTGCTCGACGATGAGATTCTCAAGAACCTCCGCAAGGTTCAGATCGATAACGGCATCAAGCCGTCCAAGGTCATCGAGAGCGGGGATTTCACGGTCGAGATGGAAACTGGCACCGGGAAGACCTACGTCTATCTCCGCACTGCCTTCGAGATGAACCAGCGTTTTGGATTTACCAAGTTTATCATCGTTGTGCCCTCGGTGGCGATCAAGGAAGGTGTCTTCAAGTCGATCCAGATGATGGAGGATCATTTCAAAGCGCTCTACTCTGGCGTGCCGTTCGATGCCTTCATTTACAACTCGACGAAACCCGGGCAGGTCCGTAACTTTGCCACCAGCTCCAATTTGCAGTTCATGGTGATGACGGTGCAGTCTATTGTGCGGAAGGACTACGCGGTGATCTACAAGGACTCTGAGAAGACCGGCGGCGAGAAACCCATCGATTTGATCCGTGCCACGCTTCCGATCGTCATCATTGACGAGCCCCAAAGTGTCGAGGGCGGCCTCGAAGGGAGAGGTCGCCAGGCGATCGGCGAATTGAACCCTCTCTGCAAGCTGCGCTATTCCGCCACGCCGAGGGAGGCTCATCACCTCGTCTTCAAACTCGATTCAGTCGATGCCTACGAGCGCAAGCTGGTGAAGCAGATTGAGGTGGCATCCCCCAAGATCAATGACGCGTTCAATCGGCCCTACATTCGCTTTGTCAGCGTTAAAGCTACGAGGGGCGCTCCTATCACGACCATCGAGTTGGACAAACAAAGTGGCAATTCTGTAAGCCGCGTCGAAGTGAAGGTTCTGGATGGCGACGATCTCGAAATGCTCACCGGCAGGGAGATTTACCGCAACCACAGCATCGGAGAAGTCCGAGCGGGCAAGGGGAATGAGTTGCTCGAAATAAAAATTCATCCCGGCCAAAGCATTTTCCTGAGCAAGGGTGAAATTCACGGTGCCATCGACGAGGATGCGGTTGCCCGCCATATGATTCGGAGGACTATCAAAGCGCACCTCGACAAGGAACTTCGCTTCACCCCACACGGCATCAAGGTCCTCTCGCTGTTCTTCATCAAGACAGTTTCGGATTACCGGTTCTACGGGGAAGACGGCCAACCGGTCAAAGGTCCGTTCGCCTCACTTTTTGAGGAAGAATACGCCCGCGCCATCGCCTTGCCGGAATATCAAACCCTATTCAAGGAGGTTGATACAACGAGCCTGCCGTCCCAGGTTCACAACGGCTACTTCTCCATCGACAAGGCGATCCACACGCCCTTTCAGGATGTTGAACTGAAGAAATCCTCAAGCAAGGAGGACGTGGAAACGAGTGCGTATAACCTGATCATGAAGGAAAAGGAGAAGCTGCTCGGATTCGAGACACCGCTCAAGTTCATCTTCTCCCACTCCGCCCTCCGCGAAGGCTGGGACAATCCCAATGTGTTCCAAATCTGTTCGCTTCGGGACATGGCCACCGAGACCCAGCGCCGCCAAACCATAGGCCGTGGCCTGCGCCTTTGCGTGAATCAAGCTGGTGAACGTGTCCGGGGATTCGAGGTGAACACCCTGACCGTCATCGCCAGCGAAGGCTACGCCGAGTATGCCGAGCGCCTCCAGAAAGAAACTGAGGATGAGATGGGCATCAAATTCGGTGTCGTGGACGATGATCACTTTGCTGCTGTCACCGTCCCGGGTGCCAATGGCGAGCTAAACGCGCTTGAAGATCAATCGAAGGAAATTTGGGCTCATCTCAAGGCACAGGGCTACATCGACGCCAAAGGCAAGGTGCAGGACGCGCTGCGCACCGCGCTCAAGAACAACACACTCAGTCTGCCGCCGGGATTTGAGGCCGCCGCGCCACAGATCCAGCAGATTCTCCGAAAACTCTCCGGCAAACTTGAAATCAAGAACGCCGACGAAAAGGTCCTTATACCGGTGCGGAAAAAAGTGCTGATCGATCCCGGGTTCAAAGAACTCTGGGACCGCATTAAACATAGAACGACCTTCCGTGTGGAGTTTGACAATGCCGCGCTTATCGCCGCGTGCTCCAAAGGTCTTCAACAGGCACCGTCCGTTCCGCGTGCCACGCTCGTCTGGCAAATCGCGGAATTGGGGATCGGCAGAGCGGGAATCGATGCGAAGGAAGTGGCAACCTCCGCACCCGTCGCCATTGAGGAAAACAACCTCGTCCTTCCCGACATTCTCACCGAACTCCAGAACCGGACCCAGCTCACCCGGCGCTCCATTGCCACGATTCTCACGTCCAGCGGGCGTTTGGAAGATTTCAAGCGCAACCCCCAGCTCTTTATCGACACCGCAGCCGAGGCCATCAACCGAGCCAAGCAGCTCGCCATCGTTGATGGCATCAAATACCACCGCATCGGTGACGAGGAATACTACGCCCAGGAGCTATTTGAAACGGAGGAGCTGTTTGGCTATCTCACTTCCATGATCCCGGCCAATAAAGCCGTCTATGAACAGATACGTTACGACTCCGATACCGAACGCACCTTCGCCGAGCAGCTAGAGAAGAACGAAGCCATCAAGGTTTACGCCAAACTCCCCGGCTGGTTCAAGGTTCCTACGCCTCTCGGCACCTACAACCCCGACTGGGCCGTGCTGGTCGAGAAGGACGGAGCCGAGCGGCTTTACTTTGTAGTCGAAACCAAAAGCAGCCTCTTCACCGAAGACTTGCGGGACAAGGAGAGTAAGAAGATTGAATGTGGCAGGGCGCACTTCAAGGCGCTCGAGGTTCGCGAGGCGCCTGCCAGGTATTTGGTGGCGCGCTCGCTCGAAGACGTCTTGCAGCAAACGTGATGCATCGGCTGCTGGTGGATGGTGTGACCGTGGAGTACCGCGCGGCCGACGGCGAGATCCGCGGCGCACAGGCGCGCGTGATCGACTTCGACAAGCCCTCCGCCAACGACTGGCTGGCGGTCAACCAGTTCAGCGTGACGGAGAACAAGCACGCGCGCCGGCCGGATGTG
>JAQBUE010000218.1 GCA_027624045.1 Acidobacteriota bacterium
TCTTCAGGATCATCTTGTATTGGAAACACTCCCTCCTTTCAGGATCATCTTGCATTGGACAACTCTGCGCCTTGCGCCTGATCGAGGCGAATGTTAACCTGTTGGGTTTGAGCTACTGTCGAAGGCTTTTCTCCTCGGAGAACAGTAGGGGAAGTGTGCATTTATTATGGACCGAATTGTGGATCTCATCCGTGCCAAGCGAGACGGCGAAGAGCTGACGCTCGAAGACTTTGAGCGGCTTGTGAACGGATTTACCCGCAGCGAGATACCCGACTATCAAATGTCGGCCTTCTTGATGGCCGGCTATTGTAACGATTTTACCGATGCCGAGGCGACGGCGCTCACCATGGCGATGCTCAACTGCGGCCACCGGCTCGATATGAGCGATGTCCCCAAGCCGCGCGTCGATAAGCACTCAACCGGCGGAGTGGGAGACAAAGTCACACTTGTGGCCGCTCCGATTGCCGCCGCGGCGGGAATCAAGATTCCGATGATCATTGGGCGCGGACTCGGCCACACCGGCGGGACGTTCGACAAGCTGCAATCAATCCCTGGTTTTCGCACGGAACTCAAGATGGGTGAGTTTCAGACGCAGGTCAAGGAGCATGGTTTGGCGTTCACGGGCCAGACCGACGAAATCTCGCCGGCGGACAGGCGCCTCTACGCGTTGCGTGACGTTACTGGCACCGTGGAATGTGCGGCGCTGATCGCCGCCTCGATCATGTCAAAGAAGCTCGCCGAAGGGCTTGATGCTCTGTTACTCGACATCAAAGTCGGCCGTGGCGCGCTGATCAAGGGCCGCGGCGAGGCTCGCAAACTCGCTCAGCTCATGATCTCGATCGGCCGCCGCATGAACGTGAGTGTGCAGGCGCTGCTCACCGATATGGATCAGCCGCTCGGCTTCACCGTCGGCAACGCCCTTGAAGTCATGGAAGCTTCGCAAACCTTGCAGGGCCAGGGGCCGCCCGATGTGACGACCCTTTCCATCGAACTCGCCGCTCGTATGATTTACCTCGGCGAACCGTCGCGCTCGATGGAGAGCGCGCGCGACCAGGCACAGCAATTGCTTGCCGACGGTAGCGCTCTTACCAAATTCCGTGATGTTATCGCGGCCCAGGGCGGTGATCCGGAGATCGTGTACCGTTTCGACCTGTTGCCAAACGCTTCAGGCGAGCAGGTGGTCACATCGCCGCGCGACGGCTTCATTGGCCGCATCAACGCCGACGATATCGGCCGCGCCGCCGCCATGCTGGGCGCCGGCCGGGACAACGTAGAGGACACAATCGACCCGGCTGTCGGGGTCATTTTGCAATCGAAGGTAGGGGATCAGGTTGTCGCCGGTCAGCAGCTCTGCGCCCTTTACTACACCGCGGAAACACACGTTGCCGAAGCCGTGCAACTCGTCGAGGACGCCTTCCGGCTTTCGGCCAATCCGCCCGAGCCCCGCCCGTTGATCCTGGACTTGGTACAGTAGGCGTTCGCGCGGCCCGCCGGCGGCGCGCAACTCTTATGGGACTACTGGGCCTCGTCCTCTTTCTAGCCATCGCCTACGGGCTGTCGAGCAACCGCCAAGCCATCCGGTTGTCGACGGTACTGTGGGGGCTCGGCCTTCAAGTGACCCTGGCGGTTCTCGTCTTGAGGACGCCCGTCGGCCGCGCTTTCCAGGTGATCGGTAACGTTGTCAACGAGATGATGCACTTGGCCGAACAGGGGTCGAGCTTCGTCTTCGGCGATCTTGGCAACTCGCAAGGCCCGATGGGCATCGTGCTGGCATTCCAGATTCTGCCGTTGATCATTTTCGTGTCATCGCTATTCGCTGTGCTCTACTACCTGGGCATCATGCAGCACATCGTGCGCGGCATCGCGATCGTCATGCAACGAGTGATGGGCGCCAGCGGGGCGGAATCCCTCAATATGGCGGCGAATATTTTCATGGGCCAGTCCGAGGCGCCGTTGACGATCCGGCCGTACCTCGAAAAGCTCACCCGCTCGGAACTGATGACGGTCATGACCGGCGGCATGGCGACGATTTCCGGCGCTCTGTTGATCGCCTATGTACGGATCGGAGGCGTCCCCGTCGAGCACATGCTTACGGCAGTGATCATGACGGCGCCGGCGGCGATTCTGATGGCGAAGATGATCGAGCCGGAAACGGAGCAGCCGGAGACCTTCGGGCGAGTCCCGCGCGAATCGGGCGCGAACGACGTCAATGTGATCGACGCGGCTGCGCGCGGCGCCAGCGAGGGGCTCTATTTGGCGTTGAACGTCGGGGCGGTGCTCATTGCGTTCGTGGCGTTGATCGCGGTCGGGAACGGACTCATGGCATGGCTGCATGGGTTGCGGTATCTGAGCTGGTTCCCGGAAAGTCTGCAATCCATCTTCGCCTTCGTGTTCGCTCCGATTGCCTGGTGTATGGGGGTGCCCTGGGCTGACGCGGGCACGATCGGTGATCTGCTCGGGACACGCATGGTGATCAACGAGTTCGTCGCGTACGCGCAACTGGGAGAGATCAGGGAAACGCTTCAGCCGCACTCGTTCCTAATCGCTGCCTATGCCCTTTGCGGGTTTGCGAACTTCGGATCGATTGGAATTCAAGTGGGCGGTATCGCCAGTCTGATCCCCTCGCGTCGGCACGATTTGGCTGTGCTGGGCTTCCGGGCGATGCTAGCCGGGACGATGGCCAACTTCATGACGGCGTCGCTCGCAGGTTTGATCGCCCGCTAATGCGAAGCGGCCGGGTGTACTTCGCGTGATGCATGGTTACGAACAAGCCCAGCAGGCGCGTGAGTACATACAGGCGCATCTCGCCGCCTCCGCCCCCTCTCCTGCCCCCGTCGGCCTGATTCTGGGTAGCGGCCTTTCCGGTCTAACGGAGCGCATCGACGTTCGGGCCGCGATCCCCTACGTGGAGATCCCGCACTGGCCAACCGCCAGCGTAACCGGACACGCCGGGCGACTGGCTCTCGCCAACATCGCCGGCACGTCGCTGATCGTGCTTGCAGGGCGCGTCCACCTCTATGAAGGCCTGCGGGCCGCTGAAGTTGCGTTTCCGGTGCGGGTGCTGGCTGGCCTGGGAGTTCAGCAACTGATCGTTACCAACGCTGCCGGAGCGATTCGAGAAGACTGGTCCCCTGGACACCTCGCGCTCATCAGCGACCACATCAACCTGCAAGGCGACAGCCCTTTAGCGGGAGCGCACGAGGAGCGCTGGGGCCCCCGTTTCCCCGACATGGCCGATGCATATTCGCCGGGCTTGCGCGAAGCGGCCCGCCAGGCAGCTCAAGCCGCCGGTATCGGTATTGTCGAAGGGGTCTACGCCGCGGTCAAAGGGCCTAACTATGAAACACCAGCCGAGATCCGCTACCTCAAGAGCATCGGGGCGGATCTGGTCGGCATGTCCACCGTGCCCGAGGTGATCGCGGCGCGGCAGATGGGTTTGGAAGTTCTGGGGATTTCGGTTATCTCGAATCTCGCAGCCGGCCTTGGCGACACCGGCCTCCATCACGATGAAGTACTGGCCGTGGGCGGGTCGGCGACGGAGCGTTTGGCGGATCTGATTAGAGGCACGCTACCCGCCATGGCTGGCCGAAGATAGCCAAGTGCGATCACATCCCCAGCTGGAAAAAACCGTAACGCGATCGCGTTGCGCATTGTCTAACTTACGAGGGGCATCAGAGGGTTAAATGATCTTAAGAACTCGATCTCAAACGGCGCTGTGGCTTGGCTCTGCATTTTTGATGACAGCTCTGGCCGCCGCGCAGCCCAGCGACTTCGAGCGCGGCGTGGAAGCGCTTCATGGCGGACGGTATGCCGAAGCCGAACAAATCTTGCAGCAGGTTGTGAACGCCGGACCGTCGAATGCTCAGGCCTACTTCGAGCTCGGCAAAGCGCTGTTGGAGCAGCAGAAATACGATGCCGCCGAGGCCCAACTGCAGGCAGCGCAAGAGAAAGCGCTGAAAGCGGAAGAAGTGAAGGCAGCCCTGGGCCGTATCTACGTCGAGAAGAAGCAAGCCGACCTGGCATTACCTTTGCTAAACGAGGCCCACACCCTCAATCCCGAGAACGCCGACGTCTACTATTACCGGGGCCTTGCGTACACCAGCAAGCTACAGTATCCGCAGGCAGTTGAAGACTTCGAGAAGGCGATCCAGAAGAATCCCGAGCGACCGATTGCGCACTACTACGCCGGCTTGGCGTATAACGGTATGAAGCGGCCGGATAAGATGATCGAGCACTTCCAGATCTTCCTGCAAAAAGCTCCGAATGCTCCAGAGGCCGCCAGGGTGCGGGCTATCATGCAGAGCGTCCGCCGCTAGCGAACCGGACGCCCCCAGAGTGGAGCGATTCTCTAAATCTAAACTCGTCCTGTGGGTGGGCGTCGGTGCTGCCGTTTTCGCCCTCCTACTGCTCGTCCTCCTGCATTCCGGGCCCGTGCGCCGATATGTGACCACCTGGGCCACGGAGTATCTTGCGGATCAAGGCTTCGACGTCAGCGCTGCCGCCTTGGACTACAACCTGCTTACCGGCTCGGTCAGCGTGTCGGAACTTCGAGTGGGTTCGCTCGCAGCACCCCAACTCCCGGCCGTGTTCGAAGCGGCCAGCGTCGAACTTGATCTTGACGTGATCAGTCTGTTCAGTGGCTTGCCGACTCTGCAAGCGGGCCGAGTCGAAGGGGCGTCCCTGCGATACATTGTTGAGGAGAGCGGCGCGAGCAATCTGCCGCAATCCCGCGCGGGGTCCGAATCATCCTCGGGTACATTGCCTGCTTTCCGGATTGAATCGCTGGCAGTTGCGGGAAGGGAACTGCTCGTCGATGACCGCGCGAGCGGCTACCTTGTGCGATTGCCGGGATGGTCGCTCAATGTCAGCGGTAGTGCGGCTGATCTGGCGCATGAGGTCCGGTTTCAGGCGGACTCGCCCGGGGGGCTGGAGCTGGCCGAGCGTGTGCTCGTCTTGAACGCCGCGTCGTTCGAAGGCAATCTCTATCCGGATCGAATCGATGTCAGCCGCCTCAGGGTGCAGTCCGACGGCATCGACGCGACTATCGATGGTGCGGTCGAAAACTTTGGGTCGCCGCGCTTGAACCTTAACCTTGCCGCCTCAGGCGATGCGGCTACGCTAGCTGCCCTCGCAGGTTTCGATGGCCCCTACAGCGGACGGCTTGACGTGACCGCGGTTGCTCACGGCGAGATCCCAAACGTTGAAGTCTCCGCGAAGGTCGAGTCAGCTGATCTCACCATCGGTGAAATTCAGAACGCGCGTGTTGCCGCCGATGCGACCTGGAGCGCCGCGAGCGAGTGCCGAGCAGTCGCTTTCCTACCTCACCGGCCGCATCGGTGGAAGCCTCGCGCGCGGCGCCCAACGAGGCCTTGGTCTCAGCGAGGTCCGCATCGAGCCGAACCTGATTGCGGCCGAGTCCGACCCCGGCGCGCGTCTGACAATCGGTCAGAACATTACCGACGACTTCGGCCTGATCTATTCC
Organism: Acidobacteriota bacterium; assembly: GCA_027624045.1. Taxonomy (GTDB): domain Bacteria; phylum Acidobacteriota; class Terriglobia; order Bryobacterales; family UBA6623; genus JAPPLB01. The sequence continues at coordinate 5,483 of JAQBUE010000218.1, forward strand.
ACCAACCTCGCCGACAGCAGCGACCAAATCTGGATCGCCGAGTACGACATCAGCAGGAGGTTTCGAACGCAAGGCATCAAGCAGGAAGACAACTCCTACCGCTTCGAGTTCCGCCACGACCTGCGGTTCGGCGGACCAGAGCGGGTCGGCGGGGCACGGCGCGAGCGACAACGGATTCAGAGTGTCAACGTGTCGGGCGGAGAAACTTTCGACATCGAGCGGCTGCTCGCCGAATCGAAACTCATACCAGGCAAGGAATATGACTTCTTCCGCGTTCGCCAAGCGATGGGGAAAGTCGAGAAGAAGCTCGCCACCCTGAACCGCTTGGAAGCTGACCTCAGGCTGGATCGCGAGACGGCCGACACGGGAGTGGATCTCGCGTTTCAGATCGATGCCGGCCCGGAAGTTCGTTTCACGTATGAGGGCTTCGCGGTTCCCGAGAGTGTGCGGCGCTCCGTTCGACAAGTTTGGCGCGACGGGTTCTTTGACTCGCAGCGCCTCGACCGGGCCGATCTCACGTTGAAGACGCACCTCGTGAAGGAAGGCTATATCGAGGCAGCCATCCGCCATGAAGTCACGACTCCAACCGGTGACGGCAAGCAGGTCGTTTTCACGATCGAGCCGGGTATCCGCTATGGCGGTGTCACGATCGAGTTTCAAGGGAACGATGGCATCGAGTCAAAAGAGCTGCGTCAGGCCCTATCCGGGAAGAAGGTGGAAGTCTATACAAAGCCGCGCGAAGTCACACAGTTGCTCAGCGCCCTCTACCGGCAGCGCGGATATCTTGACGCCCGGGTTGCGAGTCCTGCCTTGAACCTGGACGCGGGTTCGCGATCCGGCCGCGTCACGATCGCGATCGAAGAAGGTCCGCTCTATCGTCTGGGCGAGCTGCGGTTCGAAGGCAACCAGGCCGTCGGGGATGACGCTTTGAAGACCGTTGCCGCGCTGCCTATCGACAAGCCCTACAGTCCCGAACTGCTTCGCGAAGCCGTCGGGCGCGTCGAGGAACACTACTGGAACCAGGGTTACAACGATGTTGTCGTCAGCGCGGCGGTCAAGAAGATTGAATCAGCGGATAGCGTCCACCTCACCTTCGCGATCGAAGAGAACACCAGTGGCGTGGTCACGGAAATCTCGATTGAAGGCACCGGCCAGACAAGCGAAAACCTCGTGCGCGGGCAACTCGGGTTGCAGCCGGGCGATACGCTCGACTTCGACAAAGTTACGCGGGCGCGGCGCAATCTTTACGATCTTGGTGCGTACTCGTTGGTGGATATTGAGGCCGATCCGCTTGACCAGAAACAACCTGGCAATAAGCCCGTGAATCTGCGCGTGAAGGTGCGGGAGGTTAGCCCATTCCAGATTCGCTATGGCGCGTTCTTTGATACTGACCGCGGGCCGGGGGTTATCGCCGACTTCACTAACCGCAATTCGCTCGGTAGCGCGCGCGTCATCGGGCTGCGCACCCGTTATGACTCCGACGTGCGCGAAGCGCGTACCTACTTCAGCCAGCCCCTGATGCGTAACTTCCCCCTTCAGACCACCGCGACGTACTTTCTTCGCCGCGAGATCGAGCCGGCCTTCATCACCGACCGCCGGGGCGTTTCGCTGACCCAGGAGATCCACTGGCAGCGCAAGTACATTCTCACTTACGGCTATCGCTTCGAGAATACACACAACTTCCTGCGTGAGCCGGACCCGTTTCTGCCACCCGAGGTCACCGATGTCCGCTTCAATATTGCGCCGCTCAACGTAACGTTCTCGCGCGAAACGCGGGACGAATTGCTTGACGCCAGTAGAGGCTCGTTCATCTCGAGCGCCCTGGAGTACGCACCATCCCAGCTCGGGTCCGACCTTCAATTCATCCGCTACTTCGGCCAGTATTTCAAGTACGTGCCGCTTTCCAAACCCTCTGAACTTCCGTTTGCGAAAGGTTTGAAGAAGTCCCGCGTAGTCTACGCCGGTGGAGTGAGGGTTGGGTTGGCGCGTGGGCTCGCCGGGCAAGACGTGTTTCGCAGCGAGCGCTTCTTCGCCGGCGGCGGAACGACGATTCGCGGCTTCGTGCAGGATACGCTCGGACCCACGGATTTCTTCGGTGACCCCGAAGGTGGCAACGCCGTTCTTGTCGTGAACAACGAGATTCGCTTTCCCATGGTCAGCCTTTTTGACGGTGTCGGGTTCGTGGACATCGGCAACGTCTACCGCACGGTCAGTGATCTCGATCTCTTTGACGTCCGCAAGACGGCCGGTTTCGGACTGCGGGTTCGTACGCCGTACTTCCTGATCCGGGCCGACTACGGCTTCAAGCTCGACCGCCGCGTCGGCGAGAGTCGGGGCGCGTTTTTCTTCAGCATCGGCCAGGCGTTCTAGCGAAGGGCGGGGTCCGTTTGGTATTCCTTGAGATGAGCCGGAAGGGGAAATGCTCCCGTTGACGGCGCTGTTCCGCGGGCCTCGCATGCGGTTCATGCCGTTTGCGGTAGGTTCGGGGCCGCTCAGCATTTTCCAATCCAAGAATGATCCTGAAATGCGGTAGGTCGAGGCCGGGGACGAAATAGGGTG
>JAQBUE010000219.1 GCA_027624045.1 Acidobacteriota bacterium
CGCGCCGCTGGCCACCCCGCTGCTTCTCGCCGCCTGAAAACAGGGTATTCTGCCACAGGCTGATAGGCCTGGAGGACCTCAGATTCATAGTCACGATTCCCCGTCGCGAAGCCTAGCAACGGCAGATTCGTCGGGGCTGAGCCAGGTATGACCAGGACCGCTATTTCTCCATCCTGCTCGGTGCGGGATGGGTTGCGGACCGCCCGAGAGGCAGACACCCAAATCGAATGTCTGGAGTGCGGTAACCACATGATGCGAGCATTCGGCTGGATCTGAAAGCCGGCTAGGCTTGTGTGCTCGAACTTCGATCCCACCGTCAGATAAAGTGACTCGGGCAGGACCTCGATCTCGTCCTGAATGAACGCATTCCGATAGTAGAGAATTCTGCCGGCGGGATCGATGTTCACTGCCGACGTATTTTGGGCATGGTCAGAGCTGCTTCGGAACCCTCCACCCCACAGGATTTCGTGTCGCGACATGGGGCGAAACCGGTGCTGGAAGTCTGCATCAGCGGTATTGCGTTTTACACCGTAGAGGAACTCCTCATAGCGGTCCGAGCGATCGAAAGAGAACTTCAGTGACAAGTCTGATTCTTCAGAGATCAGGTGGTCCCATCTTGTCAGGAAGTGTCCTCCGGATGTATCGACTAGCCCCGCTTGTCTAATGAGAAACGGTGGCGATAGATCCGGCAGCAGGACTGTCGAGTTGGCATTGCCCTCGAATAGGTCACCTGAAAATGTAAGAGTGTCTTCGTCGGAGAGATCCCAATCCAGGCGGAAACCGCCGCGCGTTGTGTCCCAATCATCCTGTGCCTTTTCTCCCAAAGCTGTAACAGACCGGTTCCGCTTGCCGTACCTTCCAAAGACGCGATAGCGAGCCTTGTCCCCAATCGCGCCTCCATAGCGCACCGAGCCGAACCTTCCTTCTTGATTCCCCCCGCCGCTTGTGATCTGACCGCCTTGGGTTTCCGAGGCCGGCTTCGTGATGACGTTGATGACGCCGTTGACCGCGTTCGCGCCCCACATCGTGGCTCCCGGGCCCCGTATGACCTCGACCCGATCAATGTTTTCCATGGGGGTGTCTTCCATATCCCAGTACACGCCCGAGAAGGACTGGGTATAGACAGTACGGCCATCGATCATGACGACCAATTTATTGGCGAAGCGCCCATTGAAGCCGCGAGAGCTGATCGCCCACTTGTTGGCGTCGATCCGGGCGACTTGTATCCCCGGTACCATGCGCAAAACCTCAGGAATAATCGTTGCTCCGGAACGCCGAATTTCCTCCGCGGTGACCACGTAGACGGCGCCGGCAGTGTGGGAAAGGTCTTGCTGTTTCTTGGCGAAAGAGGTCACCTTGATCTTCACGAGTTCTTCTAGGTTTAGCTCGGTCAGGTCCTCGGGAAGCTCGCGCCCGAGCGCTGTGTTCCCCGCCGCAACGGGCTGCCCAACGAAGACAGCGAAGACAGCGAGGAGGGCAAAGTCAGTGAGTCGTTGTTCTAGAACACATCTTGTTCTTCCTTGCTGCATCGCTAGGCTCCTTCGCTCCAAGCCTTGTCTTGGTGCGTTTCTTGAATTAGCTGAAGCTGCTTGAGGGGAAGCTTGAGGAAGGACTCGACAAGATCCGCGTCGAACTGCGCGCCGGAACATTTCTTGATCTCGGACCGAGCGTGCTCTATTGGTTGTGCCGCTCGGTAAGGGCGATCGCTTGTCATCGCATCAAAGGCGTCAACAATCGAAAAAATACGAGCGCCAAACGGGATGGCATCCGCCCGTAGCTTGCGCGGGTATCCCTTTCCGTCGAATCGTTCGTGGTGCGCGTAAACGATCTCCGCTGCCGGCTGTAGCTCCGGATATTCGGAAAGCATCTCCCAGCCGATCTCAGGATGCAGGCGAATGACCTCCCACTCGTCGTCGTTCAGAGGGCCGGCCTTGAGCAGTACGTTCCTGAGAATGCCAACCTTGCCAATGTCGTGCAAGAGCGAGCCGGTCTGGAGCCGGCTCAATTCAGACCCAGACAGCCCTCGGGCCCGACCGATTAGATCCGCGTACCCGGCGACGCGCTTACAGTGCTGCAGCGTCTCGTAACGCTTGAATCCGAGGGCTTGGTAGAAAGCGTCTAGTCGGCCAGCGTCGTCGTGGCTGGCCCGGCCGTAACTGAGAAACTGCCGCAACTCCCGCCGGGCAATGGATTGTCGCGATTCGTCAAGAGGCCGCAAATGCTTCTGGACCAGATCAAGTACATCCCGCGGAAGTACCGGCTTCAAGAGGTAATCGGCGGCCCCGGCGTTGAGTGCGTCAAGCGCGAGCCCGAGTTCGCACACGCCCGAGATCAGAATCACCGGGAGATCAGGGTCCACGGCGTGGGCTGTTCGGAGCAGGTCGATGCCGCTCAGGCCGGGCATGTTGATGTCGCTCAATACAAGGTCGCCCTCATTGCCCGCCTCACCAAGATAGCTGAGGAGTTCAAGGCCGTTCGAGAAGGACTCACAGCGGTAGTCATCCCGCGTTAGTACATCGCTAAGGTAGGCCCTCATTGAGGCTTCATCGTCAACAATCAGAACAGTTTGAGACATCCCTTTTCGATCTCCCGCGCCGTTCAGCTTCTGCTGGGGCAACAAAGGAAGAGGCATCCGTGTCTCGTAGTCGGGTGAGACTGCGGTCTTCGAGTCCAAAGCGGTAACCTTGTCTGTGCATCGATTGCATAGGGGTGACCCCTATAACGTACACTGTGGTCTTTCAATCCGATAGGTAGCCACTAGACACATTTTCGTGTCAGTCAATTGCTTAGCAACATTCTCCACACCTACTAAGGCGGCAGGACTTTCGTACTAGCTAAGATGTAGTCCCGCTTGCCTCGTGGCGGGAATCTGTTTCGCTCATCCTGGGTAGAGGGAGTTGCCCATGTCTCCGTCCGCAGCCAGCCGCGAAGCCGTGCTATTTCTCCTGACCGGCACAGCGTTAGGGGGCATCGTCAACTACAGGAACTGTTTTTGGGAGAGTGTGCTGCACGGGCTCGGCGGATTCCGCCTCCTGATCACCTCATCGGCAGGTGAGGGTCAGGCTTGAAGTAAAAACCGACTCGAAGTACGTTGAGGCTGGCTGCCGCTTTGCCAATCGGGGCATCGCTAAGTCTAAACCGCTTTGGAGGCCCTGCCACCAGCGCCTTTCACTCGCTATGCGGTTAGGATCTTGCTACGCGCTTGAGTCGGCTCGCTTCTGAGTCTGCTCGCCGACCGGTTCGCGAAACTCCGATGGCTGATTGCAGAAGTGGCACGCTTACAGACCGATTGGCGTGCGCTAATCGATAGCTGCTGTTGTGACATAATCGGTCCCTATGCGTGCTACGAATGTTCGCGGCCGAGTTTTGGCCATGCTGTTTCTGCTTTCGATCATCACCTACCTTGACCGCGTGTGCATCTCGGTCGCGATGCCTGAGATCGCGAAGGATCTGGGGCTTTCGCCGTCACAGATCGGCTGGGTGCTTGGCGTGTTCACAATTGCCTACGGGATTTTCGAAGTGCCGGGCGGATGGATGGCTGATCGCTTCGGAGCGCGCAAAGTGCTGACACGGATTGTTGTGTGGTGGTCGGCGTTCACGGCGCTGACCGGCATGGTTACGAGCTTTACAGGGCTGTGGGTGGTGCGCGCGTTGTTCGGCGCGGGCGAGGCGGGCGCTTATCCGAGCAGTTCGAGTGCGATCGCGCGCTGGTTTCCGACTCACGAGCGCGCCCGCTCACATGGTTTCGTTTGGATGGCGAGCCGTCTGGGCGGTGCGCTGGCCCCCGGTGCGGTGATCTGGCTGCAAGCGATGTATGGCTGGCGAACCGCTTTCTACTTCTTCGCTATACCAGGGTTGATCTGGGCCGTGGCTTGGTACGTGTGGTTCCGCGACCACCCGCGAGTCATGAAGGGAGTCAACGAAGCGGAGATTGAGCTGATCGGTCCGCCCGCCCAGGGTCACCGTGGCCTGCCCTTCATCAAAGTCATGAAGAGCCGGAATCTTTGGACGATCATGGCGATGTACCACACCTTTTGCTACGGCTCGTATTGGTACATCGCCTGGGCGCCGACGTATCTGGTCAACGAGAAGCACATCGAGGGAGGGCTGCTGGCGGCGTACTCGTCACTGCCGTTTCTGCTGGGCGCGATCGCGAACGGGGCAGGGGGTTTCACGAGCGACCGGCTTGTGAAGAAGCTGGGATTGAGGGCGGGCAGGCGGGCGGTGGGGGTCGGCTCGCTTGTTCTTGCCGGCACGTTGATGCTGGCTTCGTTGGCCATCGAGAATCAAACGCTTGCGATCATCGTTCTGATGACGGGATTTGGGGCTTCCGACTTCTGCCTTCCCAACTGCTGGGCCGTCTGTCTCGACATTGGTAAGGACAATGCCGGGACCGTTACCGGCGCCATGAATACAGCGGGACAAATCGGCGCATCGATCATGTCGATCGCCTTTGGGTCGCTCGTCGAAAAGCACGGCTACAACACGCCGTTGATTGCGATCGCGCTGTTGTTTTTCGTATCGGCAATGGTGTGGTTTGCGATTGATCCCCCCAAGCCGCTGGTTCCGCCGGCCGAAGAAGATGCGGACGAGGTACTGTTACCCAAGGCGGCTTGATGAGTTCCTGCTATGCCGGGCCGGGGAGGAGGTAGCTGACGATCGTGCTGATGGCGTAGGCGATCAGCAGGACGTAGCCGAAGGGCCGCTTCAAGTAATCGCCCGAGAAGATGATGCCGGCCCGGAAGATTAGCAGGATCAGCACCATGATGGGGAAGAGCACCAGGAAGAAGTGGCCGCCGGCGAGCAGGCCGCCTGGAGTGACCGCCGCCGCGGCGCCCGCCACGAAGAAGACATTCAGGATGTCCGCGCCGACGATGTTTCCGATGGCCAGCTCGCCGTGACCGCGTCGAGCGGCTGTGACGGCCGTGACGAGCTCCGGCAGCGAGGTTCCGAAGGCCACCAATGTTGCCGCGATGATGCTCTCGGGAATCTGCATGCGCACAGCGATTTCGATGACCGCCGGAATCAGCACCCGCGCCGACACGACGACCAGCGCGATCGACCCGATCAGCCGCAGAACGATCATTCCGGTTGCTTCCTTGGACGAATGCTCTTCGACTTCTTCGGCAACCCCGCCGCCCTCACCGGCCCAGCGAATCGACTGCCAGATGTAGACTCCCAGAGCGGCGAGCAAAGCGAAGCCGGCCCATCGCGGCAGATTGCCGCCCTCACTGAAGACTTGCGCCGGGGAACTCCAAGGAAAGCTCAGCAGTACGAGGGAGACGGCCGCGCCGAGTTGAATCCAGCCCTGCCGATTCACGATTCGGCGGTCGAGCCGCAGCGGTGCGATGACGCAGGCCAAGCCCAGGATCAGTCCCGTATCGCAAATGATCGAGCCGACCGCGTTGCCCAGCGCCAGGGCCGGCTGGCCCTCAATCGCGGCGAACACCGAGACGGCCGCTTCCGGCGTGGTCGTTCCCAGGCTGACGATCGTTGCCCCGATGATGGTCGTCGGAATGCCGGAGCGCTTCGATAGAACAACGGCTTCGTCCACCAACCAGTCCGCTGCCTTGCCTAATACGCCGAGGGAGACGGCGATGACGACAAAGATCAGAACGGATGGCAGGCCGTGAATAAAATGATCGAGGGCTTCTTCCATGGTCGCGAGTTCAAGTAGTGTAGCGTGTGGCTGCTTCGGGCGACGCTAACTTGCTTCCTCGTCGCGATCGCGCCCGACCCACGCGACGGCCTGTGTGATGGCGAAGCCGCAAAGTACGAGAGCAAGTGCGCCGGCGATCTGTCCGCCGGAGGGGTCGAAGCGTTCGAGGGGATAATCCTTTGGGTCAATGGCGGCGATCGTCTCGGGGGTCACCCACCGGCCTTTGATTACGTGGCCCGGCAGCGGCGCGACACCTTGCTGGAACGGCCACAGGCCGAGCACCGCTCCGAGCAACAGGCCGAGCAGAACGCCCAGAGTGGCCTTCTCGAAACGCGCCAGCAGCATCCGCATCAAGTTGCTGATTCCGACGATACCGAGTACGACACCGATACCGAGCGGGATCAGCAACGTGAGCGGCTCGATCAGGGGCGTCCATCCGGCGCCTTGCCGCAATGCGCCGATGAGTCCTGTTTTCAGCTGCTCGATCGCGGTCAATACGTTCAGGTAGACACCCATGATCAGCCACAAGTAGCTTCCCGATATACCGGGCAAGATCATTGCGGAAGCGCCGAGGACGCCCGCCAGGAGCATCAGCAGCACACCGCCGGATCCGTCGCCCGCTTCAGCGGGACGTACCATGACCGTCAGTGCCATGACCGCGATGCCACAGAGCGTTCCAATGCCCGCCGGCAGCGTCAGGCGCTTGAGCAACCGCCAGACTACGGGCACACCGCCCAGGGTGAGTCCGATAAACAGGCTATACATCACCCAGCGCCGGCCGATGACGAGGGCCTTGACGGTGCCCGCCAGTGTGATGATCCCCAGCCCGGCGGATGCGGCGATGGCGCCCAGCAGCACAACCGTGGGCGCGCGCAAGCGAAAGGTCGTTATTTCGGCGATGCCGCTGATAAAGAGCGGATAGACGCCCGCGGCCAGCAGCATGGTTCCGCCCGAGATGCCGGGAACGAGATTGGCCAGGCCCATGAGCGTGCCGCCGAGGACGGCTCGCAGAAGCTGCGGCGCGGAGGTTTCCGAAAATAGCGATCGTACGAACGACATGGTTGCTGCTGATGCGGCCGGCGGAGTGCTGGTCGCCTCTAGATAACAAGTAAGCCGATCAGGAAATAACTCCGGCGGCCTTGAGCCGGCTGTTCAGTTCGGCCCTCTCTGTCGCACCGAGCTCGACCAGAGGAGGACGCAGCTGCATGTCAACGATACCCATCCGCGAGAGGACGTGCTTCATCACGGCGATGATCGGGAAGCCTTTCAGCAGGTCGGCGCGCTCATCAAGCGTCTGCTGCGCGGCCGTGGTATCGGTGCCCTGATTATGCGCCTCGATGACGGCGAGGGTCTCGCGTGGAAAAATGTTGCCGTTGCCGGTGAGAGCGCCGGCGCCGCCTTGTTTGAGGACGCCTGCGATCAACGGCGAAGCGCCTGTGAAGACCGCGAGTTTCGGGAAGGCGGTGATGTAGGCCGCTGTCCAGTCAGCTTTGCCCCAGGAATCTTTGATGCCCCACAGCTGGGGATGCGACGCGAGGCGCTGCACGAGCTCGGACGAAATGGATACGCCGCTGACCTGGGGGATGTTGTACAGCAGGACGGGCACTTCGGCGAGGTTCAGAATCGGCTCGAAATACCGCAAGAGACCTTCAACGCTTGGTTGGTTGTAGTAATAGGGTGGAATGACGAGTAGCGCGTCGACCCCGACGCCCTGAGCGTGGCGAATCAGATCGAGACTGTCTTTGAGGTTCGACGCACCGACGTGCGCCAGAGCCCGCAAACGGCCCTTGTGCTTGAGATAGGCTTCGAGCATCCATCTGCGTTCGAGGGCCGAGAACGAGGCGAATTCTCCGGTGGAACCGTTGACGAGGACCGACTGGATGCCGCTTTGCGCCAGATAGGCGAGGTAGTCGCGCGCGATCGCTTCATCGATCTGGCGGCGCTGACCGAGGGCTGCCAGCGCGGCGATGATGAGCTGCGGCTGGGTGGCCTCGGTCACGCTGTCGGCTGCCGGGGCGCCGCGGGGCGCTGCGAGAGAGGCCGCGGCGGCACCCATAAACATCCTTCGATCCAGTGACATACGTCCTCCGTTGTTATGGACCATTCTAACATCGGTATTCGAGGGTTCTGTTTATGGAAGCGCCGAATGTCAATCCGGTGGGCCGTGGGCGGGTTGGGCGCAGGTTCGGTGTGCGGTGTTTCGCGGATGGGTGGTTGGTGGGAGTTCGTTTGGTTTTTTGGGGGCTCCTTGGGGCGGGATGCCGGGTTTGGGGCGCTGGTTAGCGGTCGGGTGGATGGTTTGGGGGGTTTGGGCCTCTGACTTGCGTTCGGGGTTCGGC
>JAQBUE010000220.1 GCA_027624045.1 Acidobacteriota bacterium
TGGTCGCGGCGGCGCGGGCGCGGGCACACTCCGCTTCGCGCCCCTCAATAGTTGGCCCGACAACGTGAGCCTCGACAAAGCGCGACGGTTGCTCTGGCCGATCAAGCAGAAGTACGGCCGGAAGATTTCCTGGGCCGACTTGATGATCCTTACCGGCAACTGTGCCCTGGAGTCGATGGGCTTCAAGACGTTTGGTTTCGGCGGCGGGCGCGAGGACGTCTGGGAGCCCGAAACAGACGTGAACTGGGGACCTGAGACCGAGTGGCTCGGTGACAAGCGCTATAGCGGCGATCGGGAACTCGCCAATCCTCTCGGCGCTGTCCAGATGGGCCTGATCTATGTGAATCCGGAGGGGCCAAACGGCAACTCGGATCCACTTGCGGCAGCCAAGGACATTCGAGAGACGTTCGCTCGCATGGCCATGAATGATGAGGAGACGGTTGCACTCATCGCCGGCGGACACACGTTCGGTAAAGCGCATGGCGCTTGCCCTCAGGCCCAGTACATCGGACGGGAACCTGAGGGTGCCGGCATCGAGGAGCAAGGCCTCGGCTGGAAGAACAGTTTTGGCAGGGGCGTAGGTGCGGACGCCTTCACCAGTGGGCTGGAGGGCGCATGGACCACCACCCCGGTGCAGTGGGACAACAACTTCTTCGACAACCTGTTCGGCTACGAGTGGGAGCAGGTCAAGAGTCCTGCCGGCGCGACGCAATGGACTCCCAAGGATCTATCGGCAGTGGGCACCGTGCCGGATGCTCACGATCCGTCGAAGAAGCACGCCCCCATGATGTTTACGACGGACCTCTCACTCAAATTGGACCCGATCTATGCGCCGATTTCGAAGCGTTTCCACGAGAACCCGGATCAGTTCGCGGACGCCTTCGCCAGGGCATGGTACAAGCTAACACACCGCGATATGGGCCCCCGGTCGCGGTATCTCGGCCCGCTCGTCCCCGAAGAAGAGCTGCTCTGGCAAGACCCCATCCCCCAAGTCGATCACGGATTGATTGACGCCGCTGACATCGCCGCCCTGAAGGGCAAGATCCTCGCATCAGGACTGTCCGTGTCCCAGTTGGTCACGACCGCTTGGGCGTCGGCAGCGACGTTTCGCGGCACTGACAAGCGCGGTGGGGCGAATGGGGCGCGTATTCGCCTCGCGCCGCAGAAAGATTGGGGCGTCAACCAGCCGGCCGAACTGGCCAAGGTCCTACAGACGCTCGATGCGATCCAAAAGGGTTTCAACAGTTCGCAGTCCGGCGGTAAGCAGGTCTCGCTTGCTGACCTGATCGTTCTGGGCGGGTGCGCAGCCGTCGAGGAAGCCGCGAAGAAGTCCGGTCACGACGTGACGGTTCCCTTCACGCCCGGGCGCATGGATGCGTCGCAGGAGCAAACCGACGTGGACTCCGCCGCCGTGCTCGAACCTGCCGCGGACGGGTTCCGCAACCACCTCGGGAACGGGCACGACAGATCGGCGGAAGAGTTACTGCTCGATCGGGCGTCTATGTTGACGTTGACCGCTCCCGAGATGACGGTTCTCGTTGGCGGCATGCGCGTCCTGAATGCAAACGTCGGAGGGTCCGAAGACGGCGTCTTCACCAAGCGGCCCGAGACTTTGACGAATGATTTCTTCGTGAACCTGCTCGACATGAACACGAAGTGGCAGGCCTCCTCTACATCCGAAGGCGTGTTTGAGGGGCGCGATCACGGGACGGGCGAGCTCAGGTGGACTGGCACCCGCGTCGATCTCGTCTTCGGTTCGAACTCCCAGCTCCGAGCCTTAGCGGAAGTCTACGGATGTCACGACTCGCCGCAGGCGTTCGTGCGTGACTTCGTGGCTGCGTGGGACAAAGTGATGAATCTTGATCGCTTCGACCTTGCCTGATCTCACGCCGCCAAACCGGCCCCTACTTTCTTCCGGGGCGAAGATTGCGGTTAGCGGCGTTTGATATACTCGGTTTCGCGCTACTTACTGACTCTTATGGCTGAAGCGGAAACCACCACCGAGGTCGAAGCAACTCCCGACCCGAATCTTCTCGAAACTCTCGCCGACGGAACGAAGATCAAACGGCGCGTCGCGCGGCAGCGTGCGTGCAATGAGCCGCTCAAGAAGAATATCTGCGCGGGACACCTCAAGCGCTGGTACGAATTCGGCGACGACGTCAAGGCCCACCTCGGCCCGGGCGGCGAGGTCTACCGTTGCGAGCGTTGCCAGACTCTCTACTTGCCGAACAGGGAAGAAACGCCCCGGACCGGAACGCTGGCTTTCTGAAAAACCAGCCTGATGCGCGGTCGAGGGAGGGACCCGAAGGTCGTGACCGTGCATCAGACTAGCTTGAGCCCCAAACAACGCGGCTCTCGAGCCGGCGGCCCCAGGAAGCCGCTTGGCGAAAATGCCCGCACATTCTCTTCGGCCGCGTCCGCGTCTGAATGTTTTCGACCGAAGAAGCCAAGCCACTACCCGAGAAAACCTAAAGCCCGAAGAATTGTACGCCTCCAAAAAATACCCCCTACCGGACCCTGCGGCCCAATGAGCCGTCATAGCCCGGCAGAGGGGTTTTCAAAGAGGTGTGTCGATCACGAGTTCGGTTCTCATAGAGGCAACCCGGGGGCCAAACCGCTAACCGCATATGGCCATTGAAACGGAAGAGGTTAGAAGTTTACGATAATGGGGCGTCTGTGTCCGCTGGGTGTGAGCCTGTGTCATCCGGACTCACCCGCCGCCCAGTCACACCTAGACGACGAACCTGCCTTCAGTCGCCCTGATCAGCCAATGCCATGATGTCCGAAACCGAAAAAGCAAAACTCAAACGCCTCGAAGCCGAAAACCACCGCCTGCGGAGTGCGGTCGAAGAGCTTTCGATCCTGAATGAAGTGGCCACCACCGTATCGTCGGCGAATTCTCTCGGCAATATTGTCGAGCTGGTTGTCCAGAAGTGTGTCAAGCACCTCAGCGTCGAGCAGGCCGCCGTCCTCATGCTAGGTGACAAGGACGAAGCCGCCGCCTTGCACACCATGGTCCGCAAGGTGCAAGCCGACATCACGACCAACCCCTACAGGCTGGGTGATCAGGTCATTGGCTGGATGATCAAGAATCAAGCGCCGCTCGTGATCAACGACGTCGCGACCGACGAACGTTTTCATTCTCCGACCTTGCAACCCGACGGGGTGGTGACTTCACTAATGTGTGTGCCATTGCGGCAGAAGGGGCGGCTGCTCGGCGTCCTGAGCGCCTTCAATAAACGCGGTTCGGAAGGCTTTACTGAAAGCGATCAGCGCCTGCTCACCATCATCGCGGCGCAGTCGGCGCAAGTCATCGAGAATGCGCGCCTCGGCGAGGAAGAAAAAGCCCTTCAGTTGATGCAGCAAGAGTTGAGAATGGCCCACGGCATCCAGCTCAAACTGCTGCCGAAAGAACCGCCCTCCATCCCCGGCTTCCAAATCGCCGGCAGGTCGCTGGCGGCCCGCAACGTCGGCGGGGACTATTACGACTTCTACCGTTCGGGCGATAACTATGCGATCTGCCTCGGCGACGTTTCCGGCAAGGGAATGCCCGCAGCTTTGCTGATGGCGTGCGTGCAGGCCACCATCCGGGGCCAGACGCTTGTCGAGTCCTCTGTCGCGAACTGCCTTGAGCGCTCAAACCGCCTGCTCTACGAAATCACCGAGTCCGACAAGTTCGTCACACTCTTCTTCGCTCTGCTCGATCCCGTCGCGCGCCGGCTGTGCTATTCGAACGCCGGTCACAATCCGCCGATCCTGCTGTCCGACAAACAGGTACTGCCACTCGATGTCGGAGGACCCGTGTTGAGCATCCTTCCCGCCTGCCCCTACGAAGAGGCGCAACTCGATCTGCACTCAGGCGACCTGTTGGTGATTTACTCCGACGGCTTTTCGGAAGCCATGAACCGGCGCTTCGAGGAATTCGGCGAAGGCCGCCTCTTGGAACTCGTCAAGAAGCACGGCGACTTATCGCCGGATGCCCTGATCGAGGAAGCCTTTAAGATCGTCAAACAACACACCGGCGACGCGCCTCAAACCGACGACATGACGATCGTTGTAGTGAAAGTGGAGTAGCGCGGCCGCGGTCAGAAGACGTGGGCGACATCAAACCCCGCCACGGCCCCATACCTCTTCGATCCACTCCCCGTAATCCAACCTTCGATCGAATAAGCGCCCGCCGGAAACGGTTGCCCCTTGTCGTTGCCCAAAGGAATCTCGACCGTAAAACTCCGCTCGCCCGGACTCACTTCGATCGTCGTGGTCGCCTGAGTGAAGAGCCTGCGGGCCGACCACTGGTGAACCACTTGGCCGTTCTGGTCGGTGATCGAAAAATCGTACTGCTGCCCCGACGGCGTCACGATCTGCAATGGATGGTCGGTCGTGTTGCGAATCGTCAGCGTAGCGGCCAGTGTCGGCACCGCGCGCTCGGGGTCCACGGGCGGCAGCAGGTTCGCCACGTACACCGGCGCATCGATCGAGAGCGAAACGAGTAGCTGGCTCGCCCCGATTACCCGCGAGCCGACCTTCGCGTAAACAAGCGTGAGATCCTGCGGGCCCGCAATCGTAAGAAACGTTCTGCGGCTCAGTCCCACACCGGGAAGGAAAGCTTCCTCCGTCACACCCGCATCGGCGCACTCGGTGGGACCGTATTGAACTGTTAAGAACTCCGTATCACTTACATATCGCAAATTACCGACCGCCGGCTTCCCGACAATCCGCGCCTCCCCCGTGCAGTCCAAGGGCAGCTCTGACCTCCACGGCTCGTCCAAGCCCGCGCCGAAGTCGTACCAAAGCGATTCGGTGGACGTCTCCGGGTTGAACTCAATGAGGCGGTCATCATCCGTGGACCGCACCCAGGCGGCCCGGCCCGCATATCCCACGAGCCGAAAGTATTCGCTGCCGTTGAATTCTCTGACCTCCGAGACGGTGACCTCGACGCGCCCGCCAGCGAAAGTACCTCGTTGTAGGTAGACCCAAGTATTGCCGACGGCCAGCGGGAAGAAGACAGCGGGCCGCGCACCTTTCGCCATCCTGCCGCGGGCCGGCATCTGAGCCTGAGCAGCGACCGCCGCAACCAGCACCGCCGCTATCACAACAGCACTTTTTAGTGCACCTGAAGTATCTCGCATACTCATTACTGCGTACTACGCTTCGGCGGAGCGACAAGTTTCGGGGGAATTATTGCTTGCCGACCTCATAGAGGTAGATTGTGTGGTTCCGTCCCGGCCCTCGGATTTTTTCAGTCTGAATCGGCTTCCAGCCCTCAATCCGAAAATCGTGAGACACCACCCTTGTCCCTTCCTTTAGACTCGCTTCGAGATTCGGCCTGATCTTCTTGTTCGAGGTCCAAAGCAAATACAGGGTCACCACGGAAGCAGGCGAAAGGTCGACATCCATCAAATCCTGCTGAACGATTTGAACACGATCCTCCAAATTCAGCTCTTTAATGCGGTCACGTGTCTTCGCCACGAGATCTTCATCGATCTCCACACCTACAGCTTTGGCGCCGAACTGCTGAGCAGCCATGATGACAATGCGGCCATCGCCCGATCCCAGGTCATACACGGTGTCTTTGTCCGAAACGCCGGCTAGCGACAACATGAGATTTACCACCGGGGCCGGTGACGGCACATAAGGCGCCAAGCGATTCGGCTGAATACCGGGTGCTTGAGACCAGACAGCGGGCGCCATGCCGATGAAGAGCAGGGCTGGGGCGAGTCGTGTAAACGGGCGGGACTTCATGGTCAAATTCTTCCTCCGAGCGCGATCGTCACAACCGCTCATCCTTAAGACGTAGGGCGTCCGGCACAGGTTATCGCCGGCCCGGCGCAACAGTACGAGAAAGCACCTGCTCGCCGTGCGTGGACCACTGGAAGCGCTCAAGGAACCGAACCTGCACTTCTCACCACTCAATCCCCGCACCTACCTAAATCCCCCGGGGTCAAGGGCCACCGCCCAAAACCCAACTTTGCCCACCAATGTAGCACGCTGCTTGAGAATCTTTGGTTCGATTTGGTACGGTCAGCCAATATGAAGGCTGCGCGAATCCATGAGCCCACAGGGCCCGTCACGATCGAAGAAACGCCCGTCCCCGTCCCCGGGCCGGGCGAAGTCCTGCTCCGCACCGAGGCCTGCGGGCTGTGCCACTCCGACCTCTTCGTGCGCTCGTTCGAAGCGTTACCGAAGCTGCCGCTCACGCTCGGCCATGAGGCGGTCGGCGTCGTGGAGAGGCTCGGCGAAGGCGTCGAGGACGCCTCAGTGGGTGACCGCCTTGGGCTGACGTTCCTGCACGATGCCTGCGGGCGCTGTGAAGCCTGCCGCCAAGAACATCCCGAACTTTGCCCCCGCCAGCGATACACGGGATTTCACGTCGACGGGGGCTTCGCCGAGTACGTCATCGCGCGTCCACGATACTCCGCCCGTATTCCAGCGAAGCTTACGCCGGTCGAGGCCGCGCCGCTGTGCTGCGCCGGGTGGACCGCCTATCACGCCGTGCAGGAGGCAGCGCTTCCGCCGAAATCCTGGCTTGCCGTCTTTGGCGTCGGCGGCCTGGGTCAACTGGCCATCCAGTACGCCCGGCTGAAGGAATTACGGGTTGCCGCCGTCGATGTATCTGACGAAAAGCTCGATACCGCCAAATCCCTCGGCGCGCGTATTGTCGTGAACTCGACCAAGCAGGACCCCGTCGAGGCCCTACAGCGCGTCGGGGGAGTTCAGGCTGCTGTCTGTTTCGTGGGGATTCCCGAGGTCATTGAGCGAGCCGTGCGGTGCCTGCGGCGGGGCGGGCTACTGCTGCTAGTCGGGTTAGACCATCAGAAGTTCGAGCTGCCGATCGTCGACACAGTGCTGAACCGGATTCGCATCGCGGGCAGTTTTCTCGGCCATCCAGATGAGTTGAGAGACGTAATGGATATCGCCTGCCGCGGTGAAGCCGCCATCCAGACACAGACGTGCGGACTTGCTGATCTGCCCGACGCAATGGAAGAAATGAAAGCGGGCCGCCTGGCGGGCCGGGTCGTCGTGAAGTTCGATTAAATTCGATTAGCCGTAGACGGTTTCGCGCACCGCGGAGCGAAACCCTACCAAAATCCGTCCGAAGACCGGCTGACCAAACCTCGTCGCGGGATCAAATCGAGTGGTCAGCAGGATGTTTCTGATCTGAGACTCGATCTTCAGCCCGGCGGCCGCCGAAAGAGTAGTCAGCGGCAGCATCCGCATGTCGTAGACACGTCCGCTGCGGTCGATGAAAACTTCGACCGTCACGTCTTGTTCCGGAGCAAATCCCGGGATCTCGGCCAAGGTAGGTTCACTGATCCAGGCCTTTGTCAGGTAGGTGAGTGGAACATCATCCTGGAAGGTTCCTCGAATGAGCGCCACATCGGAGAAGAATCCCGCAAACAACATCACCGCCGACAATACGCCGCCCACGGCGGGAATCGCAAGAGGCCGCATAAAGTTCTGGGCGCGCATCGTGAGCAACTCCCACGAGCGGCTGCTGAGCCTACGCGAAACAGCCACCAGCGTTCGGGTCCGCACAGAAAGGGGAAACGGAACACTGGCCCACTCGCCAACCAGCTCCCTCAGTCCTCCGCGGCTTTCGTAATCGGCAAAGCACGCCTGACACATCACCAGATGCCGCCGTAGCAACCATCGACTCAACACGCCAAGTGCGCCGTCAAGATAACTTCCTAGCTGGTTTCGCGCTGAACGGCAAGTCATGTCGTCACTCCGTCTTGCAGGGCCGCGTCCGCCGGAATCGTGGCCGTTGCCTGCTGCCGAAGCCTCGACCGCAGCATTTCCCGTCCCCTCATGATGCGGGACTTGACGGTGCCAAGAGAAATCTTCACCGTCTCGGCAATCTCGTTGTAGCTCAAACCCTCCACATCTCTCAGAATCACCACGACACGCAAACGCTCGTCCATGTGCCGTAGCAGCCTGTGGTGGAAGTCCCACATTGAAACAAGAGTCGATAAACTTGTTCTATGGCAATGGGA
>JAQBUE010000221.1 GCA_027624045.1 Acidobacteriota bacterium
GATCACCGCCTTCTGGAAGCAGTCTTCTCTTTGCTTTGATTGACGGTATATTATGCGGGACTCAGTAGGGATTATGGGTATTGTCAGCCGGACTCTGCGGGACTCCGTTCCTTCATCTCTCAGCTCAACAAGACGATCGCCGAACTTTGTAACGAATTCCTCTGCCGCTTGATGAAGGGAAAGTTGTGAGACTTGCTCGTTGTTCCGGGTGTCTAGCCAGTTTTGTGAGCCACTTTGTCCCCTTACAAACCCCAGACGCAGGGCCCGTTCGAACTCAGGGTACGGGGGTGTCACGCAAAAGACTGAGCCTTTTCCTCCAGGTCGCTCATCTAATTGGTATCCGAACAGAGATATGTGTTTCGCAATCGCACGCCGTTCTACTAGAATCACGCCACATCTCATTAAGGCTACAAGCTGCTCGCTGGCAAGATCACCCATAACAGGGCTGCCGAGATCCAGCGCGTCGAGGGGGCGCAGGTCGTTGGCAATCGCGACTAGAGCAGATGCGATACTCGCAATCTCTTCTGGTGGTCCCAGTTCGTCGAGTAGTGCCTCTATATCAGGCGAAACCGTGAACTTGAAATAGTGCCGCAAGAACGACAGTTGGGTTAAAGCGAGAGCCTTCTTGATGATGTGCCGTGGCTGCACACTGAGAAGGTGAACCACTTTTGTCTCCTCTATTACAGCCAGCTGAGCAAGGCGGTGGTACGTCATATAGGTGTGGATGCGGTGGGACAATACGCTCCACTCGGGTGTCGAAGACCGATCTAGCTCGACAGCGATGTCGGCTAAGAATCGGCCAAACTTCTTGGGTGGCTGATTGTCGCTCAAGAGGAGACCAGCTCGCTCGAGTTTCGAAAGAAACGGCGCACCCAAGTGTGCTGTGCCTATCAATAGTGTGGCTCGCAAGCGTCCTAACTTTCCATCGACTCGAAAGCGTTCACCAAGCCTGATGATGGCCATCGCTCGGCGCTTCTCACTCCATTGAGCAAGGTCGTGGAATTTGACTTCCGAACGGATTAGATCGGGCTCAACTGGTTTCGTCTGAGCGATCTTGGTAATGATCCTGTTGAGGCTTTGCCTTAGCCGAAGATCGGTTCGCACCTGACCAAGTGTAGTTCAATAGCTCTAGAGAGGAGAAGCTGTGAATGAATTGTGTTGACGGAAGCGGCGGCTTGTAGAAGGAGGAATAGCAGCGAATGGGCCGAGCGGCTTGGCTGCGATTCGACTCGGCGTCTTGCTGCTGGGTCGGCTGTCTGCTAACCAGTGGGGCCTAACTGCGGCGCACCGCAAACACACACACTTACACCAACAAGCCCCGACGCCGCGGCGGTCGTTCACACCCGCGAATGCCCCAGAATGACCGCTTTGGGGGACATTTTGGGGCATTCGGGCAAGCAAACAGCGCACAACCACGGCGGCTTGCGAAAACACCAAGCGAACCCAGATCACGGCGTTCTATCTGCGTAAGTCTGGGGTCGTGATGGGCTGACGATTACTCGATCGCGATCGTGACATCGTCGCTCGTGATCATGGAGCCAAGCCGGAGTTGAAGCGAGACGTGTTGACCAGCTTCGACTTCGGGGGCAATCACGTTCAATTGATTTACGCCGACGAATTGCGGTGACAGGCCCGAGAACACGACCTGCGCCTTTCGCCCCCCGATGAGGACTTCCGGCGTTGTCCCGGTGCGAATGATCGTGTCGCCCGCGGCTTCGCCCGATTGGATCGAGGAGGAAGCGTGCCCGAGGCCGGTCGCGAGGATCACCAGAACTTCTCCGGCACGTGCCGGATGGCTCGGAACGCCTGGCACTGAGCCGTGGGGCTGCGCAAGCGTCCCGTCGAGATTCATCGCCACGGCCGGGCCGCCGCCGTAGGTAAACGTGAAGATACCAGGGGCGAAATCACGAACTCGCACGGTCCTTGGGGAGCCGGAGACGCCGTTCGATGTGACCTGGACGGACACCAGTCCCGACGTCTGGCCGGCTTGCAGAGCCGACCACGGCAACTGAGCATTGATCTGCCCCGAGCTCACGAAGAACAAGGGAGCCGCTACACCGTTGACCGTCACCGAGAGATCGTTCAACTCGGTCGGCAGCGGGATCTGCCGCGCCTGGGAGACGGCTGCTCCGAATTCACCGAACAACGAGATGATCGAACCGGGAGCGATTGCTTCGTCGAGCGTGCCCGCCGGGCCGAACGTGGCCGCGTTGACGATTCCATTGCGGCTGAGCCTGACATCCGTGCTCAGTCCCGACGCCACGACGACATCGTCGACGCCCGTCATGCCCTGCGAATCTTCAACCGTACAGACTACGCGGAATCTCGACGCGGAAGCATGCACCTCCAGCTCGTTATCGACCAGTTGCTCGCCGCCGGCACGTTCAATCTGAATCTGGTCGCGCCCCGAACGGAGCCGGATCTTGTCGCCGACTTCGAGAAGAGCTACCAGCGCTTCGTTGTTATCGGAGTCCGATGCAAACAGCTCGATTGAGGGATCGAGGCTGCCGTCTTCGGCGTCACTACCGGAGGCGACAACAAGAAACTTCGAATCGTCGGAGCCGAGCGCTTCAACGCTTGGCAAGGCGCACGCGGCGAGCGGCGTTGCGTTGCTCAACGCGGCTCCTCCGATCGTGGCCGAAAGCAACGGCGTCTCTCCCGATGAGCAAGCGCCCGTGTGGACAACGACGACATCGCCCGGCTCGACGACAGGAACGGTGTCTCCGTTTTGTGAATCGATCTTGAACTCGCCGGTTCCGAAGGTATTGAGTGAGATTCTGCCCTCGAGCGCGACGACGCCGGATGATCCGCTGATCAAGCACATGTTCAGCGTCGTTCCCTGAGCGGCTACGAACCTTTCGACCTCGACACGGAACGTCGTGCGGTCGTCGCGCTGCTCCCAACGCGCGTTCAGTTCCACCTGAGCGCCGTCGATGATCCGGCGGTCACGGCCTTCGCGTTCAATCCGGCTGCCTTCACGGGGAATGGCGGAGATACCGCCGCCGATCACCGCCGACAGGATGGGGGTGTCGGATGAAGAGCAAGATCCTTGCTGCACGTTAACAACATCGCCCGATTGCACCGTCGGCACTTCGTTTCCGTTGCGGGAATCAAGCTTGAACTCGCCGGAGCCAAAGGTGTTGAGGGATAACTGACCTGACAGGATGAGCCCCCCACCAGTCGCGTCGAGGACACAAACGTTCAGCGGTCCGGAAGTATCGATCGGTAGATTTCGGACCTCAGCGCGGAAGATCGTGCGATCATCCCGCTGCTCCCAGCGGGCATTCAGCTCAACCCGAGCACCCGAGACGATGCGGCGATCGCGCCCCTCGCGGCGAATGCGTCCGCCAGCCGACGTTGTGCCGCCGCCGGAGTTCCCCGTTGTGGTTCCGGTGGTGACGCCGCTTGTCCCGCCGCCTCCGATTCTCGCCGACAAGATCGAGGTGGTATTGGAGGCGCAGGATCCGAGGCGCACGTCAGCCTGATCTCCCGGCTCGATCGTCGGTACGTTGACGCCGTTCCTCGAGTCGATCTTGAACTCGCCCGCCCCGAAAGCGTTCAGGCCGAGAGAGCCCTCGACGAGGATCGCACCCGTCGCTCCACTTCGGGCGCAAACCGTGAGGGTCCGCGGCGGATCGAGCAGTAAGTTGCGCACCTCGACGCGAAAGGTCGTGCGGTCATCGCGCTGTTCCCAACGCGCGTTCAGTTCCGCTTGCAGTCCGCCGATAACCTCTCGATCGCGTCCCTCACGGCGGATTCGGTCGCTCTGTTGACCGCCGCCACCGCCGCTGCCCGAACCACTGTTGCCGCCGTTGACGCCGTCGTCCCCGCCGCTGCCACTACCGGAATTGCCGCTGCCGCCACCGCTATCGTCGCCGCCGTTTCCCGAGCCGCCGCTATCATCCCCGGAATCGTCGCTGTTGTCGTTTCCACTGCCGGAACCACTGTTGCCGTCATCGTTGCCGCTGTTTCCGCTGCCGCTGTTGCCGCTGCCGGAATTGTCGTCGCCACCGCCACTGCCACTGCCGCTTCCGGAGTTCCCGCCGCCATCATCATTGTTGTCACTTCCGGAGCCACTCTTAGCGAGGCTCGGGGCGACCAGGTTGTCAGGCTGGGAACTTGTCCCCAAAACGAACTGCGCACGTCGCTCCGCGGCTGAAGCATCCCCTTCAGATGGGGAAAGCAACGGAATCGCGAGTAAGAGCAGCAATCCAAGCACTGAAGGACGGATCACGTTCCGTGTGAACTGGATGAAGAGGTTTCAGGCTGAATAAGTGTGAGGCACAAGAGTCTCCCTGATAGTCTGCTCGCCAAGTCCCAACGGAGAAGCCGCCGGCCGAGCGAGTTGCGATGAAGATATGCTTCTTTCTCTGGTTAAGACCCTGCTCAGCGGTGGGTAGAACAACTTTTTCGAGAGGTGGTTGCCGGGCCGTGAGTGTGGCGGCCCCGGAACCCCGACTAGAATGAAGCTTGCCGCAGCGATGCCACGGCCCATTTAGCATCCGGCGTGTCCTGCTACAGGCGGCCGCCATCGCCCTGCTATGTCCTTCTTGGGGCGTTCCTCAGACGCCCCAAGCCGAGGAGCGGCTATCCCCAATCGAGCAAGGCCTCGTAGCGGCGGAACAGCTTCGGCTGGACGGTCGACGCGAGGAGGCCCAGGCCGCGTTCGAGTCGCTTGTTAAAGATGCCGCCGCGGCGGGCGCTGTATTCGTGGAGGCACAGAGCCTTGTAGGGCTCGCACGCATTGCCGTCGCAGCCGGCAGGTATGAAGACGCAGTCAGCCACGCTCGTCAGGCAATCGACATCGCGAAGCCGCTTGGGGAAGGCAGGCTCGAAACGGACATCCGCAACCAACTCGCGCTAGCTCTGCTGTATCAAGGTGAATACGAAGGGGCTCTGTCCCAATGGAAGATCTGCCTTCAACTGGACAGAGCCAATGGTGATGCCGAAGGACAGGCGATTTGGCTTTCGAACATTGGTGGTATCTACGACTACCAGGGCCGCTACTCGGAGGCGCTGAGGTCGTATCAGACCGCCCTCGACCTCACAGAGGCTCACAAGGATTCGCCTTGGGCGCAGGGCCGGCGGCAAATAGCGCAAGTGAACCTCGCGACATTGTTTCAACGGATCGGGCAGATGGAGCGAGCACTCGATCTCTACCTCGGCGTTTTGGCGGAAGGCGTCGAGTTACCTCCATCGGAACGCGCCCGCATGCTGGGCAATATCGGGGCTTTATACCGCCATCTTGGTGATCCGGTGAAGGCGCTCGGCGTGTATGGCGAGGCGCAGGAGCTGTATCGAAGCCAGCAGCACAGCCGTGGAGAGATCAGCGTACTGAACAACAGGGGCTTGGCGGAAGGCTTCGATTTGGGGCGCATCAAGGAGGCGCTTGCGACCTTCGTCAAGGTCGAGCAGCTAGCCCGCGAGACGGGCGATCGACGCAAAGCCATCCGGGCGCAACTTCATCTGGCGGAGTTGCACAGTCGGTTGGGCCGGATGACCGAGGCCCTTGACGGGTTTCAGGCTGTGGTTCAACAGGCGCGTGAACTCGGTACGCCAGACGAACAATGGCGGGGTCTCTACGGACTTGCCCGTCTTGCGGAAGCATCCCAAGATTTGGACACGGCCGAGGGGTTCTATGAACAAGCGCTCGGGCAGATCGAATCCGTGCGAACTCTGCTGGACTCTCCCTCGTTGCGAACCGAGTTCATGTCCGACAAGGACGATGTCTACGATGGCGTGATTGAACTGCACGTTCGGCAGTCGGCCGCGAACGAGGCAGATCAGCCCACAGCAGCGGAATTCGATCGTATATTGCGGCTCGTTCAGCAGCAGCAGGGCCGGCTGCCCTACGAACAATTCCATCGCCGCCTCCTCGGCAGGCAAGGCGACTCTGAAAGCGAGACGTTCCGGCGGCTGAGTGAGATTCGGTCGGAGATGGCGGACCTTTGGAGAAAGCGTCTGGAGTCTGACGGCGGGGAAACGTCTGGAATTGACAAGGATCTCGCGAAACGTGAGGAGGAGTTCCGCAAAGCGGAAGCGGAGTATTACGCCGATCGGGGAGACTCTCCGCCCTCATCAGCCGGGCTCGCCGAGATTCAGTCAGCCTTGCCGGCCGAGACCATTCTACTGACGGTATGGATTGGACGCGAGTGGTGTTCCGTGTTGTGGATCACGGCAGAAGAGTGGGGAGTCGATCGGTCGCCGGGAGCCGACAAGCTACTAGGGACCGCTGACAAGTTGCGGGAATCGCTTAACCGGAATAGCAGCTCTGATTGGAGACCGCTTGCCGATGAGTTAGGGGATCTTCTATTGGGGGGCATTCCGTCAATCAAAGAGCGAACGGTTCGGCATGCAGTCATCGTGTCGGATCCCGCCCTGCAAGGCATTCCGTTTGAGGTGCTCGGCGTTTCGTCGGGCGCTGGCCCGGACTCTGAGCAGCGGCTCGTTGAGGTGGCGGCTGTGTCCTATCTTCCATCTTCCGCGATGGCGGCGGCGCCACGGAACCCGCGCCCTTCCTGGTGGCTGCCTTTCACGACCTTCGTTGTGGCTCTGGCCGATTCGCTGGGTGATGAGGTCAGTGACGCGCCACAGGGAGAAACGGGGCTCCCCGCTCTCCCCTATGCGAGACAAGAGGTCGCGACGATCGCCCGTCTGCTCAGCGGTCGGGTTCGAATCTACGAGGGTGCGCTTGCCGGCAAAGAAGCGCTCATGCAGGGAATCGCGAAGGCGCCGGCTGTGATTCACCTGGCGACTCACGCCGTGGCGGACCTGCGCGACTCTGACTACTCGCGAATCCTGTTGGCGCCACCTCGGCCTGAGGAGAATGCCGATTACCTTTTTCTGGCGGAAATCTCGTCACTCGACCTGCGGGGTTTGGAACTCGTAACGCTCTCGGCTTGTGAGACTGAGCGGGGTCGCCTCAGCGGGGGGGGAGGGAGTCCAGGCTTTCGGTAGGTCGCTGTTGGCGGCCGGTGCGGCGAGCGCGGTCACCACACTTTGGCGCGTGGGCGATCAGGCCACCGCGTCGTTCATGGAAAGGTTCTACGGACGGCTGGCGGCCGGCGAGACGAAAGTGGAAGCGCTGCGGAACACGAAGGTGGCTTTCCTGCGGTCCATGGGTGCGGGGAGTCACCCCTACTTCTGGGCACCGTACGTTCTGTGGGGCATAGGCGACGAGCCGTTGCCGACGGCTTTCGGTGGACCGGGGCTGTGGACTTCGATCGCGCTCACGCTCTTCGTGCTAGGCCTTGTATCCTTTCGCTTTCGGGGCCGCAGGAAGAATCGCTAGCCGGTCAGGGACCTTGCACTATGATGTAGGGCCCGGATGGTGTCGAAACTCCGCCGATCGCCGCCTCAACAGGAAGGTTGCCGGCTGGCGCCGCACTCGGCACTTTCACGACGAGCTGGTCAAGGCCGGCGCAGCACGGCGCCACTCCGGCGTAGAAGATGTCCTCGGGAGGCACCGCAATACCACCGATCGTAATCGTCACTTCCGACGCCAAAACCGCCTGACCATCGGTGAGGCGCGGCACATTCGACGGGATTTTCCCTGCCTCAACGGACGGAATCGTGAGGCCGAAGCCGGTGCCGAATAGGCTGACGAATTCGCCGGGCTGAGCCGGGCTCGCCGCGGGGATCTCGGCGGGATCACCTACCAACACGGGGCCGCCGCCATGCAGAGCCGCGACTGGATTGGCACCGTCTAGCCCGTCGAGTCTCATGACGAAGAAAGCAGGGGTGCTATCCGCCAGATTGACAACCTCAATTCCACTGCGAGTTTCGCCGGCCGTGCCACAGTTCGTAATGACCTCGAGTGGGACCGGACCCTTCACGGCCACATCCGGCACTTGAAAGTTCACCTGATTCCAGCCGGTAAAGAGCATCGGCGTCCGAACACCGGCCGCTTCGACACAGACGCCGCCGAGCTTGGTCGGGAGGCGGCCTCCAACCAGG
>JAQBUE010000222.1 GCA_027624045.1 Acidobacteriota bacterium
TGAAGCCCCCAACCCCCAGACCCCCAGCCCTGACGCCCTAGCAGCCCTGCGCGAAACCGAACTCTTCGGTGAAGCCATGTCCAGCTGCGGCCGCACCCTCGACACCTACGGACGTTACGGCGCCCGCCTCCTACGCCAATTCGAGCGCGCCATGAACCAGTTCACCCAGCGCCAGAACGCCCGCGCCCAAAAAGCTGGCGTAGCGAAGCCCCAACAGGAATCCATCCACCGCCGCCCGCCACGACCCGAGTCCGAATACGCCCCGCCCCCAGCCGCCGCCCCGCTAACATCCGACCGCTGGACCCCCTACCAGGAACCCAATCCCGACAACCCCATCGCCGACAACCCCGTCACCCTCGCCCAATCGCTAGACCCCTTCGTCCGTTCCCGCCTGAGAGGCGACCCCGACCGTCTCCAGACAAGAAATACCAAACAAACCCAGCCCGATCTAACCCACACAACCGAAACAACTTACCAGCAGGAATCAGCCGAACCCCGAACGCAAGTCAGAGGGCCAAGCCCCCCAAACCATCCACCCGACCGCTAACCACCGTGCCAGTCCCGGCATCCCGCCACGAAGGAGCCCGCAAAAAACCAAACGAACTCCCACCAACCAACCACCCGCGACACGCCGCGCACCTGGCCTGCGCTCGAAATCGACTCTGCCCACACCAGCCCTAACGGCCCCATGTCAAAACTCCACCAAGACAGCGTAGAGGGCACGGCCTACTGTGCTCGCGGCCCTGGTAGCCATCGGCACTTAAGCCGATACGGCCCCAGCGGGTCGATAAAACAACCAGGCCTGTGCAACCCTATATCAATTAAGATGGTGATGCGTCCGCCAAGCAGACCTCAAAAACCAATGTCGGCTATTGCTCACAGCAAGCAGGTTCTAAGCGTTGCTGTTCTCATTGCCGCCGCATTGCTGCCTGCAAGCTTGGCAATGGCTGCGGATGCGGAAACTCCCGCTTCGCCGTCCCCCGCGCCGAGCGCCTTCCAAACCGGCGTCCTGCCAATCTTCACTGCAAACTGCGTCGTCTGCCATGGCGAGCAGATGCACCAAAAGGAGTTGAACCTCTCAACGTGGGAAACCGCTTTGCGGGGCAGCGACTCGGGGGCCGTAATCGTCCCCGGCAAGCCCGACGAAAGCCGCCTCTACGAGTTAGTCAGCAAAGGGACGATGCCGCCCGGCGACGCCCGCCTGAGTGAGCCAGATATCGAAATTCTCCGAAATTGGATTACCGCCGGAGCTCCTTCACCCGATGGTGAACGAGCGAAAGCGACGACGATCGCCGCGACCTATGACGACGTCATCCCGGTCGTGCTCAACCATTGCACGGCCTGCCACGGGTTGCGGCGACAAGAAGGGGATCTCGACCTTCGCACCCACGAATCGATGCTCCGAGGCGGCAAGTCCGGCCCCGCGATCGTTCCTGGCAAGCCGTCCGAGAGCCTGCTCGTCCGCCGTATTGAGGCAGGCGACATGCCGCCGAAGAAAGAAATGCTGACCAATGGCGTCAAGCCGGTCAGTCCGGCGGAATTGGGCAAACTCGTCTCATGGATCGAGCAAGGCGCCCCCACCGAGCGCCAGAAACCCGACATCGCCGATGGTAGCCCCGACCCTCTTGTCAGCGCTGAAGACCGCCAATTTTGGGCCTTCCAGCCGCCTCACTCCGCTCCAGTTCCCGCTGTTCGTAATCAGGCGCTCGTCCGCAACCCCATCGATGCCTTCGTGCTCGAAAAGCTCGACGCCAACAGTCTCAGTCTTTCACCCGAAGCTGACCGGCTTACCCTGATTCGCCGTCTCTACCTTGACCTCACCGGACTGCCGCCCAAGCCCGCTGAGGTTCGCGCCTTTCTCGCCGACAAAGATCCCCAGGCATACGAAAAACTCGTCGATCGCCTGCTCGCTTCCGACCGCTACGGGGAACGTTGGGCGCGGCACTGGCTCGACCTTGCCGGGTACGCGGATTCTGAAGGCGGCAAGCTCAGCGCCGACATCGTGCGGCCTCACGCTTGGCGCTATCGCGACTACGTCATCCGCGCCTTCAACAACGATAAGCCTTATGACCAGTTCCTTCTCGAACAAATCGCCGGGGACGAACTCGTCGACTACGAAAACGCCACCGTCATCACCGAAGAAATCAACGAGAAGCTCATCGCCACCGGCTTCCTTCGCCTGGGACCTGATTCCACCAGCGAACGCGAAGTGTTTTCCGTCGCCGACCGGGTCGACGTAATTGCGGACGAGATCGACGTCCTCGGCTCCACCGTGATGGGGCTCACGATGAAGTGTGCCCGCTGCCACACCCACAAATATGACCCTATCCCGCATCGTGATTACTACCGGCTGATGGCGGTCTTCAAGGGCGCCTACGACGAGTACGACTGGGTCACGCCCGTGACGCAAGAGAAGTACGGACTCAAGTATCCCGGGCGCTACCTGCCCTATGTCCGTCCTGGCGCAAAACCGATGGAGTTACTCGCGGAGGAAGAGCGCCGCGACCTTGACAATCACGAGGTCGAGCGAAAGATCAAAGAAATCAAAAAGGCGTTCGACGAGAGAACCGACGAGCTAACAAAGAAGGTCCAGCAGGAGCGCCTGCAAGCCCTTCCCCCGGCCCTCCACGACGACTTGCGCAAGATGCTGGCCACCAAGGCCGACGAGCGCGACGAAGCGCAAAAGGCTTTAGCGGAAAAGTACGAACCGCGGCTCAAGGTCTCAAAACGTGACCTCAAAGATTCTGATCCGGCCTATCGCCAAGAGGCCGAACAACACGAGATCCAGGTCAAACTCCTGGAGGCCGGGAAGATACCCCCGCCACGGATTCGAGCGCTATGGGACCGCGGCGTCCCCTCGCCCACCTACATCCTGAGCCGCGGCGATCCAAGCAGCTTCGGCCGTCTGGTTGGTCCCGGTGTTCCGTCGGTTCTAACCGACGGCCGCACGCCGTTTGACGCAAGACCCCCTTGGCCGGGCTCCACCAAAACAGGGCGGCGTCTGGCGTTTGCGCGCTGGCTCACGCGGCCCGATCACCCGCTCACGGCCCGTGTCATGGTCAATCGCATCTGGCAGCACCATTTCGGCGCCGGCCTCGTGCGATCCACGGGCAACTTCGGCAAGACCGGCGAAAAGCCCTCCCACCCGGAACTACTCGACTGGCTCGCCGTTCGCTTCGTCAAGGAAGGCTGGAGCATCAAAGCGATGCACCGCCTCATGGTCACGTCCAGCGTGTACCGTCAGGTCTCGAAACTCACGCCGCGGCAAGAGCAACTCGATCCGGACAATCGCCTGCTCTCGAGGATGCCGCTCCGCAGGATGGAAGCCGAAGTGCTCAACGATTCGATGCTGGCGGTCTCGGGCCAATTAGACAATACGCCCTTCGGCCGCCCGACGCCCATCCTCGCTCGGGACGACGGGCTCGTAACTCCCATCGGGACAGACCGCGGATGGCGGCGGAGCATCTATGTTCAGCAGCGCCGAAAAGAAATCCCGACCGTTCTCGACAGCTTCGATTTGCCTGCCATGAGCCCGAATTGCTCGGAGCGAACCGATTCCACCGTCTCCACACAAGCCCTGTTCATGATGAATAACGCGCAGGTGCATGAATGGGCGGCGGCGCTCGCACAGCGCGTCAAGAACGAGGCGGGACCAGACCCGGCCTCGCAAATCGAAACGATGTACTGGATCGCGCTGAGCCGTCCGCCGACAGACGAGGAACGTGACTTGAACCTGTCGGCCTGGACAAAGCTCACGGAAGGCCCAAGCCGCGATGACACAAACAACAAGTCTCTTGCGGCGCTGACGAAACTGTGTCACACCGTGCTCAACTCGGCCGCTTTCCTGTATATCGATTGAGGTGACCCGTGAAGACAAACCGCAATCCAACTACTAGGCAAGAACTAACGCGCCGCGGCTTCTTCGATCACGTTGCCGGTGGCCTGCACGGCGCCGCCCTGGCCACCCTGTTGAGCCGCGATCTCTACGGCGCGGACCCGGCCGTGACCTCCAGCGAACCAGCCGGCCGGCGGCGGGGCTACGACCTCAAACCGCGTCCACCGCACTTCGCGCCAAAAGCAAAATCTGTCATTCAGCTTTTCATGCACGGCGGGCCGAGCCAGATGGATTTGTTCGATCCCAAGCCGATGCTCGATAAGCACCACGGCGAGCCTTACTTCAACGAAGTCGCCGCCGATCTAACCGGGCCGGAAGACGCCGGCGGCATGATGCGCAGCCCCTACAGCTTCGCGCAATACGGCGAGTCAGGCATGTGGGTATCGGAAGTGATGCCGCACTTCGCGCAGCAGGTCGATAACGTCGCGATGATCCGGTCGATGTTCACCGTTCATCCGAACCACGAACCGGCGCTGTTCATGATTCACTCCGGCCGCATCATTCAAGGCCGTCCGACCATCGGCTCGTGGGTGACCTACGGTTTGGGCAACGAAAACCAGAGCCTGCCCGCCTACGTGGTGCTTGACGATCCTATGGGACTCCCCGTGAACGGAGTCCAGAACTGGCAGGCCGGCTTCTTGCCGCCCGTCTATCAGGGCACGCGCATTCGCGCCGAAGGCTCACCGATCCTCAACTTGCATCCCGAGGTCGAGGAGTCGCCTCTCGCCGTCGAGGTCGGGCGCGAATTGCTCGGCAGGCTCGACCGCATTCACCAACGTGACCGCCCAGGGCAGTTGCAGCTTGACGCGCGCATCGCCAGCTACGAGCTCGCCGCGCGGCTCCAGATCGAAGCAAGCGACGCGCTGGATCTCACCCAGGAGAGCCCGAAAACCCTGGAGATGTACGGCGTCGGCAAGGAACCCACCGACTCCTACGCGCGGCGTTGTCTCATGGCGCGGCGGCTCGTCGAACGCGGCGTGCGCTACGTGCAACTGTTCATCAACAGCCAGATTTGGGATAACCACAGCAAGCTTGAAGGCGACCTACGAACCGCCTGCGAACGCACCGACCAGCCTGTCTCAGCGCTTCTCAGCGATCTCAAGCGGCGCGGCCTGCTCGATGAGACTCTGGTCATCTGGGGCGGCGAGTTCGGCCGCATGCCCATCGCCCAGCTCGCCGAGAAAGCCGCCGCCGGGCGAGATCACAACCCGCACGCTTTCACAACCTGGATGGCGGGCGCGGGAATCAAGGCAGGAACCATTCTTGGTTCGACCGACGATCTGGGCTACAAGGCCGTCGAAGACCGTGTCAGCGTCACCGACTGGCACGCCACGATTCTGCACTTGCTGGGCCTCGACTACGAGCGCTTAGTGTTCGATCAGAACGGATTGCAGGAGAAACTGACATCCGTCTACGAAGCCCGCATCGTCAAGGAGATCCTCACCTGAGGGGATTAACCCCGCGCCAACAGCGCAACCGCCTGGGCCTCCGCCGCCAGTCCTTCGCCCACCGGCCCCATCCCCTCCGCCGTTTTCGCCTTCAGCCCCACGCGCTCCATTTCGATCCCGAGCACTTCAGCCACACTCTTGCGAATCGCATCGCGCCAAGGACCAATCTTGGGCTGCTCGACGATAATCACCGCATCGACGTTCACAACGCGATAGCCGTTCTCTTGAATCAGCTTGTGAGCATGCTCCAGGAAGATCCGGCTGGCGGCATCTTTCCACTTAGTGTCAGAGGGCGGAAAGTGCTCGCCGATGTCTCCCAGGCCGACGGCGCCCAGCAAAGCGTCAGTCAGGGCATGAAAGAGAATGTCGCCGTCCGAGTGACCCGAGAGCCCCTTCTCAAAAGGAATCTCCACGCCACCCACGATGAACTTGCGGTTCTCGACCAGACGATGGGAGTCGTAGCCGATGCCGACCCGAAACTCGCCGCTCATGAAGCCGGCACGGCCCCGGCATCAGCCGATCGCTCGACTTCTTCTTGATAGAACAGATTCGCCAGAGCCATGTCGCTGGGCCGCGTGATCTTGATATTGCGATCGCTGCCGAGGATGACGTGCACCGATTCGCCAAGGTGCTCCACCAGACTCGCCTCATCGGTCCCAACGAAGTGATCCCGAGCGGCCCGCTCGAAGGCTTCGCGCAATAGCGATGCCCGAAACACTTGCGGCGTTTGCGCCAGCACGATCCGCTCTCGCAGCAACGTCGAATGCACCACCGCTTTGTCGACTTGCTTGATCGTATCCACCGGCGGGATGCCGAGAATCACCGCCCCGTGTTCGGCGGCCACGGCGATGCATTCCTCGATCTGTTCAATCGTGACGAAGGGCCGTACCGCGTCGTGAACGGCGACAATGTCGGTATCGGGAGCAACCCGCTCCAGGGCGTTACCGACTGACTCCTGCCGGTTGCGCCCGCCCTCGACGAGCCGTACTGGCTTGGGATAGTCCTGTCCGCGCAGTTGCTCTTCGAGCGAAGCCATGTCTTCCTGTCGTACCGCGACGAGGATTTCCGAGACACTGGGGGCCGCTATAAACTTGCGGATCGTGTGAATCAGAATGGGCGCGCCCTCCAGCAGCATGAACTGCTTGCGGCTTGTTCCAGAAGACTCCGGCGAGTATCGTCCCATCCGGGTCCCGAGGCCGGCGGCCGGCAGAATGGCTGCTACTTTCATGGATTACCGTCCCGCTGTCTGCTCGACCTTTTGCACGGAGTGACTCCCTCTGCTGAGAGGGGCCGGCCGGTCGTCGTTGCCGTCGTCTGACTGCGACTTGCCTTCGTAGCGTCCAAAGATCATCTTTCCGGCCGTTGTCTGAAGCACGCTGGTTACCGACACATCAATAGTTTTTGAGATCTGGCGGCGAGCGTTGTCGACGACGACCATTGTGCCATCGTCAAGGTAAGCGACACCTTGATTATATTCCTTGCCCTCTTTCAGGATGAAGACCTTCATCGTCTCCCCAGGCAGTACCACGGCCTTGAGCGAGTTCGCCAGTTCGTTGATGTTCAGCACCGACACGCCTTGGAGTTGGGCGATCTTGTTGAGGTTGAAGTCGTTCGTCACGATCTTGCCGTCAAGTTCTTTCGCCAACTCGATGAGCTTCAGATCGACTTCCTTGACCTTGGGGTAGTCGTTTTCGACGATCTTCACTTCGAGATGCGACATCTTCTGGATACGCTGCAAGACATCGAGGCCGCGCCGGCCGCGGTTGCGTTTCAGAGCGTCGGCCGAGTCCGCCACGAGTTGCAATTCCCACAGCACGAATTGCGGAACGATAATCACTCCGTCAGCAAAACCAATCTCGGCGATGTCAGCGATGCGGCCGTCGATGATCACGCTCGTGTCGAGAATCTTGTACGACTTCTTGGAGCTTTTGTCTCCACCGAACAGGCCGCCCAGCGCTCCGAGGTTCAGCAGTTCACCTTTGGCGGCCCCCACAACCAGCCCCACGTACCACATCAAGAGCAGGATGCCCAGTTCCAGGAAGGCGAGACTCTCGGTCTTGAGCCCCTCATGCAGCATCTGGCTCATCAGGAAGGCGCCGACAATACCCAGGATCGATCCGGCCGCGGCGCCGATCAGCCGCTTCAGGCTCATTCGGCGAAGCCGGATCTCGAAGATGATGATTCCGACGCCAATGAATAGCCCCACAGCCGCCGCCGGGATCGGCTCCAGTGCAAACGGACGAAGATGATAGCCAAGAAGCGAGAATACGGCTAAGAAGGCGCCCCTAACGATCCAAAGGTCAGGCAAAGACATCACCTCCTGGATTCAGTCGCGACCCGGTCAGTTCCCTGCGTTGAAGAAGGCAAGCCGACGAAATCCGAATCGAGTATATCACCAGCCGATTTGCGGCCACAAACGCACCGCCTTGTCATGTCAAGGCCCAATAGAAATGTCCCCCTTGTTAGCCCAGTAGAAATGTCCCCTTGTTCGTCAAGAGAG
>JAQBUE010000223.1 GCA_027624045.1 Acidobacteriota bacterium
CACCCTATTTCGTCCCCGGCCTCGACCTACCGCATTTCAGGATCATTCTTGGATTGGAAAATGCTTAGGCCCCATACTTCCAGCGCGTCCCCTGAGGCGTATCTTCGAGAATCACCGCGCGCGCTTTCAAGTCATCTCGAATCGCATCCGACCGCGCGAAATTGCGGGCTTTGCGCGCCGCGAGACGCTCAGCAATCAAACCTTCGATTTCCTCGGCGCTAACCTGCCCGGATTGCTCCGTCTTGAGCACGTCAAAGATCGACTCGAACAGGTCGAGAACCTGGTTGGCCTCGGCGACATTGCCGGCCTGAAACTCGCCGGCGTCCATCTTGGTATTCACGTCGCGAATAAACTCGAACACGGCGCCGAGCGCTTGCGCGGTGTTGAGATCGTCGTCCATGCCGGCGATGAAGTTCTTGCGAGCCGTTTCCGCGAGTTCCGTGATGGCGGGGTTTGCACCTTCAGGCAAACCACCTTCTTCGAGCCGGCGCTGGAAGTTGCGCAGCCGCTCGATAGAGGTTTGCGCGGCTTTGAGCCCATCGAACGTGAAGTTGAGCTGCTTGCGGTAGGGAACGGACGCCAGCAGGTAGCGAATCGCTGCCGCGCTAAACCCCTTGTCGAGCAGATCGCGCAGCGTATAGAAGTTGCCGACGGACTTCGACATCTTCTGGTTATCGACCAGCAGGTGTTCGGCGTGCAGCCAGAAACGCGCGAACGGCTTACCAGTGGCACCCTCCGATTGCGCAATCTCGTTCTCGTGGTGCGGGAAGACCAGATCAACACCACCGGTGTGGATATCGAAGCTCTCACCGAGGTACTTCATCGCCATGGCCGAGCATTCGATGTGCCAGCCGGGACGGCCGGGGCCGAACGGGCTATCCCAGGCGGGTTCGCCGGGCTTGGATGCTTTCCAGAGCGCGAAGTCGCGCAACTCGTCCTTCTCGTATTCGTCTTGCTCGACGCGTGCGCCGGCCTTGATCCCCGACACATCGAGATTCGAGAGTTTGCCGTAGCCGGGGAAACTTGCGATCCGAAAATACGTCGAGCCCTTGCTCTCGTACGTGTGTCCCTTCTCGGCAAGACGGCTGATGAGGTCGATCATGTCGCCGATATGTTCGGTCGCCGGTGTAACCCGCTCAGGCGGCTCGAGCCGCAGCGTGGCGGCGTCTTCTTCAAACGCCTTGCGGAACTCGGCCGTGAACTCGCCAATCGATTTGCCCGCCTTGACCGAGTCGCGAATGATCTTGTCGTCAACGTCGGTGACGTTCATCACGTGATACAGCTCATAGCCGCAATGGTGCAGGTAACGGCGTAGGATGTCCTGGAAAGTAAAAGCGCGCAGGTTGCCGATGTGGACGTAGTTGTAAACCGTGGGGCCACAGGAATACATCCGAACCTTGTCGTCGTCGAGCGGCGCGAAGGCTTCGAGCTTGTGGCTGAGGGTGTTGTAGAAGTGCAGAGCCATAGCGACTTTGGGCACGGCATCTGCCGTGCTCCTACTTTAGCGAGCTCTCATGGCGGCATCGCGCGCCAACTCGTCGCAGCGGTTGTTGTCGTCGTGGTCGGCATGGCCTTTTACCCAGCGCCATTCGATCTCGTGACCCGCCACGGCTTCGTCCAGCTTACGCCATAGGTCTTGATTCTTGACAGGCTGCTTCGCGGCGGTCTTCCAGCCGCGGCGTTTCCAGCCGGCCATCCACTCGGTAATACCTTTCTTGACGTACTCGGAATCAATCTCGATCGTGATTCGACAAGGCTCCTGCAAAGCCGAGAGGCCTTCGAGAACGGCGGTCATCTCCATGCGATTGTTCGTTGTTTCAGGCGCGGAACCTGATAGTTCGCGCTTGTTCCCGCCGTGACGCAGGATGGCGGCCCAGCCTCCGGGCCCCGGGTTGCCAAGGCACGACCCGTCGGTGATCAGTATGACGGACTTCATGCGGCTTCAGCGAGGCTTTTCTCGAAGAACTCGTCGACGGTAGCGACAATCTCGTCCGTCGTTCCGCGGAGGTAGATGGCTTTGCGAAGGTGCGAACCGTTCCGCACGCCGCGCGTGAATTGGGAGGCAAATTGTTTCATTTTTCCGACAACTTCTCCGGAGATCTTGTCGCTCTTTTCGATCAACAGCTTGTAGTAATCACGCAGCATGATGTAGCGGTCGCGCTCGGTGGGCTCGTCATAGCGCCCGGATGCCACGTACTGCTCGATCTGCCGGAAGATCCACGGATTCGTCGGGGCGGCGCGGCCAATCATCACGCCATCACAGCCGGTCTGCCGGTGCATCTCGACAGCGTCCTCGGGTGAGAAAACATCGCCATTGCCGATAACGGGAATACCGACGGCTTGCTTGACCTCGCCGATCAGGCTCCAGTCAGCTTTGCCGGCGTAGCCCTGCTCGCGCGTGCGCCCATGGAGCGCGACCGCCTGCAGGCCCAGGTCTTCGGCGATGCGGGCCACCTGCACCGCAACAATCGATTTGTCATCCCAGCCCGACCGGAACTTGCACGTGAACGGAATCTTCACTGCCCCGCGCACGGTCTTCAGAATATTCTCAACCAGCGGCAAGTCGCGCAGCAGGCCCGACCCGCCATTGCACTTGACGACCTTCTTGACCGGACAGCCGAAGTTGAGATCCACGGAATCGAACCCGAGATCTTCAATAATGCGCGCGGCGTCGGCCAAGACTTGTGGCTCGGAACCGAAGAGCTGCGCGGCGATGGGGTGCTCGTCGGGCTCGTAGTACAGATAGTTGAAGTTGCGCGGCTTACGATAGTCGCGCTTCTGCGTCGCCAGGACCCCGTTCGAGCTCGTGAACTCGGTCATGATCAGCCCGCACCCGCCCAAGCCGCGAATGAAGCGG
The DNA here is from genome assembly GCA_027624045.1 of Acidobacteriota bacterium. Lineage (GTDB taxonomy): Bacteria > Acidobacteriota > Terriglobia > Bryobacterales > UBA6623 > JAPPLB01. The sequence continues at coordinate 2,858 of JAQBUE010000223.1, forward strand.
CGGAAAACGGTGTCGGTGACGCCGGCCATGGGCGCCAGAACGACAGCGGGCTTGATAGCGAGCGGGCCGATCGCGAATTGGTTCGGGAAGGTCAAGAATTCATTTTATCAGCGGATGCGTGAAGGCTCGGGCGCGGAAAAACTCATTGGCCTACGCGTGAGAGTTCCAAGGGAGGTTAGTCCCAGAACCTACGGGTCTTGACCTTTCGCATCAGGCCACGAAAGATTCGTTGGGTGTTGGTACCGAATGGTTGATCGGTTGTGAGGTAGGTCCACGTGGCTCCCCGCTGCTCCGCATCGAACTTCTCGTCCTTCGCTTTGGCCATCCGCCTTGCCACCTCCTCCTCGATGCGGTTCTGTAGTTCCTCGAACATGACGTGGACGTTAGTCAGATACTCAAGAAGCGGGTCGCGGCCTCCGTACGAGACCCAGTGGGTGCCCTCTCGTAACTCGGTGACCGCTGCAAGGTGTTCCGACCAGAGATCATCGATCGTGGTTAGTGTGACAAGTCGTTCGGTCTCGGACGCACGCGGACGAATGCCGGTGAGAATATCCTGACGCTGCCTTTGAAGTGACTGGCGCTGTCCTTCAATGACTCCTTCATATTTGTGTAAAAACTGCCGGATATCCAGGCTGTGTCCTTCGATGGCGCGCTGAATGCTGTCGGGATCGTGCTTGAGCTCGGGATGGTTAATGCCGTGCTTGACGAGCAGGTTGTCTTCGCGCGAGATGAAGAAGCGCGAGCTTCCGGGATCGCCCTGGCGGCCGGCGCGCCCGCGAAGCTGGTTGTCGATGCGGCGGCTTTCGTGCTTGTTCGTCCCGATGACGTAGAGCCCGCCAAGTTCGGCTACTCCTTCCCCAAGTTGGATGTCGATGCCACGGCCGGCCATGTTGGTCGAGATGGTGACCGCAGCGCGCTGTCCCGCGCGGGCGATGATGGCCGCCTCCTCATCATCATTGCGGGCGTTGAGAACCTGGTGAGATATCCCACCGAGCCTCGCACTGAGTTGCTCGGACTCCTCGACACTGGCGGTCCCGACCAGAACTGGCCGGCCGGTGCTGTGCACGAGGCGGATTTCCTCAACCACGGCTTGCTGCTCTTCCTCTTTGGTGGCAAAGATAACGTCGGGATGATCGACTCGGATCACCGGGCGGTTCGTAGGGATGATTTCGATGTCGAGTTCGTACACCGACCGAAATTCCTCGGCTTGGGTGGCGGCCGTGCCGGTCATCCCGCAGATTTGTGGGTAGAGGGCAATCAGGCTCTGCAGAGTGATCGATCCGAGAATGCAGCCTTGGGTTTTCAGCGCCACTCGTTCTTTGGCTTCGACGGCCGTGTGCAGGCCGGTGGGCCAACGCCGATCCCGCGCGATGCGCCCCTTGAATTCATCGACTGACTGAATTGCGCCATCTTTGACCACATAGTCAACGTCGCGGCGCAGCAAGGCGTGGGCGTGTAGTGAGTCCTGTACGGCGGTGTGCAGCGGGAGGTTCGATTCATCGAAAAGATTGTCGCAACCGAATGCCCTTTCAACCGCGGCGATACCATCGTCGGTCAGCGCCACGTTGTGTCCGTGCTCGTCGATGGTGTAGTCGAGCGTCGGGCGGAAGCGGCGGGTGATTTCATCAACACGATAGGCCAGCGCATCCTGCGCACTCTTTCCGCCCGCGACTACCAAAGGAATGCGCGCTTCGTCGATGAGGATGGAATCGACTTCGTCGATCACCGCCGCGGCGAAGAGTCGGTGGACCTGCTCAGAGGAGTGCAGGGCGAGCTGGTCCCGGAGATAGTCGAACCCAACTTCGTTCGCCGTCGCGTAAGTGATGTCGCAGGCGTAAGCTTGGCGGCGTTGCGCCGCCGTCATATTCTGTTGAATGCACCCCACAGTGAGTCCAAGGAACTTGTAGATCGGGCCCATCCAGTGAGTGTCGCGCTGTGCGAGGTAGTCGTTGACGGTCATCACGTGGACGCCGAGGCCCTGCTTGGCGCTCCAGACGATTGCGGGAACGGCTGCAAGAGTCTTGCCTTCGCCGGTCTCCATTTCAGCGATCCTGCCTTCCGCCAGAGCAAGCGCACCGCGGATCTGGACATCGAACATGTCGAGGCCAATGGTGCGACGTGCTACTTCGGCTGTAACAGCGATGTCTTCGAGTAAGTCTTCAGCCTCCTTGCCGGCGGCCTTTAGGACATCGTCACTGGATTCGCTCAGCTCAGCGCGGCGAGCGTTGATTCGGCGGATCTTCTCTCCCGCGGAACTGGAAACGGATGGTGAGTGAGAATGGGAACCAAGAAAGCGAAACAGGCAGCGCACGACGAAACCCTCCTTTCAATCAGGCGAAGATGCCCGGTGAATCCAGGGAGACGGCCCTGCCTCTCTCTGGACTCCCTACAAGATCCAAAGGGTGGGTGGTGCTCGGGAGCCTACATTGGAGGCTTGAGGTTCAAGCCAATAGGAGAAGTGTTCGTGCGCAACGTAACCAGTTGCAACGAGCGGAGTCAGGAGATATGAAGCAAAAGTGGATGCGAGCGCGAAGAGAAGAAACTGCCATGCGTCCAGGGCGGACACGACGAGTAGCGTGCCCCCAAGGATAGAGGCGAGGAACACCGGGAAACTAAAGTCGCGACACCCGTACATTGCTACTGTCCCAACACTACCACAGAGAACTTAAGTGTCTCCGCCGCCAGAGTGGCCGCTCCAGCCGGGCAGTTTATGACGGTTCACCTATCGACTTCTCAGAAGTCTCGGTTTGCGGCCGCCCGCCCTCAAATCCCTCTGCCTGAGTCCCGAAGACTCAGGACTCGGCCAAGCTGGAGCTTCGCTCTCGCCTACTCCTCGTCTTGCTGACCCGCAAGCCGATTGATCACGCTGAGGTCTTCAAGCGTCGTAATATCCCCGGAAACCTTGTCGGATGTAACGATTTCCCGAAGCAGCCGCCGCATAATCTTTCCGCTGCGGGTTTTCGGAAGCGCGTCGGTGAAGCGAATCTGCTCCGGCCGGGCAAACTTCCCGATCTCGACGCCGACCCAATCACGCAACGCGTTCGCCATCGCGTCGTCAGTCTTCTGGCCCTGTTTCAGCGTGACGAAAGCGACCACGGCTTGCCCCGTCAGCTCGTGCGGCTTACCGATCACAGCAGCTTCAGCAACAGCTTTGTGCTTCACGAGAGCCGATTCAAGTTCGGCCGTCGAGAGCCGGTGACCGCTAACGTTCATCACGTCATCGACGCGGCCGAGGACCCAGATGTAGCCGTCCTTGTCGCGCCGGGCGGCGTCACCGACAAAATAGACGCCCGGTATCTGCGACCAGTAGGTCTTCTTGAAGCGAGCTTTGTCGCCCCAAAGCGTCCTGAACATCGAGGGCCACGGCTTGCGAATGACGAGATAGCCTTCCCCGCCCTTCGGAACCGAATTCCCCGCCATGTCGACGACATCCACGGCAACCCCCGGCAGCGGAAATGTCGCGGAACCTGGTTTGAGCGGCGTCGCGCCCGGCAGCGGAGAGATCATGATCGAGCCCGTCTCTGTCTGCCACCAGGTATCAACGATCGGGCAGCGTCCGCCGCCGATGAACTCGTGATACCAATCCCACGCCGCCGGATTGATCGGCTCTCCGACCGAACCGAGCAGCCGCAAGCTCGACAAATCGTGCTTCTTCGGCCACTGCTCACCCATACGGATGAACGCCCGAATCGCCGTCGGCGATGTGTAGAGGATATTGACCTTGTACTTGTCGATGATGCGCCAGAAACGGTCCGGCTCGGGGTGAGCCGGAGCGCCTTCGTACATGACCGTGGTCGTTCCGACAAGCAGCGGTCCGTAAACGATGTAGCTGTGACCAGTGACCCAGCCGATATCCGCCGCGCACCAGAAGGTGTCCTCTTCCTTGATATCGAAAACCCACTTCATGCTCATGTTGGCCTGAAGCTGATAGCCGCCGGTCGTGTGGACGATGCCCTTCGGCTTGCCCGTTGTGCCCGACGTATAGAGCACGTAGAGCGGGTGTTCGGAATCGAGTTCGACCGCCGGGCAGACATCGCTGACCTCGGCCTCAAGAGCGCTCCAGTCGTGGTCGCGCCCCTTCTTCATCTTGATGTCGTTGTTGGTTCGGCGAGCGACGATGCAGTGCTTGACGCCCGGGCACTCGGCCATCGCTTCGTCGGTCGTAGCCTTGAGCGGCACAATCTTGCCGCGCCGCCAGCCGCCGTCAGCCGTGATGACGACCGTGGCGTCGAGGTCGATGATGCGCGTCTTGAGCGCCTCGGCCGAAAAACCACCGAAGACGACGCTATGCGTGATGCCGAGCCGCGCGCAGGCCAGCATCGCGACCGGCAGTTCCGGGATCATCGGCATGTAGATGATCGAGCGGCTGCCTTTGCGCAGGCCGAGCTTCTTGAGTACGTTGGCGAAACGGCACACGCGGCGGTGTAGTTCCTGGTACGTGATGGTCTCGGTGTCGCCCGGCTCGCCTTCCCAAATGATGGCCGCTTTGTTCTTGCGAGCCGTCGTGAGATGCCGGTCGAGGCAGTTGTAGCTCATGTTCGTCGTGCCGCCGACGAACCATTTAGCGAACGGAGCCTTCCAATCCAGCGTCTTCTTCCAAGGTTTGAACCAGTGCAGTTCCTGCTTGGCGAGCTTGCCCCAGAAGGCTTCCGGATTGCGGTCGGCTTGTTCGTAAAGCTTCTCGTAGGCCGCCATGCTGCCGACAGTGGCATTCTTGGCAAAACCCTTGGGTGGTTTGTGCGGCTTTGGTGCAGGCATAATTACGGGTCTCCAGCTAAGTGGGATATGGATCTTCCGAAGCAGCCCCCGTCCAGGGACTTCCCTATATCGGTGATCGGGCGAACTCACCAATATACAACAGGCCTTTGACCTCCCGCACTGCTTGCTTGGCCGGCTGTCAAGGCCCAATAGAAATGTCCCCCTTGTTAGCCCAGTAGAAATGTCCCCTTGTTCGTCAAGAGAG
>JAQBUE010000224.1 GCA_027624045.1 Acidobacteriota bacterium
CGCGCCGCTGGCCACCCCGCTGCTTCTCGCCGCCTGAAAACAGGGTATTCTGCCACAGGCTGCTAGGTGAGGCGGCGTTTACCGAGATTTTGGCCAAGTATGGGCGGGCTCCCGGGCTCTTGCCGGGCCTAACGCGCCATGGGATGGCCGACGAAGATGAGTGCGATGAGCCTCTTGATTCAAGCAGGCTTTCCGGCCTTGCAGCGGCGCTACGGGCTGCTCAAGAGGATAGGGACCAAGTGACGGCTACGCGGCTGCCCCTCACGGCTTGCTCCGCGGCCCTCGATCGTCCTTGAAGTGGGCGGGCTGAGAACACGTTCGCTGATGGTACTCAGGACGCTGGCGCGGCGAAAGGCCCGCGGCACGGCTACGGGATCCCCCGCGGAATTGAGCATTGCGGCAGGAATGAAACTCAGGGCAATCCGTGGAATCAGAATGTAGAGCCCTGTGGAGCCGAAAAGGCAGCCCTAGCCCAGGGCTAGTCCCGCGGGTGGTCCCGCAGATACTGCAAGAACGCCGAAGCCGTGGGAGAGAACGTCTTTCCGCGCCGGCACACGATGCCCACTGGACGCACAAGTTCCTGCGCATCGATCACACGCGTTACAAGCCGCCCTTCGGTCACCTCCTGCCGAACCGTCCTTTCCGGCAGTAGGCTCACGCCGGACCCGATCGTGAGCGCCTCTTTGATCATCTGAATGTTGTCGAACTCCAGGACGACGTTGCGGTGCAATCCCCGCTCGCGGAAGAAGCGGTCCATGGCCTTGCGAATCGACAATCCTGGATCGAAGCTGACGAATTCCAGTCCGGCCAGATCCTCGACTTCCACCGTTCTCTTGCGCGCCAAAGGATGAGAAGGATGAAGGACGAGCACCATCCTCTCGGTACGCCACTCAATCACCCTCAGCTTCTTCGTGGCCGTCGGATAGCTGATCAGCCCCAAGTCCGCCTGGTCGCCCGAAACCGCCTCGTAGACCTTTTCCGGGCGCATGTACTCAAGATGAACCTGAGCCTGCGGATGCAGTTCCTCGAACGCCTCACGGATGCGGCGCATTTCGTAAAGCCCGATCGAGTAGATGGATGCCACCCGCACGGCCCCAACAAGATCACCCTTGAGCGCGTCGATCTGCGCCCGCATCTCCTCGTAGCGCCGCACGATGTCCCGGCTGGCGTCGAAGTACATTCGTCCGGCGGACGTCAGCTTGAGCGGACGTGTGGTGCGGTCGAAAAGCGCGATGCCCAGATCCGCTTCCAGGTTCCTGACCATTTGGCTGGCGGCCGACTGCGAGACATGGTTGATCTCAGCACCCCGGCTGACACTCTGGAGTTGCGCGATGTCGCGGAAAACCTTGAATTGACCTGCGTTCACGGCGGGATAACATTAGTATAAGTAATTGTAAAGCGGTTGTCTCATCGTTGCAGGTAATATCATTGCAGGTAATATTTCGGCACGTGTCGTGGCTGGGTCTCGCTGTGGGTCAGGCCCGATCGCCACGAAGAAAGGGCCGAAGTAAGAGTATGCTCTTCCACACCTCCCGGACACTCTACTGTCAGAATATAGACCATACAATGACAGCCACAAGACTTACTCTTGACATAATATGCCCATCAATTGTACAATCTGAATCGAGGCAAGGGCGATTCCATCAGGGATTACCTCCTGCCTGACCATTGAGAGAAACTCATGCCGACCGCAAGCATCCCTTACATCGATCCAGACGTAGAGCACGTTGGTGTAAGCCGTCTCCGCAAGTTGAACGCGACGAACTTGCGCCACGAGCGGAAAGCGCTCGTCATCCAGGACAACGACACGCCTCTGGCCGTGTTGTTGTCCTACGAACAGTTCTTGTCGATGCAACAGAAGATTGAGCAGCTGCTTGAAACTCTGGAACTATTTTCGAATGACGCGGAACGCGCCCTGTTGGTGGATGGACTTGAGGATCTAAGATCAGGTCGAACGAAGAGTTTTTCAGAGATTCGGCGCTCCCTTGATGATGGGGCGCCGGAGTAAGCCAGCCCGATGGCCTCCGGTTACACTGTCGAGTTCACAGCGACCGCCGAGAAGATCTATAATCGCGCCTTTGAAGAGGCGAGGAAATGCGTCACAGCAGGAGATCCGGTCAACGCCAAGGTCAAGCGTTTCCAGATACTGCAAGAGGCATTGGATACGATCCTGCCGCATGACCCGTTTAGCCGGAAACGCGCGTTGTCGGGTTCGCTCGCGAACATTTTTCGCATCAAGAAGGGCCGCATCAGGATCTGCTACATAGGCGCGTCTGAGCAAAAAAGGCTGATCGTCCTGTACATTTCCGAGTCCCCTCGCAAAGCAGGCGACAGCAACGATCCCTACGCGATTCTCAACAGGATTCTTCGCTCCGGGGACTGCGACGCATTCTTTGACGACCTCGGGATATCGAAACCCTAGAGTGTCACAGCGGCGTTTACTCTTCCTGTTTAGGGGCGTGCTTGCGGAGCGTCTCGGCCAGTTGGCTGACGAGTGATTCGATGCGGTCTCGCACTTCGCGGTAGACCTGGGTCGACCGGCCGATCGGATCGGTGACCTCCCACACCAGCGTACCTCCCTGGAAGGACGGCGATGGTGGGATGGGCATGCCGCTCATATTGATAAGCAAATCGACCTGCTGATCGTCGATCGAGCTGATCGACTTGGGTTGCTGACCTTCCAGCGAAAGCTCTTTCTCGGCCATTGAGGCAATCGTCTCCAGCTGCACGATGGCGGCCGGATAGAGCCCCGCGCTGAGGGGCGTCATCACGTCGCCGTGGCGGTGCCGCGCGAAGCCCTCAGCCATTTGGCTGCGGCACGAGTTCCCGATGCACACGAATAACACGCGCAGCGGGAGCTTGACCTCAGCCATCATCACGGCTGCCGCAGTTTGGCGAGGAACAACTCGTGAATACGCGTGTCGTTGGTTAGCTCCGGATGGAAGGTCGCCGCCAAGTGCCGGCCTTGCTCGACGAGAATCGGCTGCGAATCAAACGACACGAGCACACGCGCATCGCCGCGGACCTGGCGGATGATCGGCGCCCGGATGAAGACCACCTCTAGTTCCCCGGGCGAAGTCCGCTCCTCGAAGGCCTGTTCGGGCATCACCCTTCGGATCGAGCTGTCAACCTGCCGTCCGTAGGCGTTGCGCTCGACGCTGATGTCCATCGCTTGCAGTGAGCGCTGCACGGGAGCAGTAACGCCGGAGGCCAGCAAAATGGTTCCCGCACAGGTGCCGAAAATAGATTTCGTCTTGGCGAACTCGACCAGCGGATCAAACATTTTCTCGTCATCGAGAAGCTTGACCATCGTTGAGCTCTCGCCGCCGGGCAGAACCAGAGCATCGAGATCGGCGAGTTGGGCGGCTCTATTCACATAGACAGGTTCGACGCCAAGCTGACGCAACATCTCGCCATGCCGCTCGAAATCGCCCTGTAGCGCAAAAACACCAATTTTCATGGGTCTTGTGAGACGTTCCTCTTCTCGAAAAGGGGAACAGCCGAACTGAGTGTAAGCATCTCAGTTCGGCGCGTTCCAGAAGAGGCTACCAGCCCCGTGTCTGAAGCTTCTCGGACTCCGCCATGGTGGCGACATTGATACCGCGCATGGCTTCGCCCAGTTCCTCGCAGGCTTCGAGCAGTTTGTCGGGATCGTTGAAATACGTAGCGGACTTAACGATAGCCTTGGCGCGGCGAGAGGGGTCCTCTGACTTGAAGATGCCGGAGCCGACGAATACGGCTTCGGCGCCCAGTTGCATCACAAGCGCGGCGTCAGCCGGGGTCGCGATGCCGCCCGCCGAGAAATTCGGCACGGGAAGCTTGCCGTGTTCGGCCACGTACTCCACCAGCTCCAGGGGCGCCTGCAGATTCTTCGCGGCGGTCGGCAACTCACTCTTGTCTGTCACCGTGAGCCGTTTCATTTCTTTCTGAATCGTGCGCATATGGCGCACCGCCTCGACGATGTCGCCCGACCCGGCTTCGCCCTTCGTCCGAATCATCGCCGCGCCTTCGCCAATGCGTCGCAACGCTTCACCCAGGTTGCGGGCGCCGCAAACAAACGGCACGCGGAAGGGACGCTTGTCGATGTGATTCTCTTCGTCCGCCGGCGTGAGGACTTCACTTTCGTCGATGAAGTCGACCTTAAGCGCCTGCAGCACCTTCGCTTCCATGAAGTGCCCGATGCGCGCCTTCGCCATGACGGGGATACTGACGGTCTTCATGATTTCGCGCATTTTCGAAATGCTGGCCATGCGTGCCACGCCGCCCTCTTTACGAATGTCGGACGGTACACGCTCGAGCGCCATCACGGCGGTAGCCCCAGCGTCTTCGGCGATTTTGGCCTGCTCGGCATTGGTAACGTCCATGATGACGCCGCCTTTGAGCATTTCCGCCAAGCCAACCTTCAGTCGAAAATCTTCATCGAGATACATTGCCTGCTCCTCGGGGCCGGGCGCACCGCGCCCTCCATCGCCTTCAGTACACCGTCGCTGATACCGACGGCGGCCACCCGGCGCACGAAAGACCGCCACCGAGCAGCATTTATCTTAGCGCCGCGTTGGACTGCCAGCAAGACGGATTCGAAAAGAACCGGCTCACCGAGAATCGTACGCAACTATCGTCCGCCCTAGGTCGCGTCAAACCCTTCGTCCGGCGCGAAGCCCCTACGAATGGTGTTCTCGACGATGTTACGAGGTAGCAGGAACTGTATCAGGTAGTCGGGGCCGCCGGCTTTCGACCCGACGCCCGACATCTTGAACCCGCCGAATGGGTGGCGGTTGACGATCGCGCCCGTGCAGCCGCGATTGATGTAGAGATTGCCTACGCGGAACTGTTTCTTAGCCTTGGCGATGTTGTCGGGGCTGCGCGAGAACACCGCACCGGTCAGCGCGTACTGCGTGCTGTTTGCGATCTGAATGGCGTCTTCAAACTCTGTCGCCTTCATGACCGAGAGCACAGGGCCGAAGATTTCTTCCTGGGCCAAGCGGTGTTCGGGACGGATGTCTTTGAAGATCGTGAGCGGAACAAAGGAGCCGGACGAGTTCTCGGGAAGCCGCTCGAGAACGAGCGCACCCTCTTGCTTGCCGATTTCGATGTACGCCTCGATCTTCTTCCTCGCGGATTCAGAAATAACAGCCCCCATGTAGGTGCGCGGTTCTTCACTGAGCCCGAGATGAATACTCTCGGCGGCGGTTTTGAGACGCTCGACGAGTTTGTCATGAACAGCTTCGAGCACGATCAGCCGCGAGCAGGCCGAACATTTCTGTCCCTGATACCCGAAAGCTGAATGCAGCACATGCACCACCGCCTCATCAAGATCAGCGTCAGCGTCAACGATAACAGCGTTTTTACCGCCCATCTCAGCCACAACGCGCTTGACGCCGGTGGCTCCTTCAGGCGTCTCGGCCGAAAGCCGGATGATGCGCAGACCTACTTCTTTACTGCCCGTAAAAGCGGTCATAGTGACATCGGGATGGGTGACAAGCAGGTCGCCGATCTCGCCGCCGGAGCCCGGCAGGTAGTTCAGTACGCCGGCGGGCAGTCCGGCCTGCTCGAACAAGCGATAGACCATCGATCCGATGATCGGCGTGTCGGAAGCCGGTTTGTAGACGACCGTGTTGCCCGTCACGAGAGCCGCCGAAGTCATGCCCATGGAAATTGCGAGCGGGAAGTTCCAGGGGGCGATGACGCTGACAACGCCGCGCGGTTCGTAGAACAGGAAGCTCTCTTCACCGGGCACGTCTCCCATTTCCCGCGGAACGGCGAGTCGCAACATTTCGCGCCCGTAGTATTCAAGAAAGTCGATCGCCTCGCAAACATCGCCGTCGGCCTCGCTCCAGTTCTTGCCTGCTTCGAAGACTTGGAGCGCCGCCAGCTCATAGCGTTGCTCGCGGGCAATCTCGGCGGCTTTGAAAAGATAAGCGGCACGATCGGCGGGACTCGTGTCGCGCCAACTCTCAAAGGCATGCTTGGCGGCGGCAATCGCCTGCTCGGCGTGAGCGGCTGTGGCGGCGGCCGCCAGGCCCACCTGTTCCTCGGGCCGATTCGGATTGAATGACTGGATGCGCTGTCCCGTATCGATCGCCTCGCCGCCGATCAGCAGAGGCGCATACACGGGAAAGCTCGCCCGCGTTTTTCTCAGCGCCTCGGCGAAACGTTCACGGTTTTCGGCCAGCGCCCAGTCAAGCGGCGGCACGTTTCGAAACGGCGCAACCCCGGCCGCTCCCAAAACAGGGGCAGCAGCATTCGCCGCGGCGGCGGGAACCGTATCGCCATCCCCGGAAAGAAAACTCCCTGGACTCTTCAGCAACTCATCACGCGAAGCGTGCTCGGTAAAGCTCTGGCGAAGGAATGATTCGTTAGACGTATTCTCAAGCAGCCGCCGGACCAGATAGGCCATGCCCGGCACGAGGTCGCCGATCGGCGAATAGAGCCGCAGACGCAGGCCTTCTTTGAGCAACGCGTTGCGGATCGGTTCGGCCATGCCGTAGAGGATCTGGAATTCGAGGCGATCCTCCGGAACCCGCATCTCCTCGGCCGTCTCGACCACCGCCGCAATCGAGCGCACGTTATGCGAGCCGCACGCCAGAGTCAGGTACTGGTGATTGCCCAGCACAAGCCGCGCGGCGCTCTCGAAGCTGGCGTCGCTCTCATGTTTATTGGTGAACACCGGCACCGGCCAGTCGTTCTGGCGCGCCCACATGACTTCGGCATCCCAGTAAGCGCCCTTCACCAGACGGATCGTGATGTGCTGATCCTCGGCTCGGCACCACGCCAGCAGGCCTGCGATATCGTCTTTGGCGCTGCGCAGGTAAGCCTGGATCGCAATGCCCGTATGCGGATAGCCTCGAAACTCATGCTCCGCCATCAAGCTGCGATAAAGCGCCAGCGTCAAATTCTTGAGTGAGTGATGCTCCATGTCGACGTTGACGAACGCGCCGATCTCCATCGCCCGCCGCAGAATCGGGCGCAGCCTTTCCTTGGCCCGATCGATCGAGTAGTCGAAGGCCCGCGCATTCATCTGCGAATACATCGCCGATGCCTTCACCGACACGTTGATCTTCGGCGCGGCCCCCCAGTCAAGGCCCCGCGCGCCGCTGCCCAGGGCGTCCCAGGAGGCAACTTCGTCATTCATCACGTCGAGCAGATCGTGATAGCGCCGGGCGTAGTCGTCGGCTTCCGGCTCCGACACGACGGCTTCGCCGAGAATGTCCATCGTGAAGGCGAGGCCCTGGCGGCGCAGATTGCGCAGAGAGGGCAGCGCGCCCTGGGGCGTTTCGCCGACGATGAACTGCCGCCCCATGCCGCGGATGTTCGCGCCGATGCCGCGCGAGACAATGCGGGCCGCGAGCGAATCGGGGTCAACTGTCTTGATGGCCCACTGCAGGATCTCGGAAAACTCCTGCCCGGGTCGCGCGAAGTACTCCCGCAGATGCTGTGCAACCGACTTTGACCCGCCCAGCGCCGGAAAGACGTCAACAAACCCGAACATCTCGACCTTGAAGGCCTCATCGTTCATGCACCAGTCGAGGACTTTCGATGTCCAATAATCCTTCTCGAAGAAAGAGGGCTCGTCTTCTTCGATGCGGTCGTACAAACGCCGGCCGCGCTCAACGATGCGGGAATCTAGATCAACCGGCATGTCGTCTTCTCGTCACAGGTTCATGGAAAAACACGGGCAGAGCATTTTCCAATCCAAGAATGATCCTGAAATGCGGTAGGTCGAGGCCGGGGACGAAATAGGGTG
>JAQBUE010000225.1 GCA_027624045.1 Acidobacteriota bacterium
CCCTCCCGACAACCTCGGAAAGGAGCTCCACACCCTATTTCGTCCCCGGCCTCGACCTACCGCATTTCAGGATCATTCTTGGATTGGAAAATGCTCGTGTCGTTTAGCGTCATCGAGGGCGAGATCTTCGGCCTGATCGGTCCCAACGGCGCGGGCAAGACGACAACGATGGAATGCGTGGAGGGCATTCGCAAACCCGACGGCGGCGCCATTTCCGTACTCGGCATGGACCCTCGCCGCGACGCCTACGCGCTGCAGAACCGCATTGGCGTCCAGCATCAGGAGGCGCAACTTCAAAAGCGAATCAAGGTCTGGGAGGCAGTGGATCTGTGGGCCTCTCTCTATCCGAAAACCGTCGACCGCGGCGCGCTCCTCGATCGGCTGGGGCTGGCCGAGAAGCGCAATGCCTGGTTCATGACTCTATCCGGCGGTCAGAAGCAGCGCCTCTTTATCGCCTTGGCGTTGATTCACGATCCCGACCTCCTATTCCTGGACGAGCCGACGACCGGGCTCGATCCGCAAGCTCGCCGTGCCATTTGGGGCCTCGTGACCGATCTGCGGGACCGCGGCAAGACCGTCTTCCTCACAACCCACTTGATGGAGGAGGCCGAGCGGCTGTGCGATCGAGTTGCCATCATCGAGCACGGCCAAGTCGTCGAGATGGGCAGTCCCGCGGCGTTGGTGAAGAAGCACTGCCCGCAACGAGCGGTGGTGTTTTCCTGTGACCGTGCGGGCCTCGCCGAACTGCTCCGGCGTATTCCGGGCGTCGAGGCCGTCAGCAGCGAAGGCCCCACTCATCAGGTCAGCGGCACGGGGGAAGACTTCGTAACACGCATGGTACATTTCGTTTCCGAGCAGGCGCTTCATATCAGCGACTTCAGGACCGTGATGCCCACGCTTGAGGATGTTTTCCTGAAGCTGACCGGACACCGAATCAGGGACTAACACGAGATGCTGAACGGATTCTGGAAGCTGACCTGGGTCGAGATCAAGATCTTCCTGCGCGAGCCCATGGGCGCGTTCGGGAGCCTCGGCTTCCCGGTCGTCCTGTTTCTGCTTCTCGGCCGGGTGTTCAGCGCCAGGGCGGGGGACTCGGTCTCGTTGCCGCCCAATCTGGCCGAACGGCCGGCCATCTTCGCATCCATCTTCATCGCCCTGAGCGCCGTTACATCGCTAACCGCCATCATTGCGATCTATCGCGAGGGCGGAATTCTGAAGCGCCTGCGCGCCACGCCGTTAAGGCCCGTGACGATTCTTGGGGCCCACGTGATGGTCAAGCTGTTGTTGACGGCCGCCGCTCTGGGCTTGCTGCTGCTCGCGGGAAAGCGCTACTACCCCGCTGCGTTCGGGGGGAACCTGCTCAGCTTCGCCGTAGCGTTGCTGCTCAGCACGCTGAGCATTGTCTCGATCGGGTTCGTCATCGCGAGCGTCGTGCGGACGGCGCGTTTCGCCCGGCCCCTCTCGGGCGCCATCCTCTTCCCGATGCTCGGGATCTCAGGGCTCTTCATGCCGATCGATGCCCTGCCTGCCCCGTGGGGGATGCTGGCTACTGTACTGCCGACGACCCATGCCGTGTCGCTGCTAAGAGGCATTTGGGTCGGCGCACCCTGGTCGCAGCACTACGTCGAAGTCAGCGCACTCATTCTGAATTTCGGCCTATGCAGCGCCCTATCAGCAAAAGTCTTCCGCTGGGAATAAGTTCGAAAACCGGCGCACACAAAGCGATGGCCTTAGGAATCAGGCAGGCTGGACGATCCTTTCAACCCTCCGGTGTCTTCCTCTTGCGGCTCATCAGCGCGCCGGACGGACTCTCGAAGCGCGTCGTTGATGAGATTCTGATAGCTGCCTCCGCCGGCCCGCTCCACCTGTTCCCGGAACCACTCCAGCACGTCGTCATCAAGCCGGATCGTGATGCGAGTTTTTCCCTTCCGAACCCTCACCACGCGTCCCCGCTTTGCCCCGCTGAAATCGTATTCTTTCCTCATCGCGTCTCTCCGTACTGGCGTTGCTCTGGCCGAGTTGCGCGTCGAGCCGAAATCACCCGAATCTTACATCCGCCCATGGAGCTACCGCATCCGGTAAAGATACAGATCCCACGACTTGATAGCTGACTCGCCCTCGATATGCCGTTTCTCGACAACCGGCCAGCCCGGAACCGGATCATTCACCGCGACGACCCGGACGCCTTTGCTGAGTTGCCGCTCCAAAATAGGCGCGAGCCGTTCCCATGACTTCGGCAGTAGATACGCTGTCACCACGCTGGCCGAGCTAACATCCTGCTCGAAAATGTCCCCTTGTATTACCTTGACTCTACCTTCCAGGCCCAAGCGCCGAACGTCCGCGGATGTTTTCGCGCACAACTTCTCATTCCACTCGACCCCGACCGCCCTGGCCTGAAACCGTTGGGCTGCCGCCAGAATGATCCGTCCGTCACCTGAGCCCAGGTCATACACCAGATCGCCTTCGCCGACCTTCGCAAGCTCTAAGGCAGCGTCCACCACCGCTGTGGGCGTGGGGACATACGGGCCTAGCCAGTTCGGATCGTCGAGGTGGTCCCTGCCGTCATCGGGTGGAGTCGACTGCTGGGCCAACCGCGGGGCATCGGCGGGCGTCTCCCTTGTTTGCGCGGGAGCCACGCCCGCAAGAGCCACTATGACCAGGGAAGTCCAGATCGGATGCATCAATGTCCTCTGTGAAGTGTCCCATACGGTCGCGCCCTCCCGCGATCGAAGATCAATCCGGGCCTTACGCCGGCGCTCCGCGAAAACTAGATTCCCAATGCCGCCCTTGTCGCGTTGCCGACAATGCCGTCGGGAGTGAGGCCCATCTGCTGCTGGAAACGCCGCACGGCCGCTTCGGTGTTCCGGCCCAAAACGCCGTCGGGCTGCAAGTTGAACCCAGCCTTGTTCAATGCTCGCTGGACGTCAGCGACATCGTCACCAATCATCAGCGGAGAGGCGAACCTCAGCAGGCGGTCACGATCTTCCTCAGCCGACACTCGAACATCCGCTTCGGCCGCCAAGGCCTCTTTCGTAATCGAGATACCTCGTACCTTCAACGGCAGCGGCAAAGCCCATTTCTTATCCGTGATCAGCTTCGCGAACTCCTCCATACGGTAGACCGTCTTGCGAAGCAGAGTATTGGAATGGTTCCGCAGCCAGGAATCGCGCTCGCCGACGTATGCTTCGACCCACTTTTTCTCACCCAACGACGGCACATCGCCATGCCGATCGCGAGTACGGTCGCGGATGAAGCGCCAGGAACCATGAACGGTGCTGTCGTAGACCACACAGCCGCCGAGCACCGTCGCAATTCCGAGCGCCGCGGCCTCCTGTTCGCCCGGGACCCAATAGACGCGATCAAAGAACTCGTCCTGCACAGCCCGCATCACAGGATCGCCGCCCGCGTCCTGCAGCAGCAGCCGAAACGCCACGTCATGGTCGAGACTGAAATCCCGTGCCTCCAGGCGTCCCAGGAACGGCGCCAGTTGAGCCGCGAAGGCCGCCTCGGGCGTTTGCGTATAGGCCTTGATCAACAGGTGTAGATTGCCGCTTCCAAGCGTCGTTTGTGAACGGCCGTAGGTGAGATGGCCGGAGTCGCCGGCCAAAAGCGTCACGCTCGAATAGTTGCCCAGCACACGGCTGGTTTCGAAGATGTTGATGATGGCCTTTGCGGTTTTTTTCTGAAGTGAGGTCATCGCGCTCCTCCCGACTCAGGCAATAGACTGCGCGTCGCCGTCAGTAACCTTTCTGCTTATCGACGACGTTGAGCAAGGGCATACCCTCGCCGAAGCGCCGGATGTTCTCTTGGATCGTCCCGAGCATGCGCGCCCGGTCACGGTCAGACCGGCCGGCGACATGGGGAGTGATGATCGCATTGTCGAAGCCCCAAAGCGAATGCCCCTTCGGGAGCGGCTCGGGGTCAGTGACATCGACACCGGCGCCGGCCAACCGTTTGCTGTCGAGCGCTTTCACGAGCGCGCCCAGGTCGTACAAGCCGCCGCGGCTGACAGCGATGAAATAGGAATCCTGCTTCATCATTTCGAACTGCTTGGCACCCATCATCCTGTAGCTCATCGCCGTCCATGGCGCTGCGACGAAAACGACATCCGCTCTCGGAACAACTTCGTCCAGCCGGTCCGGCTTTACAACTTCCGTAATGAACGGCGATAAGGGAATGTCATCCGGATCGACACCGATTACGTTCATACCGTGCGCCCAGGCGCGAACAGCGATCTGCGACCCAATGCCGCCGACGCCGATTACCACCGCCGTCTTCCCCCTGAGTTCGATGCCGTCAAAGGCAGGTCCTTCGCGCCACGTTTCCTTGTCCCGAGCCGCGATGTAGCGCGGAAGACGCCGCGTCAGGCTGAGCAACATGGCCATGGCGTGATCGGCAATCTCAGGCCCTTGCACGATCTGATTGTTTGTGAGGACGATGTCGCTGTCCCGCAGGTCGTTGCCGCCAGAGAGGTGCAGCACTTGCTCGACACCGGCGCTCATGGTCTGTACCCACTTGAGCTTCTTGCCCGCCCGCACCTGTTCGGGAGTAATACTTCCGATGACGGCATCGGCATCCGCGATCTGGCTCATGATGGTTTCTCTGGTGACCGCGATGAGCGTCACCTTCGAAGAAACTTTCTGCCACTCGGCGATCTCCTCGGGCACTCCGCCCGAGACGAGGATGTTCTTCCCCTGCGCGCTTGCTGTCAGGGCAAATACTGCCGGAATCAAGAGAAGAATCAAGAGAATACGTTTCATGATGGGAAGCCTCCGGAACTCCAGCAAGATTCTAGCGCAGCCTGAAGGGAAAATGTAGGCGGAACGCAACCGGAGACAGCGCGACGAAACGCAGAGCTGCAACCGTAAACGAGTGAGTCTGTCGCGCGACACAGCCGAACCGCCGGCCAGTGGCCCCCATATCCCCGTCTTTCTACGTGAACAGAACCGCGGGCTAGCCGGAATACGGCAGGCGCCGCGGGCGTGCCGAGCCTAACTCTTGATATCGCGGAATGCTGATTCGATGTCGGCCTTGCTTTGGGGGGCAAGCGAACTCAAGGGTAGGCGCGGAGCACCCCCATAGTAGCCTTGCAGGTCGGCGGCGTATTTCAGGCCGGCGGCACCGTGCCGTCGAATAGCCTCGATAGCGGGTTGGGCGACGCCTTGCAGGTCTTCGGCCGCCGCGAACTCACGTGTCCGAACAGCTTCTTCGATCGAAAGACATAGGTACGGCGCCACGCTCGCGAATCCGGTCATAGCGCCGGCGGCCCCGTCGATCAGACCCTGGGCCAGCAATTCCGCCGACCCGGCAAACACACCGGCCCGGTCGCCGCAGGCCTCGACCGAATCACGCAAGTACGCGGCATCGCTGCTCACCACACGAACGCCGATCACCCGCGGGTGCTGGGCCAGCGAGCCGAGCTGTTCGGGCGAAAGCCGGTTCTCGCTCTTGCCGTCTTCCAACGACACGACCAGTGGCAGGGACGAGCGGTCCGCGACCGACCGAACATAGAGGGCGCGAGTGTCATCGCTCGTCAGCTCGGATGGGTGAACGGCCGCCAGACCCACCACCACCGCCTCGAAACCCATCTCGGCCGCTCGCCCGATCAGACCGACCGTTGCGTGTACGCCCGCCGCTTCGACGGCTGGAAGAACAGTCCTGTCGGTCGCCGCCTTCACGGATTCCCAAAGTTTGAGTCTCTCGTGGTCCGCCAGCAGCGAGCCTTCTCCCTCACGGCCGCTGACCAGGAACCCTGCCAGACTCGTATCGCTAAGCCGGCTGATGTTGTACGAAACCTTGGAGACGTAAATATCCCCAGGATGATCGAACGGCGTGGGTAGACACGCGTAGATGCCACTGATCCGCATCGGAAAAACTCCTATTGTAACGGCGAAGGCCACAGGTCACGACGCGTAGTGCGGCGCGCCAGGGGCTAGGCGCGATCCACACACCTTCTCGAAATCGAAAAACTACTCCTCGCCAGGGCCGCGAGATTTCCCGAAAGAAGCTCTCAAGGTTGCAGCCTCAGCGTCGAAAAGAGATATAGGACGGAAACCGATGAACGTTTCAGCGACCGCGTTGACCGCTTTGGCGGCGGCCCAACAACAGCTCGACCGATCGGCGGAAGGAATCCGCCAGGCAGCTCTGCCCGAGGGCGGCCAAGATCATCTTGAACTCAGCGAAGAGGTGGCTGGGTTGCTCGCCGCCCGCACCAGCTACCGCGTGGCGATCGAACTAGCAAAGCTCGCCGATGAGACGGCCGTAGTTTCTCTGGATCTACTGGCGTAGCGGCCACGTCCCTCAGCGGGCAAGCTGCTCGACGACCAGATCCATCACCTGCATGAGGCTCGTGTAATAGCGCAGGTGAACGGTCGAGCCGGGTTTCAATTCTTCCAGCTCCAGGTTCTTCTTGCCAAGCAGTTTCGCTGCCTTCTTTGAGACATCGATTTGCTCCTTGCCGGCGGGCTGCGAAAAGGCAAGCTCGATCTCTCTGTCTTTCTTCTTCTTGACGGCAACCGTGATCGTGCGCCGCTCAAGGTCCACCTTGGCGATCGAGCCCTTGAGCTTGACGATGGCGAGGACAGAGCCCTGACGGTTCAACGGGGCCGCGGGGCCGCGGGATGCTTGGTTTGACTCGTGATTCCTCTCGCTCGATGGCACCTGAGCGCCGGCAGGCCACGCACCCATGGCCAACACCATACACACGCCGCCGACTAATCTTGTCAGATTCATTAGCATCTCGCGCTTCCCTGTCTTTATTCTGGCCGCTCGAGTCGTCGCCGTCAACGAGCGAGCCTAGCTGGTCCAATCAACAGGGGCGATTCGGCACTAAGGGGAACGTCCGTTGGCTACACACCCTCCGCAAACCGAGGCGGTCAAGCGGTGTCATCAAGGCCGACGAGCGCGCCGTAAGGCCGACGAGCGCGCCGTAAGGCTGCGTTGCCGTCTTTCGCACCAGCTACGGTGGCGTGTGGTAGCCTGACACGGACCGCTGAAACAACATGGGTAATTCGATTTCAACGGCAGTATTTTTTAAAGTCACAGGAGCGACCCGATGTCACATTCCATGGAACAAACTGCACAAGGTTTTTTTCAGGCCTGTGAGGCCGGAAAGGGCTGGCAGGCGTGCGCGCCCTACTGCAAGCCGGACGCGTCATTCTCTGCCCAGGCCGAACCTCTGGCCGGCGTCACGACTCTTGAAGCCTACGCCGATTGGATGAAGGCGTTGGCCGGGTTTATGCCCGACGCAAGCTACGACCTCAAGTCCTGGGCCGTCGACGCCGAGCGCAATAACGTCTCGGCCTACGCGGTTTTCTCGGCGACCCATACCGGCGAGGGCGGACCGTGTCCACCTACCGGCAAGAGCGTCAAGACCGACTACGTGTACGTGATGTTCTTCGAGGGCGACAAGATCAGTCACATGACGAAGATCTGGAACTCGGGGCTCGCGATGAAGGAGCTTGGCTGGGTGTAGCACAGTCATCGACAAAACCGGTGAGACGGCGAGGTCGCCGCCCGGCGGAGCCCGCGGGGATACCCTGTAACCGTTTGCCGTCGCGGTCTCACAGGGCCGAAGGGGACAGCCGAAGGGGACATCCATGATAGGTATCTGTCAAGGATGGATGCAGGCATCCTAAGCCTCCCGTGAGCAGGGTGG
>JAQBUE010000226.1 GCA_027624045.1 Acidobacteriota bacterium
CACACCCTATTTCGTCCCCGGCCTCGACCTACCGCATTTCAGGATCATTCTTGGATTGGAAAATGCTACGGCACCTTACACTTTCAGCGCCAGCTGACTTTCGGGGTCGGGGGCCGGGTCGCTTTCCCCAAAACGGCCTACACTCAACTGAAGGCGGTGTTCGACCAGATTCACGAGAACGATACGCGTCTCGTTACTCTTACCGTGCAGAGCACCTCGAACTGATGCCGGGAGCCAACATGCCCACTCGATTCCTGGCGGCGTTTCTGCTGTTCTTGCTGCCCGCGTCGGGAGCCGACAATGCGCCCTCGTGGCTGCACGAGTTCGCATCCGCTTCCGTTCCCACCTATGATGCCGACGTTCCGGCCGTCGTGCTGTTTCGTGAAACGCGATTGACTGTCGACGCCACGGGCCGCGTCCAGCGCTTCGAGCGTCGAGCCGTGAAAATCCTTACCCGTGACGGACGCAGCGAAGCCCTCGCCCGGGTCCGCTACCGTACCGACACAGGTAAGGTCGAGCGGATCGAAGCGTGGCTCATCCCCGCCGACGGCAGAGTCAGGCGATATGCGAAGAAGGATACCGTCGACGTGTCCCTCGTTTCCGGCGACGTTTACAACGAGGCCCGCGTGAAGGCCATCTCCGCTTCGAGCGACGCCCAACGAGGCGATGTCTTCGGCTACGAAGCCGTGACCGAAGACCGCTCGATCTTCACGCAGTTTGAGTGGCTGTTCCAGGACGAGTTGCCGACTCTGAACTCCATCTTCAGCCTCACCCTACCCGCTGGCTGGCGGACTGAAACCGTTGCCTTCAATAACCCCGACATCGAGCCCCAGGTCAACGCGTCCACGACAACCTGGCAGCTCCGTGACCTTCCCTATCGCGAGCGGCAAGAAGCCGGCCCTTCGATCTCGTCGCTCGTGCCGCGACTCGCCGTTAGCTATTTCCCCGATCAGACCGCCGGATCATCCGTGGGACCGGCGTTCCGTGAGTGGCCCGACGTCTCGCGCTGGCTCAGCGGACTCAATGAAACGCAGGCCACGCCGACGCCCGCGCTTACCGCCAAGGCGCAGGAGTTAGCTGCCTCGGGCGCCGCCGAGATCGACAAGATCAGCGCCATCGCTCGCTTCGTGCAGGACGTCAACTACGTCTCCATCCAAACCGGCGTCGGCCGCGGCGGCGGCTACAAGCCTCATGCGGCGGGCGAAGTTTTCGAAAAATCTTACGGTGATTGCAAGGACAAAGCAAACCTGATGCGAACGATGCTCAAGACCGTCGGCATCGAGTCCTACCCCGTCGC
This sequence comes from Acidobacteriota bacterium, assembly GCA_027624045.1. Classification (GTDB taxonomy): domain Bacteria; phylum Acidobacteriota; class Terriglobia; order Bryobacterales; family UBA6623; genus JAPPLB01. The sequence goes on from JAQBUE010000226.1 coordinate 1,298, forward strand.
AATCTACTCCGGCGATCGCAACTACGTGCGCCCCGGCTGGGCGTCGCCGCAGCAGTTCAACCACGCCATCATCGCCGTCAAGGTCGCCGCCGGCACCGAGGTACCGGCCGCGGGCGATTATCCCGAACTCGGCCGCCTACTGTTCTTTGATCCGACCGATACGACGACCCCTTTTGGCCATCTCCCCGACCATGAGCAGGATAGCCACGCCTTGCTCGTGACCCCGCGGGGCGGCGACCTGATTCGCGTGCCGTCCACCGAGCCCTCCGAAAACCGTCTCCACCGGGAACTCAAGGTCAATCTCAGCGAGGCGGGCGCCATCCAAGCCACGCTTCGCGAGGAAGCGGTCGGCCAGTCCGCCACCGATAACCGCCGCCTCCTTAAGCGCGCGACCCAAGCCGAGTATCAGGAACTCATCGAGCGCTGGGTGGCACGCGGCGCACCCGGATCAGCCGTCACCAAGGTTGACGCCCGCGAGGATGATGCCGGCCGATTCGAGCTTGATGTCGAATTCCAGGCCAAGAGCTACGGACAAGCCATGCAGGACCAGCTCATCATTTTCAAACCGGCTGTCGTCTCCCGTAGGGACGCTCTTTTCTTCACCGAGGATACGCGCGATCAGCCTATTATCCTCGATGCGCGCGCTTATACCGAGTCTGTCGACGTCACGCTGCCGCCCGGTTTCAAAGTCGATGAGAAACCGGATAACGTTGAGGTCGACGAGACGTTCGGTTCCTTCAGCGCCGTGTGGCGCGTCGACGAAGGACACCTCTTCTTTGACCGCTCCCTCGAAATCCAAAGCGCCGTCCTAGCCGCTGATGAATACGAAAAGGTACGGGAGTTCTTCAAGCACGTCAATGGAGCCGCCGACGCGCCCGTCGTGCTTGTCCGCAACTAAATCGCGCACCTCCGCAAGCCCGGCCTATCGCCCCCGCTCCTGCAGCAACCGCATCTCCGCCATGATCGCCTCATAAATCCGCGCCACCGACTCATCCGGCAGTGGACCCCGATTCAGCAACGTCAACTTCTTCAGCACCTCCCGCTCCCTCGCCGGATCGCGCACCCCGCGCTGCGCTTGCGCCTTCAGCGGAATCAGTTGCGAAACGTGCCCGGCGCGCTCGTTCAGCAGCTTGACAATTTGCCTGTCCGACGCGTCGATGCGCGATCGCCAATAGCCAATGTCCCGCGTTTCGTTAGCCGGTACACCCACCGATTCTCCCGGATCGCTGACGATCCGGGGCGCTTGGGTAGCCGCTGGTTGATTCTGGGCCGAAGCGGGGTCGGCGGCCAGTGTAAGGAGTAAGCAAACGACTGTCGCAATTCGAAGAAAGGTCACCCATTCAGTTTCTCAGAATCGGGTAGCGTCTCAGTTCGGGCGTACGCAGGTTTCGAGACAACGGCCAACGGATCTGATAAGCCTGCGCCGAGGTCAACCGCCTTCAGGCGGTTTTGGCGCGAAGCGCGTGTAGACCGGTCATTTATGGGCGGGCTGGATTCGCGAAGACCGTACTAGGGCGCTTCAGCGTCCTTCTCGTTTCAGGCTTCAGCCACCCCGGCCGGAATCCGAAGTGAGATACTACCCGAAATAACAGCCCCTTGCCGCACGCCGTTCCCTATATAATGGCGCTGGAGACGAATACCCGCCATGACGCAACTTTCCCGACGTACCTTCCTTTCCTCGCTTGCCGCCGCCGCCGTGCCAGCCTGGCTCTCTACGTTTCACCAACTCAGCGCCACGCATTACGGCAAGGTCAAGATCACCGACATCAAGACCATGATGCTGCAAGGCCCGCGCTCCTATACCCTCGTCCGCATCGACACCGACGCCGGGATCTCCGGCATGGCGGAAGCCTACGGGTCGCCGGGCCTCGGCGTGCGGGCAGCGATCCACGGCGTGAAAGAGTCCCTCATCGGGCAGGACCCGCTTGAGATCGACCGGCTCTACACCAGCTACCGCTACACCGACGGCAGCGCCCACCATCAGCAACGCGCCATGAGCGGCATCGAGATGGCGCTGTGGGACCTCGCCGGCAAAATCCTCGACGTGCCGACGCACACCCTGCTCGGCGGCAAGTTCCGCGACAAGGTGCGCCTCTATGACCACAACACGCCGCGCAATTACTTCGACAAGTCGTACCTGCGGGACTGGGCGGCGGAAGCGAAGGCGGCCCCGAACGGCATCACCATGCATAAGTTCGGTCCGATTCGGAACCGCCCCGAGGACGACTTCGGCCGCGACCCGTCGAACCGCATGCTATCGAGCGCCGAGGTGCGCCGCATCCGGCAAGGGTTTGAGAACTGCCGCGAAGCGCTCGGCTTCGAGCACGACATCCTAATCGGCTGCCATTGGGAATTCGACCTTCGCAGCGCCATCGAGTTCGCCGAAGCCTTGCGGGACGTCAAGCCGCGGTTTCTCGAAGACCCCCTGCCTGTCGCGTACTCGGAAAGCTGGAGACGGCTGGCGGACGTCTCGCCAGTCCCCATCTGCACCGGTGAAAATTGGTTCCGCCGGGCCGAAGCGCTGCCGTTCATCGTCAACGCCGCGCTCGATATTATCCACCCCGACCTGCGCAACTCCGGCGGCTTCTTAGAGAACAAGCGCATGGCCGACCTCGCCGACCTCTACTTCCTGCCCGTCGCCAACCACAACACCGGCAGCATCATCAACGGCATGGCCACCACCCACTGGGCCTCCACCATCCGCGACTACTTCGCCTGCGAAACCGTCTTCTTCCGCCGCGACTGGATGGACGATGTCATCCTCCACGACAAGCCCCTCTGCGTGGATGGGTTTGTGACCATCCCGGATAAGCCGGGTCTGGGCATTGAGTTGAATGCGGAGGTGGTCAAGGCGCATTTGGCGGAGGGGGAAACATACTGGAGCTGAACACCCACACTCGACCCGATCGGGTTCGCAGATGATAAACGACATCACTGTATGCGCATGCCATGACTAGAGAGATGGAGCTTCACTGTCGAGATGAGCTGCGCGCCGCCCGATCAGCCGTGCTGCGTGATTCGGAGGCTTATTCGGAACTCCTCTTTGCCATTGAGCGTACAGGCGCAGCCGCACGGTCGAACAAGCAGCCGACGATTCTGGACTTGAACTGCCGAAAGCGCGTCAGGTGCGCCCTGACGCCCACGGTCGCAAGGTCGCGGTTGACGTGACGGTCCGCACCGCTCGTTTCTCTCGCGGCTCAGCTAGGGGTTGGATCGGCTTTTTTCGGAGTGGATCATTGGGACGGCTTGGCCCAGCGGCCTCGGCCTTGCTTTTCGTAGACGGCCATGGGTTTGCCCTGGTCGCGGACGACATACCCGATCGCCGATTCGACCTCGGAATCCTTCCACAGATAACGTGTGCTTCCATGCCGGGTCCAGCGGCGGGTGCTTGGCTGATCGTACCCGGCTTCATTGAGCGCCTTGCTTGCGTATGATTTCAGTGCCGATAGGACTTTCTCCAGTGCAACTTGGGCCGTGACCACCGCATGGACATGGTTGGAGCGAACGTGCGAAGCCAAGAGTTCCCAGCCTCGGCGTTCGCAACCCTCAAGAATTGCTGAGAGGACTAAGTTCCGCCGAGAAGCGTTCAGGCGATACGGTTCGTCAACCATTCGTTCCTTGACGGCCGTGAGCCGCTCGTTATTCTCATCCGCGTACGGTGTGCCGTAAACAGAGTGCGCGCGGTCAACCGATCCCAACTCGCTACCGTGCAGGCGCGCCCCGTAGCAGGTGAACGTCAGAAGATACGTGGATGACAACGGCCGACGTTCGGTGTTTGGCATCCGCCTAAAGTATCACCGGCAAGTGGACTGCCTCAATGATCCCGACCCGTATGACCATCCTCTAGCTGAGCCGCGAGAGAAACGAGCGGTGCAGGCCCATCGGAACTGCCGCAGAGTCCGCGCCCCAAAACGGACGAAGGCCTTTGAGGCCTTTGAGGGGCAGGAAGCTGTGAATAAATTGCCGCTTCGACCGCGGCGGCATCCTTCCGGCCTTGGCAACCACCAGCCGTCTCATGGAAGGCCACTGCTTTCCTGACCCTCTTCATCAAGACGAACGAATCTACTCCGCCACGCCCAGTAGCTACGCGCACAGGGAACTAAACTCGATTACCTTTCATGAGTTCGCCGATGAGGGAAGGAAGGCTATCTCAGCCACCGGCACTCGTAGCTGATCGGCAGCTCGTGCGGCGACAGTAGGAACGAGGAGGATCAAGGCAATGCGCGCACTAATAAGAGCAATCGTGCTGATCTCGGTCATAGCCGGCACTGTGGCCGGGCAGTCCGTGGTGCCGTACGATCAGTTCGGACCCTTTGCCCATGCCAAGTTTGGCAGAGTCTACACCGGGAGCACGATACCGCATTTCGCCGCGGGTGTTGACATGTGGCGAACCGACTTCGACATGTTTAGTCTGCAGAATGGGCCGGTTCCCTTCCGCATGGAGGTCTTCGACGCCAATGGCCAACCCCAATTGCTGGAGTTGCTTGACGACGAGGGGATGAGCCTGGGAGCTGCGTCCGTTTGGACGGGTACGGCCCAAGTCGGCGCCATGCGTCTTCGTACGACGAGCAGCGGCCCCATCCGGCAGGGTTACATCATCATTGAGACGCCCGGCTCGCAAGACCTAGCCGTGAACGCTGTCATCAGCAGCGTCGTCGGCGGTCAGCCACGGTTTCGCACGTTCGTGCCGGCTCTGGGTCGCTTTCAGAGGCACATTCGATTCTCATTCAACAATGCTGGTGGCCTGTTCACTGGTGTCGCCTACAAGAGCGAAGATCAACAAGACATGACGATCATAGCCCGACGTTCAGATGGAAGCGAGATCTGCCGGGACAGCACACAAATCGAGGACGAGAGCTACGAAGCATTCTTACTTCCGGAGCGAATGCCCTGTACGAGCGGGCAGGCCGGATTATTGGAGATCATTTCAGATTCGGGTGGCATTGTGGCAATCGGACTCAACTTTGACCAAGAACTGAGAATGTGGACAAGCCTGCCTTATGATGTATGCTGCCTCGGAAAGTAGAGGGCAAGACGGGAAAGCTTGCGGCTTCGGAGTTCCGAACCCACTCGCTGGCGGTCGGGGCTCGGTAGGTACTGCTTCGCAATCGCAGTAGATTCAATGTTGAGCCGCCGGTAGGATCGCTTCCACTGTTCGCGGTTGCGAAACACAGCCAATTTTCCCTGTTGGTTTAGGACGCAATCAACCGCCAGCGCTAATCGGACCCGAAGCCAATCAAGCCTCATTCGCTGGACGGTTTGCGCTTGCGGACCGGTTGCGGCGGTTCGGGGACGGCGGTTCGGGGCGGCGGTTCGGGGACAGGAAGCTGTGAATTTATTGCCGGATCGGTCAAATCAGGCCACGTAAGTCCCTTGTTATCAATGTTACGCTTTGGTCAGAACCAATTTATTCACAGCTTCCAGAGCCCTAACCCTAGCCAACAGACCCGCCCAAACGAGCGCAACCGTATCAAAGCCGAGCCGCCACCGTGGCCTGTCCCGCCTGCATCACCCAAGCAATACGAATTAGGAGGGTCAATCGTCTTGTCTGAAGGTGTCCGCCGATTGAGTTTGCTCCTGGGGATTCTAGGGGCGTGTGTTGGTGCAGCTTTCGGTCTCGAACCAGCAGCCAACATTTACTCAACCTTGCGCTCTTGGCACGCCTATGAAAAGTATGAGCAGATCGCATCCGACCATGCTCAGATGCTATCGGCGTGGGAGGAGGCCAGTGAGCATATCAGCATCGAGGCGGACGGGCAAGCGAAGTTCGTCAAGTCAGACCCGTCGCAGGGTTTCTCCGAAGCATGGCGGGACAATGCTGGGAGCTGGTATCAGCAGCGTGAAGGCAACTGGGTGAACGCCGAGGAAGGGGACCCCCTAGGGATACTAGAGCCGAAGTTTTCATGGTGGCGCAGTATTTCAGGCTCGCGACCGGTTCCACCTGTAAAACCCTGCGACCCACGCAAATCCCGGCCTGGATTCCTGCCGTATCTAGGCGTCATCGCCCTGCCCCTTGTCGGTTTCCTCATCCCCTGGGGAACTGTGCGCTCTATCAACTGGGTTGTGATGGGATTCATCACGGACCGGCGGGGAAAACGCTAGTCCTCGGTGACAGCCGAACTCTTCACTGGCACCGCCGTCCCCATGCGAATCGCGTCGAAGGAGGCGGGTAGCGACTTCGGCACTCCGGCGCCGATCTTCGGCATGGCGATCGTGTTCTGAAAGAGAACCGTAAGCGCGGCGGCACGAGGTTGCTCT
>JAQBUE010000227.1 GCA_027624045.1 Acidobacteriota bacterium
CACGAATCCGAGACTCTCTTGACGAACAAGGGGACATTTCTACTGGGCTAACAAGGGGGACATTTCTATTGGGCCTTGACAATCTCAGGATAGGGGTTTGTGAACAGCGCGAGATGGCGCTACACTAGTGCGCGAGTAGACAGGGCCCTCCGGGATAATCAGAAAGTCAGTCGTATGGGATCCCAGGGCGGGCGGTCGACTGTCGATCGCGGTCAGGAGATGTGAATGGCTCACCCTCTCAAGCATCGGGATTTCGGGCTCTTCCTCACGAATCCCGCCCCAGCAGCCGAGCGAATCAATTTTTCTTTTATTACCCCGCGTGCTCTGTCTGTCATGGCCGCCGTCACGCCCCCGGACCGTTTCGTCAAGAGTCTGCGGCTCGTCGACCAAGCCATTGAGGAGTTCCCGTGGGACGACGTCGAGCGCGATGACATTCTCGGCATCAGCATCCATACGTTTAACGCGATTCATGGCTACGCCCTGGCAAAGGAGGCCAAGAAACGCGGCGCGACCGTCATCTTTGGCGGCCCTCATGCCTCGATCTTCCCCGAAGAGACCCTCAAGCATGGGGACGCTGTCGTAACGGGAGACGCCGAGATCATCTGGTCTGAAGTCCTGGAGGATTACTCGGCCGGCCGGCTCAAGGAAAAGTATCGCGGGGGCCAGGTGGACGGGGCTTCCTTCACCCCGGCGCGCTGGGACCTGATGAAGACCGATCGCTACCTGATGGGAACGGTCCAAACCGTGCGAGGCTGCCCCAAGCAGTGCTCGTTCTGCTCAGTCTGGGTGCAGGACGGCCGCGTCCCGCGCCTGCGCACGAATGACGCCATATTGTTGGAGGTTCGGCAACTCTATCGCGCCGGCTTTCGTTTGGTGTTTTTCGCCGACGACAATTTCTATCCCTACAGCCGCCAGGACATCGCCAATGCTCGCGACGCGCAACATAAGAGGGACCTCGAAGCAGGTCTCGAGCAGCGTTTTGATCTACTGAACCGCTTAGGGGACGAAGTCCCGCACGACATGTTCTTCTGCACGCAGATCACGATGGAGGTAGCCGACGATCCCGAATACATGGCTGCCATGAAGAGGGCTCACGTGAAAGGTGCGCTGATCGGCATCGAATCCATCACGCAGGAAGGGCTGAACGCAACGCGGAAGACTTTCAATTCGACGGGGAAAGAACTGGCGCGAAAGCTGGAAACGATCCGCACCGAGGGGTTCCCGTACATCATGGGGGCCTTCATTTTTGGGATCTCAAGCGACACCGAGAAGTCGCTTCAGGAAACCATTCAGTTCGCGCGCGACTGCGGAATCGCGCTCGCGCAGTTTATTCCGATGACGCCGCTGCCGGGCACTGTCGATTTTCATATGATTCAGCGCGGCAAGACGCCCTACAAGATGTTGAAGGCCGACTATGACTACTGGCTCGATCCGGATCACCCCCGTGTCCTTTACGAGCACCCCAATATGACCGAGAAACAGCTCTTAACGAAGGTCGAGGCGGCTTGGCGGGAGTTCTATGGCTTCTCGGCGGTGATCGCGCGTTCGAGGCGTTTCGGCCTGCTGGGTGATTGGCGCCGCTCCCTGGCGTATTTTGTGGTGTGCCGCGGATTGCTGACGCGTTACAAGCGCTATGGCCTGTCCGCTGACAGCGCCGTCAAGGGGACGAAGAAGCGCCTAGCGACTCTGTTGGGGAAGGTGGCTATGCGATTGTTAAAACGGCCGGCCATGCCGCCGCTTCCTTCCGATCAGCCTCAGCCGTACATGAAGAGCGCCGCCGCTTAGGTCCCGCACCGCGCACGCCTCGGCGCTGCGCTACCCTGCTATCGAAACCCTTCTATCGAAATGAGCAACCTCACTCGTATTGGCGTCGCCCTTGATGCCGAACTCCTCGACAAGTTCGACGAACTCATCGAGCAACGCGGTTACCAGAACCGCTCGGAGGCGTTCCGCGACCTGATCCGAAACGAGCTCGTCGAGGAATCGTGGAAATCACCCGACAGCGAGGTCGTCGGCTCCGTCACACTCGTCTACAACCACCATGTTCGGTTGCTCAACGACAAACTGCTCGACGTCCAGCACGACCACCACAACGCCATCCTTTCCACCTTGCATGTACACCTCGACCATGAGAACTGCTTGGAAGTCTTGCTCATCAAGGGCAAGGCCGGCGAGGTTAGCCGCATTGCCAACGCTCTCATCAGCACGAAGGGTGTCAAGCACGGACGCCTGACGCTTTCGTCGGTTGGCAAGAACCTGCAATAGCCAATGGCGAGTTGCTCGGGTCGGATGGCCGCGGCCTGCGTGTCAGCCTGACACACCCTGTGTCGCGCAGCGCATGTTCCCAGTTGGCACCGGTTAGCGCCCCGATCGGCCGGTTTGGATGAGCCGTCTTTGAATCAAGCACTTAGATCATGGCACCCGTTCCGGGCCAGGCTTCTAATGGTCATATTGAAGCTGCAAAAATGGCCCGCCACGTGCATACTAGGGGAGTCGTGAACCTGCGCCTTGCTCAAGTCAGGCCGCTGCTCTTGTTAGCGCTGCTGGCCGCAATAGCCACCGTGCCCACTCTGCGCGCTCAGTTCGCTGATCAGAGCGCCGCTCAAGTCGTTGCCGTCGAGGGCAACGTTTCGATTCTCAAAGACGACGAACCGTGGGCCCTTTTTGCCGGCCAGTCCGTCGGCACAGGCCAGACAATCCTGACCGGGGACGACGGTTTCGCTGAGTTGCAAGTGTCGGACGGAAGCATGTTCTTCGTCTTTCCGAACTCCCACGTTGTCTTCCGCAGGAATCCCGGCAGCCTGCGCGATCTGCTCGACGTGTTTCTCGGCAAGGTCAAGGTCCACATCCAGAAGCTGGGCGGCAACCCCAATCCCAACCGCATCTTCACTCCGACGGCCGTGATCTCGGTCCGCGGCACGACTTTCGACGTCGAAGTTGATGCCAGCGAAACGACGGTTGTCATTGTCGACGAGGGTCTCGTCGGAGTGACTCATCGGCTGCTGCCGAGCTTCGACGAACTCCAGATCGGCGCCGGCGAAAGCATCGTAATTTATCGCGACGCGCCGCTCGCCCAGGCGAGAGTCGACAAGGTCAGGGCCGCAAACGTAGCAGGCGACATGGCGCGCACCCTGGCCTATATCTGGAATCGCATTGGGCGCAATAATGGCGCGGGCCCCGGCGTCGGGGCCGCAGCGCCCGTCCCCGGTGGTGGTGGCGGCCCTCTCCCGGGCGACACCGAGGCCCCCGAACCTCCCCCTCCAGCGCCGTAGCCCGCTTGCCCTTCAGTTCCCCTAAGCTCCTTGCTACAATGGGCTTCCACCATTCCAGACTTTGGGTGTTCCAATCATGCTTCCCGCTTTTCTTGTTCCTGAGATAACGATCGACTCCAACGGTTCCAGCGCCGCTATTGACCTCGGCGATTCCGGCGGCGAGATGCTGCTGCTCACACTCGGCATTCTCGACATAGTCGAACAAGAAAGTCTCGACGTGACGCTGTGGGGTTCGGCGGATGGCGAGACATGGGGCGCAGTCCCGATCCGCACCTTTCCACAAAAGTTCTATTGCGGCACCTACCAGATCCTGTGCCCGCTCGACGCCCATCCCGATATTCGATATCTGCGCGTTGACTGGAAGGTGCATCGCTGGGGCGTGGGTTCGAAAACGCCGATGTTCAAGCTGTATCTGTTCGCTGAGCCTTTCAGCGGCTACGCCTCGCAAAAGACGGCCTGAGTTTTCGCCGCGGGGGAACGGCTCGGCATACATCCTCGTCAACCTGATCAGAGACATTCGCCGCATCTGATACGATGTCTCCCGAGCCGACGAATGCAACTCTACACAAAGATTCTGATTGGCCTTGCCGCCGGAACAGCCGTCGGGCTCGCGGCGAACGTGGCCGGTATCGAAGGCCTGAAGAACCTTCTCGTCGAGGTCGAACCGGTGGGGACGGCGTTCATTCGCCTCATCACGATGATCGTGATTCCTCTGGTGGTGGCGAGCTTGATGGTTGGTACGGCGTCTTTGGGCGACCTCCGCAAGCTGGGACGCATTGGCGGTAAGACAGTCGTCTACTACTTCGTCACCACCGCCCTCGCCGTCTGTCTCGGATTGCTGCTCTCGAACATCATTCAGCCCGGCAACGGAGTCGACCCGGCAACCCGTGACCAGTTGGCCTCGCGCTACGAAGGCGAGGCTCAAGGCCGCATGCAAATCGCCGCCGGGGCGCCCTCGCTGAAAGACGTTCTGCTGAACATGATCCCGCGCAATCCGGTGCAGGCCGCCGCTGATTTCGAGTTACTACCTCTGATCTTCTTCTCTGTCATCTTCGGCGCGGCTATTAGTTTATTGCCGCAGGATCAGCGCGGCGCCGTTGTCACATTCTTCGAAGGCATCAACGGGGCGTCGATGGTTGTCATTGGGTGGGTCATGAAGCTCGCCCCTTACGCCGTCTTCGCGCTGATTGCCTCCGTTGTCGCGCAGTTCGGCCTTGATCTGCTTCAGAGCCTGCTCGTTTACTCGATCACGGTCATCGCCGGCCTGGCGATTCATACCTTCGTCACGACTGCCCTGCTGGTCCGTTTCGCCGCCGGACTCAACCCCGTCGTTTTCTTTAAGCGCATCTTCCCGGTACAGATCTTCGGCTTCTCGACATCATCGTCCAGCGCGACACTGCCGCTCACGATGAGCCGCGCTCAATCCGAACTGGGCATCTCGAAAGAGGTCAGCAGTTTCGTCTTGCCGCTCGGCGCCACCATCAACATGGATGGCACCGCCCTCTATCAGGCCGTCGCCGTGATGTTCATCGCTCAGATTTACGGCATCCCGCTCAGCCTGACCGCGCAGATCACAGTCGTCATCACCGCCACTCTGGCGTCAATCGGAGCCGCCGGCGTCCCCAGCGCCGGCCTTATCACCCTGATCATCGTTCTGCAGTCCGTCGGCCTGGGAGATAAAGTCGAGGCTGGGATCGCCCTGATCCTCGGCGTCGACCGCATCCTCGACATGCTGCGCACCGCCACGAACATCACCGGCGACCTGTCGTGCGCCGCCTTCATCGCCCGCACTGAGGGCGAAGCGCTCGATCCCACCGTGCTCGCCTCCCGCGCAGCCTGAAGTTAGCTCCGGTTTTTTCCTTCGGATACCACGGGACGATCCGGGAACACCGTCGCCACCCGAGCCGCTCGACGCTCAGCGTGAACTACCCTCGAACCCCTTCTCGATGGCATTGAGTCCGGCGGTGACCTGCTCGGCGCCGCTCATATTGAAGGCGGCAAGTTTCTCGCCACGCTTGCGGCCGAGGTCAGAGGCGACGTTGCCGCTGAGAGCGATGCGGATGCAGCGTCCCTTGGTGCGAACGGCTTCTTCGATCAGTCCCGTAAATAAATTGCCGCTGATGGCAATGTCGCTTGTGCCATCGAGTTCGATGCCGGCGGCGTAGACCTTCTGAGGCCACTTGGCTTCGTAATCTTCAGGGCGGCGGGTGTCGGGGCCGATGTAGCTATTCGAGAAGGCGTTTCCGGTGATGGCGATGCGGCCGCTGTTGGGGCCGATGCGTACGGCTGGGTTCGGCATGATTGTGAAGGTGTTGGCGGAGATGGAACTGCCCCAGGCATCGCGCACGTCGACGCCGCCGCCCTGGTTATGGGCGATGACATTGGAGCCAATGGTCACGCCGTAAACATCACGGTCGAGCACGATCGCGGTGCCGGCGCACTCCTCGATCATGTTGCCGGAGAGAACCGAGCCGTAGGTGTTTTCGATGACGACGCCGTGGCGCAGGTGGTCGTCAATGTTGTTGGCGTTCATGCAGAGATTGAAGCTGTCGATGCAGCGCAGCCCGTCCTGGTTTTCCTCGAACTGGTTGCCATTGACGACGATGTCGTGGCCGCCCTGGATGTTGACGCCGGCTTTGGCGTTGTAGGTGAAGATCGAATCGTTGATGCGCGGGTCTTCGAGGCAGTCTTGGCAATTCAGGCCGTGCCCGCCGTTGCGGTCGATTGACATGCCGTGGATGTATATTTCGTTGATGCCGTGGGCGTAGATGCCGTCACCGCTTTTGGGATTGCCGCTGACGCGGAAGTCGGCGAGCTGGACGCGCCACAGGTAGGTCTGGCCGCGCTCGCTGGAGGACTGGGCGGCTTCACGCTTGGGGTGTTGGAGGATCAGCGCCGGCTTGCCCTGTTCGTTGTGGTTGCGGATATGGGTAGCCGCCCCTGAACCCTCGACCCGTGTCTCGGGTTTCGAGATGACAAGCGGCTCGGTGATGTCATAGTCGCCTGGCGGGATGCGGACGACACCGCCCTCGGCGGGCAGAGCGTCAAAAGCGGCTTGGAGGCTGGGGTGGTCGGCGGCATTGATGGCGACCGGCGAGCCGGGGGCCTGAGCGTCGGCTTGGCGGGATGGCGCGAGCCAGAGGCCGGCGGCGAGGCCGGCGAGGACGAGAATGGGGGCGGCGATGCGTGATCTGGTCATGGGTAGTCTCCAACGGTTTCGAAGTAAGTCGCGAGCGGCCCCTATGATAGATCGTTGGCACCGTGCGTGACAAACGCGATCGCCGATTCTTGGGGTGGCGGTGATTCGATGAATGGGTGGAAGCGATACACTACATATATGGATACACATGTGGAACTCACCAAGAAGACCACTATCCTTTTCAGCCCTGATTTGCATACCCACCTGACCCGAGTTGCTGAAAAAAAGGGTGTAAGCCTTGGCCGTCTGATTCGCGATGCCTGCGAGGCTCAGTACGGCTCTGTTTCGGTTGAAGACCGCCTGCAAGCTGTTCGCGATCTGGCTGCTCTGAATCTACCTGTCTCCGACCCTCGGACAATGAAGCGCGAATCAGTACCCGAAATGGAGGACCTCGGCCTTGGTGCTCATTGACGCCAACGTCTTCATGTACGCGGCCGGAACGACCCATCCGAACAAGGCGCCTTCCGCGGCCTTCCTAGACAAGGCTGCTCGTGGGGAGATCGATGCCGCTGTCGATGCGGAGGTATTGCAAGAGATTCTTCATCGGTATCGTGCCATCGACCGCTGGCTGCAGGGCCGACAGGTGTACGATTCGACCCGCCGGATTATCCCGGCCGTGATTTCGATCACCGAGCGGATCACGGATTCCGCGCGATACCTGATGGACGTTCATGAAAACTTGGGCGCCCGCGACGCCTTGCACGTGGCGGTTTACAACTCAGAAGCAGCGGAGTCGTGGTGCAGCTTTGATCGCGATTTCGATGCGGTGCCGGGGCTCGTCAGGAAGGAACCTGGCAGCTACCTGAGTTCCTGACCTGCCGCAGGGCCGGGCGAGCTAGGGAGCGGCCCTATGATAGATCGTTGGCGCCGCGTGTGCCACACGCTCTCGCCGTACCCTTATGCCCATGATCGTTTCAGAGGTTGAGCGTCTTCGCAGTCAAATCGGCTGGGGACGAACGCTCGTGATGTTCGGGTCCCTTCTGTGGAGGATGGCCGTCTGTCAAGGGCGGAGAGAAATTAGACCACTTCGGCGGAGTAAAAATAGACCAGTTGGGGGAGTGGTAG
>JAQBUE010000228.1 GCA_027624045.1 Acidobacteriota bacterium
CATTACCATCGCCCGATATCTAGTCCGGCAGCTCCCCGGCTGTCCTTTTTGCGGGGCTCCTCATTTATAACACAGTAGTACTAAGGGTTAATAGCAGGTGTAAACTGCAAGACATAACAATACACAAAGATACCGCATCCGTCAACTAAATTGTTCCGAACGGACAATAATGAAGTACTTGTTGTTCCTAGTACGAGGGTTATAGAACCCCCGTATCTAATCGGGCGCATAGCGGTAAATACTCCAATGCTTGCCGCTAACGCTATCGAACCCGTAGATTTAGCTGGTTGGAATAGTCTGAAACCTCGGCGGGGCTGTTTCGGAAAGCCTGCACGCGGTAAGAGAAGCTGCCGCGCCCGGGCTGGTCGGTGTAGCTGGTTGCGGCGGCGCCAAGAGTCGCAATTCTAGTCCACTGAATACCGCCTCTTTTATTCCCTCCGCGCTCGACATAGAAACTGTCAGCGTCGCCGCTGTGTGTCCATGAAAGCGAGGCAACCCTACCGGAGGCGCTCCCTGAAAGTACCGGTACTGCCAGGATATCCGGATCGACCTGAACCTGGACCGTAGCCGTCGAGCTGGCGCCGTCATCATCGGTGACGGTAAGCGTGGCGTTATACACGCCGGTCGCCGTGTACGTATGGTTGACAACTACCCCACTCGCCGCGCCGCCATCATCAAAGTCCCATTCGTAGGAGACGATCGTGCCGTCGCTATCGCCGGACCCCGCGCCATTGAACTGCACTGCCAGCGGAACGGTTCCCGACACAGGATTCGCGGACGCGGATGCGGTCGGCGGCTGGTTCGTCGGCAGAGCATCGACAACGATCTGAAGAGTATCCGTATCGGTTGCGCCGCCGTCGTCGGTGACCGACAAGATGACCGTGTAGTTGCCGGCGGAATTGTAGACGTGGTTTGTGGTCGAACCGCCGGCTGCGTTGCCGTCGCCGAAGTCCCAATCGTAAGCGGTAATCGTGCCGTCGGGGTCGCTTGATCCCGTCCCATCGAAGTTAACGGTCAACGGGGCTAGGCCGGAAGTTACGTCCGCCGACACGTCCGCGGTGGGCGATTGATTGCCACCGAAAAAACTTCGTACGCTCCGATGTCGAGTGTCCCATCCGCCAGGCGCGCTTCGCTGGCCTGATGCTTTACGTATTGCCGCGTCACGTTGTGCGCGGACAAGACACCGGGATCAAGCGTTGTCCCCGCATCAATATTGACTGACCCGGGGTCTAGCGAGAACTCCTGTCCGCCTTCGTTCACAAATCCAGGGGCGGTTCCCTGGACCATGGTTCCGTCATTGTTGACCGTGCCCGCGAAGGTTCCGCTGAAGCTGTTCGCCCAGCCAGGCTTGATCCAGTTGTGGCTGAGGTCGAGCACTCCTGTCTCATCGAGCATCGACCAGTCATTACCCGCCAGTACCGAGTAAAGGATGTTGTTGCGCGCGTCGCAGTACTCGTCGTTCGTTGAAAGGCGGAACAAGGTGTTGCGGTCGGTGCGGGTTGAGACGACGGTATTGTTGTAGAAGTAAAGCGTCCCTTTGCGGTAGGCCGATGTCGTCCCACTATCGCCGCCGTAGTGCACGATCTGGCGGTTGCCGGCTCCAGCGGGTTCGATCAGCACATTGCCGTAAACGTGGGTTTCGTTGTATCGAGGATCGGTACGGATCTGTAGGCTGTCTTCGGCATCCACAAGGTCCAGTTGCCGGTTGCCCCCTTCAATCCAGTTGTAACGAACAACTGTTCCGGCTGAGCGGTCTTTGAGGTTATTGCCGATCGCGCCCGCGAGCGGCGGCCCATAGCGGTTGTATTCGAATACGATGCCGATCCCGGCCGTGTAGCTATTGTGTTCGAACGCGCTGCCAAGGTTGCCGTTGTCGTAGAGGTAATTACCCTGAACGAGAATATCCCGCGACACGTCGGCATCGCTGGATGCGATAAATAGGCCATTCCCGTTATTGCGGAAGATACAGCCTCGGATCGTGATGTTCTGGCCCTTTTCGAGATAGATGCCAGAGGCGTTCTTACCGTAGCTTTGGGTATTGCCGCCATCATCGCTGAAAGTAAGCGGCTGGTGGGCGTTGATGATTTCGAGGTTCTCGATCACGATGTATTGGGGCATAACGTCGGGCGGCGTATTGGAGCCTCCGATCTTCACAACTCCGCGTACTTCGCTCCAGTAGTTCAGCCCCGGCGCCGTGACCGCCCCGGCGCCGTCAATGACGGGCAACTGGCCCGCGGGTCCCGGAACGCCGCTGACGGTGATAGGTTGAGCCGCGGTCGCCTGCCTGGCAATCACCCACTTTTCTTTGTAGGGCGTTGACCGCCAGTGAATCAGCACCGTATCACCGGCTTGCAGCGTGGCCCACGGCACAGCCCCAATCGACGTCAAAGGCTTGCCGGGGCCAACCTCGTAGGTGGCTGCCAAGGCAGGCGAAAGGCAAGCACTCGCGAGCAATACGAGAAAGCAGAGCTGGGAGTTGATCGATCGGCCTAGTCGCATAGGGCAAGGATACCCCTCATGCGTGTCAGGCTTCAATACTACGCTAGTCGCGGTACGAATAGGACTTTGGTCATAGGCCCACACGCCTAAGGTCGCAGGAGACGCTGCTCCGGCCGCACCTTCGTCACGACACGGCGGATGCCTGTTGCCGCCCGATCCCTTCGTCGACTCGTGTGAGGATCGCCATCCCGCCCACGAAGAAAACAATCAACGATAGAATGCCGAGGCGGCTCCCACCCGCGAGCTGGCTGACGACGGCGAACAGCAGCGGTCCGACGATGCTCCCGAAGCGCCCACTGACGTTATAAAACCCAAAGAACTGCGATGATTTTCCCGCCGGGATGAGAGTCGCGAACAATGACCGGCTGAGCGCCTGGCTGCCGCCCTGTACCAAAGCCACGCCACAGGCGAGCAGCCAAAAGTGCCACGCCGTGCTCATGAAGTAGCCCAACACCGCGATGCCCGTGTAGACAACCAAGCTCAGTTGGATGGCGTATTTGGCGCCAATTCTACCCGCAAGTGTCCCGAAGGCAAACGTACACGGGATGCCCAAGAACTGCACGAGCACCAAGGCGCCAATCAGGTCTGTCTCGCCGATGCCGATCTCCGCGCCATAGATCGCCGCCATCTTCGCGATCGTCAGGATCCCGTCGTTGTACAGCCAAAAGGCCAGCAGGAAGAGAAAGGCCTGGCGGTGGCGGCGGACTTCGCGAAACGTCACCGCCACTTGCCGGAAACCATCTAGCAAAGCAGCGCCGAGACCGCCCGCCACCACCTGCTTTTGGGGTTCGCTTACCACCCGAAACAGGGGAATCGAAAACACGACCCACCAAACCGCCACACTCACGAAAGCCAGCCGCGAAGCAACGCCTGCATCCGGCAGTCCGAAGGCAGCAGGCCAGGTGATCCAGGCAAGTTGCAGCGCAAGTAACGACCCGCCGCCGACGTAGCCGAGCGCATAGCCCGCGGTCGACACGCGGTCGATCTCGTCAGGCTTCGCGATGTGCGGCAGCAACGACTCATAGAAAACGTCGGCCCCGGCGAATCCGATCGTGCCGACCACCAGCGCGGCCGACGCCAGCATCCAGCGCCCTTCGGTAGCGAACCAGAGCGCCAAGCATCCCACGAGTCCGAACATCATGAAAAACCGCAGGAATGCTTTCTTGGCGCCGAGCCGGTCCGCCGCCGCGCCCAAGACCGGCGAGATGAGCGCGACCACGATCAGCGCGGCCGTCTGCGTGTAACCCCAGTAAGCTGTTCGAAGATACTCGGGAAGTTGGGCCGCGGCTACCTTGTTGTAATAGACCGGCAACACGGCGGCCATGATTGTCGTGGCAAACGCCGAGTTAGCCCAGTCATACATCGCCCAGGCGCGCAGTTCGGGGCGGTGCAATCCGAGCGCGCGCGGCAGCCCGCCTCTTCGCCCAGCCATTGCTCAGACGTGCTCCAGGCCCTGTGCGGTAAAGATCAGCCGGTCATCGCTGCGATCCGGCTCCCCGCAATGCGCCAGAATCGCGGCGCGCGTGGCGTCGCGCAACCGAATGACCTCGTGAAACTCCGTCCCTTGCGGCTCGATCGCGGGCAGAATTTTCACATGCACCGATCCGTGTGTCGCGAGCCAGTGGCCATCCCGCAGGATCTGCCGCGTCCCTCGCAACA
This sequence comes from Acidobacteriota bacterium, assembly GCA_027624045.1. Classification (GTDB taxonomy): domain Bacteria; phylum Acidobacteriota; class Terriglobia; order Bryobacterales; family UBA6623; genus JAPPLB01. Next base: position 4,159 of record JAQBUE010000228.1, read on the forward strand.
CAACCGGAATGACAGGAGTATCGGTGTCGGCGGCCACCTGGAAGGCTCCCAACCGGAAAGGCAGTAGGCCATCGCGAGGCAGGAAAGTGCCTTCGGGGAAGACGGCGATCCTGCGCCCGGCCTGGGCCGCGCGAGCAATTTTTTTGGAATCCTCGACGCTCGCGGCAACATCAAGCCGCTGCACAAACAGAGCCCCGATGCGGTCAAGGAACGAGCGAAACAGCTTGAACTGGCTTAGATCATCCTTCACAACGAAACTCAACGGACCGGGAACGAGCGCCAACGCGACAATCGAATCGAAGTAGCTGCTGTGGTTCATCGCAACCACACCCCCGACAGGCGGCAGATGCTGCTCACCCTCGACGGTCGCCTTGGTGAATGTCAACGCCAGGAGAAGCCGTCCCCAGGCGCGCACCGCCTTCCAGCGCGATGCCGGATTACGCGCGATGAAAAGCGAAACCCACGTCCCGATCGCGCAACCCAAAACGACCAGCCACCAGTAGACACCGTAGATCCCGTGAGCGGCTCCTCGAAAGAACGCCGCCAGGCGGCCAAGAGCCGCGCTCAGCCAGAGCGACACGACCTGTTTCCAGATCCCTGCCGAGCCTCCTGAAAGCAGGCCCTTCTGATAGCGCCCGCGCGTGGCCGCACGGCGAATCTTGCCGCTTGATGTCTTGGGAATGGTGTGTGGCGGCACAAGCACGATTTCGTCCGGCCGTGCGTCCATCAACTGTATGCCCAGCCGCTCGATCGCATCGCGGACCGCCGGATGGGCATCCTGCGCGAGCCGCGTTTCGGCGACCACGACGACCTTTTCGGTTCCGCCCTCCCCGACACCGGCGCCGAACAGCGCCACACACCCTTTCCGCACGCCGTCGATCTCACCAATCGCTTCCTCGATCTCGTGCGGGTAGATGTTGCGGCCGGCGCGAATGATGATGTCTTTCGTGCGTCCCGTAACGTAGATTTCCGCATTCGCCAGATAGCCACGATCGCCGCTGTCAAGCCAGCCGCTTTGCATGAGACTCTTCGTCGCCGGCTCGTTGCGAAAATAGCCGGCCGTGGCCGATGGTCCGCGAAACTGAATCCGCCCTTCCTGGCGCTCGCCGATCTCACGTCCGGCCTCGTCAACGATTCTGATCTCGTGATGCGGCAGCGCCTTGCCGCAGGAGACGACTTCGAGCGCGTTCGTTTCGGAGTCATCCGCGAGGAGCGCCTTGCCCGTGGCCGCGAAAGGCGCTCTGCGAATGCGTTGAATCCATGGCGGGCGACTCTGGGGAGGGATCGCCAAGGCGACTGCATTTTCGGCCATGCCGTAGACCGGAGCGACCACGTCTGGCCGCAGCCCATAGCGCCTGAAACGCTCAATGAATTTGCGAACGGAAGACGCGCTCACCGGCTCAGCGCCATTCATCAGCACTCGCAATGAACTCAGGTCGAGTCCTTCGATCTGCTCGTCATCGATCTTGGCGGCGCAAATCTCAAATGCAAAGTTCGGGGCGGCGGAGATCGTTCCCTTGTGATGATGAATGGCCCACAACCACTTTTCGGGGCGCGCCAGAAACGTCAGGGGCGACATCAAGACCAGCGGCACGGCGAAGTAGAGACCGCCGAGCCACGCGCCAATCAACCCCATGTCGTGATACAAGGGCAGCCAGCTCACGACGGTATCGTTCCGGCCGGGTTCGATCGCCTCGCCAATGGCTCGCAAATTCGCAAGCAGATTTCGATGACTGAGCACTACGCCTTTGGGGTCCCCTGTGCTGCCCGATGTGTATTGAAGCAGCGCCATGTCGCCGGCGCGAGACAAAACCGCTGGTGCCAAGTCGGTACCCTTCAAGTCATCGACGGTCCCAACGAACTCGAGCGACGGCACCAGTCCCCGCAGTAGGCGTCCGACCGGCAGCGCCTCGGGAACCGTTATGAGCACCCGCGCTTCCGCGTTGTTCAAGATCGCCGCCTGCCGCCGCACGTGGTCCTCGAGTTGAGACATCCGCGCCGGGGGGTAGATCGGAACCGGTACCGCCCCGGCGTAGAGCGAACCGAAGAACGCCTCGAAGAAGCCGGCGCAGGTGGGCAGCATCATGGCGACGCGCGCTTGGTTTGACACACCGCGATCCAAGAGCCCCGCCGCGACCTGCCGCGCCACTTGCGCCAGCCCGCCGTATGTGATTTCGCGGCCTGCCGGCCCTTCGTCGGTGAGCAGAACGTGGGTACGGTCCCCATCACCCGCGCTGTAGTGTTCGAGGACGTCGATCAGGGTCTCGGCGTTTTCAGGCGTCGCGGCGACATCCTCGGCCGCGCGCGAAACCGCGCTGACTTGGGCGCTTGCAACTCCGCTGGTGGCCTGTTCACCAAGTCCGCACAGCAGATCCCCCACCGTCTCGGCTGTTCCCAGTAGCTCGTCGGGCAGTGAGACATCGAAAACGCGCTCGATGCGGCGCAACAACTCGGCTCGGCCGAGGGAATCGATTGCCAGATCCCGGTCGAGGCGGCTGGCAGCCGTAATCCGTAAGGGCTCGCGGCGCCCCGGATAGAGCTCGGAAACGAGCGTCTCGACGACCCCAAACAGCTGATTAGAGCTGTCTTGGGACGTTTGGTCGCCAGCGAAATGTTCGGGAACGTCAGCCATGTGCCGCTGGTGAGTCTAGCAAGAGCGGGCCAACAGGGCTGCGGGCGAGGCCGCCTCGGTCACAGCCTCATCAGAATCAACCGCGAAGAATGCGAGCCTACTGGAGGGCTGCTTCGATCGCCTTTTCCATCTGGCCTGGCTCGACATCCGGTGCGAAGCGCCCGATCACCTTGCCGTTGCCGTCGGCGAGAAACTTCGTGAAGTTCCACGGCACCTCGCCGCCCGTCTCGGGGTTGGCTTGCTTGTCGGTCAGATGCTGATAGAGCGGATGAGTGTCAGCACCCTTGACGGAGATCTTGCTGAACATCGGAAACGTCACATCAAAGTTGCGCGAACAAAACGCCTTGATCTCCGTGTCGGTGCCCGGCTCCTGCGCGCCGAAGTTGTTGGCGGGAAATCCCATCACGACCAGACCCTTGCCGGAGTACTTACGGTGAAGCGCCTCCAGCCCCTTGTACTGCGGCGTGAATCCGCAACGGCTGGCGACGTTCACCATCAGCAGCACCTTACCTTTGTAATCGGCCAGCGATGTCGCCTCGCCATCGATCGAATTGAGAGTGAAGTCATGAACGCTATCGGCTGCAAGCATAGGGGCGGTCACCAGGCACAACATGATAAGAAGGCGGGCGAGATTCGTCATAGCGTCATTATACGTTCACGTGAGGCGCGGCATCAGGGAGCATTTTCCAATCCAAGAATGATCCTGAAATGCGGTAGGTCGAGGCCGGGGACGAAATAGGGTG
>JAQBUE010000020.1 GCA_027624045.1 Acidobacteriota bacterium
CGTCTTCAGGATCATCTTGTATTGGAAACACTCCCTCCTTTCAGGATCATCTTGCATTGGACAACTCTTTTCCTGAAAGATGAGGAGCGTGACTGGTATAAGACGGGCGACCTGGTCGTGGAAGATGCGGCGGGCGACTACTTGTTCCGGGGACGCCGTGACCGCATGGTGAAGAAGCGCGGCTTCCGGGTCGAGCTCGGCGAGATCGAGGCTTGCCTGGATAGCCACCCCGACATCGGCAAGGCGGCGGTCATCGCGCTGCCGACTCAGGACGGTCTCGAGATCAAAGCGTTTGCGTCGCCGCGAGCGAACGGCAAACTGTCGGTCATTGCTTTGAAGCGCTATTGCTCACAGCGCCTGCCGAGCTACATGGCCCCTGATAAGTTCTTATTTCCGCGGGAGCTGCCGATGACGTCAACCGACAAGATCGATTACCAGAAGCTCAAGGAGCTGGACTGATGGATTTCTCGTGGTCAGACGAGCAACGCGAGATGTTTCAGGCGGTGTCGGCGTTCGCGCGCAAGGAACTGAACGAAGGGTTGATCGAGCGCGACCGCGAAGCCGTCTTCAACCGTGCGGGCTGGAAGCAATGCGGTCAAGTCGGGTTGCCGGGGCTGACCGTACCGGCTGAACTCGGCGGCACGGGGGCCGATGCGCTGACGGCCGTGGGTGTGCTCGAAAAACTAGGCTACGCCTGCCGGGACAACGGTTTGACATTCTCGCTGAATGCGCATCTGTGGACTGCCTGCATGCCGCTAGCCGAGTTCGGTACCGACGAGCAGAAGCGGAAATTCCTGCCCGGCCTGTGCGGCGGCGAATGGATCGGCGGCAACGCGATGAGCGAACCGGGTTCGGGCTCGGATGCGTTTAGTATGCGCACCACGGCCGAGAAACGCCAGGGACGCTACGTTCTCAACGGCGGTAAGACGTGGGTCACCAATGCGCCGGTGGCGGATGTTCTTGTCGTCTACGCGACCATCGATAGGGCCAAGGGAGCCGCGGGAGTAACGGCGTTTCTGGTTGAGAAAGGCACGCCGGGTTTTACGGTGGGCCGCAAGCTCGACAAGATGGGACTGCGAACCTCGCCCATGGCTGAGGTATTCTTCGATAACTGCGAAATCCCCGAAGAGAACCTTCTGGGCAAAGAGGGCTCGGGCAGCCAGCTCTTCACGCGCTCGATGACCTGGGAGCGGGGGTGCATCCTGGCATCAGCCGTGGGCTCGATGCAGCGGCTGCTCGAAACCTCGATCAAGCATGCGCGAGAACGCAAGCAGTTCGGGCAGGCGATCGGCAAGTTCCAACAAGTGTCGTCAAAGATCGTCGACATGAAACTGCGTCTCGAAACAGCGCGCCGCCTGCTTTACCACACCGCCTGGCTGCGGGACCAAGGCAAGAGCAGCGTGATGGAGGCGGCGCTCGTCAAACTGCATATCAGCGAGGCGTGGGTGAAGACGTGCGAAGACACAATCCAGATCCACGGCGGCTATGGCTACATGACCGAGAGCGAAATCGAGCGTGAGTTACGCGACGCGATCGGCAGCCGTATTTATTCGGGCACGAGCGAAATCCAGCGCAATCTGATCGCGGCCCTGCTCGGATTGTAGAGTCAGCCGGAGGAGTTTCCGGGTCGGCGTTTCGCGCCGCACGGACTGGCCGGCCGCGTCAAGTCAAGATGCTACAATCTCCGTTCATGTTCGGGGAGGTCCGGGTGCTCCCGGTCTGCTTTGGATCCCATCGATGCGCGCAATCATACTAGGAGCCGGCGGACAACTCGGATACGAACTCGTCTCGGATCTTAGCGCCCGCGGCCACGAGGTCGTCGCGCTCGGCCGCGAGCAACTCGACATCACAAATCCCGATCGAGTCGCCCGCGGGATCAAGGGGCACGAGCCCGATTGGGTCATCAACGCCGCAGCTTACAACAAAGTTGACTTAGCCGAGAAAGAACCGCAAGTGGCGATGGAGGTCAATGGCTTGGCCGTTCGTTCGCTGGCGGCCGCTTGCGGCGAAGCCAACGCCACGTTCGTTCACTTTTCGACCGACCACGTTTTCGACGGCACAAAGACCGAACCCTACACCGAGGCGGATCTGCCCAGCCCGCCGTCTGCCTACGCGGTTTCGAAACTCGCGGGTGAATTTTATGCGCGGATTTACTGCGAGAACCTATATCTGTTTCGCGTCGCCGGCGTATTCGGCCCCGCCGGACGCTACACGCGGCACGGCAATTTCCCTGAGTTGATACTGCGGAAGGCGCGTGAAGGGAGTCCCTTGAACGTCGTGGAGGATTTTTTCGTCGCGCCCACCTACGCGCCCGCATTGGCGGCACGCGTGATCGATGCCCTCGAAAAGAAGATCCCCTTCGGTCTTTATCACATCGGTGGCGGCGTTTCGATTTCCTGGTACCACTGGGCGTTGAAGATTCTTGACCAAACCGGACTGCGGGCCAAGATCCAGCCGACCAATCACCGCGAGTACAAGACCCCGGCCCGGCGTCCGCGATACGCGGGCCTTTCCAACGCCAAAATCGAGGCAGCAGGCATCAGCCCGATGCCTTCGCTCGACGATGCGGTCACAGAATATCTTCGCCGCCGCGAGAAAGTCCAACCGCCCAAGCAATAGCTAGGCGGCGTCCTGCACCGCAATAACGAGGTGCTTCCCTAGGGCGGCGAGAGCCGTTTGCAGGCGCACCGACTTCGTCGCGTGATGGGGGTCCAGCATCCGGCGTACCACGGTCTCGCGCACACCCAGCCGTCGCGCAAGCTCGCTGTTGTTGACGCCCCGTTCTCTCATGGCCAGATACAGCGCAAGTTTTCCCGCGATCCAAAACGGCACGGCGACCGGCCGCTGTCCTCTCTTGATTCGCGACGGCCTGGGGATCTCTTGTTTGTCCGCCATACGAAACGCAACGGCACTACCCAGGCAATCGGCGGCTTCGTTCAGCGCTTCGTCCAGGTCTTTGCCGTCGGTATGCGCTTCTCGGAAGTCAGGAAAATCCACGACAAACCGGCCTGCCTCGTCGCGCCGAAAGCGGGCGGGATAGGAGAAAGTAAACATGGCTGCTCTCACAAATCCTGCGGATCGATTCCAAGGTCTCGGCACATCCGGCGAAGCAAACCAGGACCAATCTCCTTGTTGCGATCCTTTACGATCGTAGACCGCGAACCGGTAGACTTTCCCGTGACTGCCCTTGCCCTTCTTCTCGACGAAGTCAAACAAGACTCCCCGCCGCCGTGCGACATCGCGCGCGGCGCAGGAACTGCCCCGCGGTCACGGTTTGATATTCGCACACTAATGTACGAAGTGCAATGCAGGTCAGCGCTGAGCCTTCTGTGTGCGACGAGCACGGATGTCGCAACCCAAGCCCAAATGCCCACGCTGCCCAACCGCTATTGTTGTCGTGGACGGCTTGGTGCTAGGATTACAGTGGGTTTGTTGTATCTAGACCCGTCGTCTATGACCGTAAAGAACTTTCTGGCGCTGGCTGTTCTCTGCGCTCCCGCAGCGCTTTTGCTGACCGTTTGGCCGGCTGGCGGCGTCGAAGCTGCGCGCATCGACAACGATTTTTTCGCCGAGAAGCTGTATCCAGTTCTCGACCAGGCGCAATGCCGGCTCTGCCATGGCGAGAAGGGGGTCGCGTCAACGACCCGCTTGGAGTTCCCCAATGAAGACGCGCCGCCGGCCCAGATCATGCAATTCGGGCTCGGGCTCGCCAAGTTCATCGACCCGTTGAACCCGCAAAACTCGCTGCTGTTCCGCAAGCCGACCAACCGCGAGCAGCATACCGGTGGCGAACGCATCAAGCGAGGCAGCGACGAAGAGAAGATTCTGCTGTCGTGGATCGGCCGGCTCAGCGAACTCTCGACCGAAGAGCGAAGTGCCGCGCTGGCCTCGTCGCTGACGCACAAAGACAGCGCTTACGATGGCGTGATGCGGCGTCTCACGCACAGCCAATACAACAACACGCTGCGCGACCTGCTCGGCGACCAGACCCGCCCCGCGAACCACTTTCCGCCTGAAGACTACATGCATGGCTTCAAGAATCAGGCGGAAGGTCAGAGTGTGCCGCCATTGCTGGCGGAGGCTTACGGCGCGGCGGCCGAGAAGCTCGCCCGCAACACCTTTCGCGGCGGAGACCGCAACAACTTGGTTCCCTGCACGCCCGCGTCCGCGAACGACGCGGCATGCCGCGCGAAGTTCCTGCGCGGCTTTGGGCAGCGCGCCTTTCGGCGGCCCCTGGCGGACGAAGAAATTGCGCAATACGATGCCCTCTTCCAGCGGGAAGCGAATGAGAACGGTGACTTCCTGCGCGGAGCGCAGATCGTCGTTGAGGCGATGCTGCAATCGCCGCACTTCCTATTCCGCATGGAGCGCGGCCCCGACGGCCCTTGGTACTCCTACGAGACCACGTCGCGACTGTCGTACTTTCTATGGGACACGATGCCCGACGACAGGCTGTTCGCTCTCGCCGAGGCCGGCAATCTCGCCACCCCGGAACAAGTAGAAGAAACTACGCGCACGATGCTGGACGATCCGCGCTCCCGCAAGTCGATGGAGGAGTTCCTGGGGCAGTGGTTGCGCTTCGACCGTGTCCTGAGCACGATCCGCGACCGCCGCCTGTACCGCGCGTTCAGTTCCGAGCTCGCCGCCGCCATGACCGAGGAAACGAAGCGTCTTTTCAGTCACCTTGTCTGGGACGATGGCAATTTCATGGACTTCCTCAAGGCCGATTACGGGTTCGTCAGCACCGATCTCGCTGAACTCTACGAACTCCCCGAGCCTGATGAGCAGTTCGCCCGCGTCGATTTCCCGGCCGACAGCGGCCGCGGGGGTGTGTTCGGGGAGGCGATGTTTCTCACCGTCACGAGCAAGCCCTCCGACACGTCGCCGACCGAGCGCGGCCTGTACGTCCGCGAGCATTTTCTGTGCCAGGATGTGCCGCCGCCGCCGCCCGGCCTGAACACCTCGCTGCCGCCGGTCACCGATGAGAAGCCGATGACGAACCGTGAAAGATTATCGGTTCATCTTAACAATGAGTCTTGCGCAAGTTGCCATCGCCTGATCGACCCCATCGGCTTCGGTTTCGAGCACTACGACGCCATCGGACGCTACAGGGACAAGCACAACCTGACGATCTACCCTACCCGCGACGAGACAATGAAGGGCCTCAAGAAAGAGGAGACAAAGTACGAGTTGCCCATCGACGCGTCGGCCGGCGTGACGGGCATCCGTGATTCATCTTTCTCGACCCCCAAAGAGTTGGGCGAGGTTCTCGCCAAGGAACCAAGCTGCCAGAAGTGTATCGTGCGGCAGATCTTCCGCTACGCCATGGGACGGCAGGAATCGGCGGAAGACCGCGCCACGATTGAGCGTCTCTACGCCGACTTTCGAGATTCCGGCTTCCGGTTCCGCGAACTCATCATCTCGTTAGCCACATCGGAAGTTTTCAGAGGAGCGCAAAGCCATGCAACTCCGTAATTCATTGTCTCGACGAAGCTTACTGCGCGGCCTCGGGGTCGCTGGTGCCGCGGTACGGGTCGGCCTGCCGGCGCTTGACGCGATGTTCAACAGCAGCGGCAACGCTTACGCCGCAACGTCGCGGCTCGGCTCCGCCCCGATTGAGTCGCGCTTCGTCCTGTGGTTCAATGGCAACGGCATCATCGAAAGATTTTGGATTCCGCGCGAGACGGGCGCCGACTACCAGATCACGCCCTGCCTGACGCCGCTGGCGCCGCATCGCAAGGACGTTCATATCATCACCGGACTCGACAGCCCGGCTGCGCGCCTGCCCGGCCCCGGCAACGACCATCACCGCTCGATGAGCGCCCTGATGTCGGGTACGTCGTTCACCGGACGCGGCTCCGGCGGGCCGTCGGTCGATCAGGTGATCGCCAACAAGATCGGGCGTGACTCACGCTTCCGCTCGATCCAGGTCGGCGTCTGCCAGGAATCCTTCGGCGAGAGCGTGCAGCGCAACATGAGTTGGGCCGACCGTGACCGCCCGCTGCCGCCCGAGATGATTCCGCAACGGCTCTTCGACCGCCTGTTCGGCACAAAGGACGAACACTGGATCGACCGCAAGAAGAGTGTGCTCGACGCCGTGCGTGACGACGCCTCCACGCTCGAGGGGCAGCTCGGTCAGCACGACAAAGCGCGCCTGGACGAGTATCTCTCCTCTGTGCGCGACGTTGAGCGCTCCATTGCCAGCCTGCCGCCCGAGTACAGCGAGGTTGTCGAGCGGCCGTCCGAGGGGGGCGACCTTAAGGACTGGCCGCGTATCGCCAAGCTTCAGACCGACCTGATGGTCCACGCCATGGCCTCGGGCCAAACGCGCGTGGCATCGTACATGCTCACCAAATGCCAGGGCCTTTCACGGTTCCCGTGGCTTGGCCATACAGCCTGGCGGCACCACGAATATACGCACGGCGATGTCGAAACTGCCAGTGGCCAGCGCATCCTGCGTGACATCAACCGCTGGCACGTCGAGGAGTTCGCCTACCTGATCGCTAAGTTGAAGTCGATGCCGGAAGGCGACGGCACACTGTTCGACAACACCTGCCTTACCTATGTCCACGAGCACGCCGAAGCCAATGCTCACAAGAATAGCGGCTTGTCGCTGATCGTCGCCGGCGGTCTGGGCGGGCTGAAGACCGGGCTGCACAGCCGTGTGACGGGCACCATCGGCGATCTCTATTTGACCATCGCGCGCGAGATTTTCAAAACCGACGTGGAGACTTTCCCGACGGCAGGAAAGAAACTAGCCGAGATTGTCTGATCTGTAAATCACTGAGCAGTCATACCGGAAAAGCACGGCAGCCTACAGTACCTCAGCGCCCCCAATGGTACTTGCGTTTCGTTGGTCCACCAGCGGCGCTGTGAGTTGTGACATCGGCCGAAAGGCATAGTACTCTCCGTCGACAGGCTGCGGAGACGGAATTCAAATCGCAGAACCTAAACCGCTTAGGTCATTTGGACGCCTGCCACGCGGGGTCCTGCCCCCTTACGACTCTTAAGTCTTCGGCGTGAACACTAGGGCGATTCTCGCCCCGTGATTCGTGCGCCCGCCCCGTTGTCGCGCCCTAACCATAGTCCTAGCCTTGACTTTAGGGGACAAGAAGGTCCGCCGGAGGATACTGTGCATTTGAATCGAAGCAGGAGCGGCATCGCGTTGCCAATGATGGCCGTTCTGACAACTGCATTTCTTGCATTTCTGGGTTTGGTATTCGACACGGGCTACATGGTCTACAAGAAGCGGACCATGCAGGCCGCAGCCGATGCCGCCGCTATTGACGGCGCGTACGAGACGCTACGCCTAAACAATAGCCGGATTACGAGCGCCGGCAAGTATAGCGCGCGAATCAACGGCTACACCGACGGAGTCGCCGATGTGACGGTTTTGATTAATAACCCACCTGCGGCCGGCCCCAATCAGAACGCTCAGCATGTGGAAGCCATTGTCAGCCAGACATCACCGACGTTCTTTCTGGGGATACTGGGAATCGGCTCGACGGATGTGTCGGCACGTGCCGTGGCGGGCTGGCGCAACGCGGGTGACTTCTGTGTCCTCGCGCTGGACCCGGGGAATAGTTTGGACGCGCTGCTGGTTTCGGGAACAGCCGGTGTCAGCGCGGATTGCGGCTTCCGTTCGAACTCCTGCTTCACTGACGGCGACCCCACCGGTGGGAGCGCTTCCTTCCGCGTGAAGGGCACGTCGGGTTTGCAGCTCACGGCGACTCCTCAGCCACAGGCCGTTGCCTGTGGAGATATCAGGGAACAAGGTAGCGCAATCGTCGATCCTCATCTGATCACGGACGCCGCCACGGAACCCGACCCGTTCGCTGGACTGACGCAACCGACGGTGCCTGGGACCGCCGACTGGACTGACTTGCCGACGATCAACGGGATCGTGACATTGAACCCCGGCTACTATGCCTCTACTGATGGCTCCGAAGCGATACAGATTACCGGCGGGACCGTCACCTTCAATGCTGGGCTCTACATCGTCGAGGGACTGCGGATTACCGGCGGCACGGTGACAGCGGCGGACGCGACTTTCTTTAACACTGGCGCCGAGACGACATTCCACATCGGCGGCAACGCGACCATTGATTTCAACGCGCGGTCGATCGACGACTCGCCGGTGGACAACCAGCACATCCTGTTTTGGTGTGATGCCAACTCTCCCACCCTTGATGGCAGCGGCGATCCTATTGAGCACCAGTTTCGTGGTACTGCCGCCGACAACCTGACGGGAGTCATCTACTGCCCGACACAGCACACGGATTGGGCCGGCACCTATGACTCCTCCAACGGAGAGTGGGGCATGATCGTATCCAACACGATCGAGTTCACGGGAGACAGCGGCGTCAACATCGTCGGGCCTCCGCCGACAGTCATTCAAGATCTCGATCTACAAACGATCGCGATGAAGGAATAGCAATTGACCGCATCGAGAAACGCATCAAGAAATGGAGTGGAGTAAATTGCCATGAAGACGAAACCAGCGACAGACCGATCTCGATCCAGACGGGGAGGAGCGATGGTGGAATTCGCTCTTGTCTTCCCATTTCTGTTAGTGCTGTGCCTGGCGGCGGGCGACTTCGGACGCCTGTTCTTCCACGGCGTAACGGTTGCGAACGCGGCCAGTTCGGGCTCGCACTACGGTTCGTTGAACAGTGGCTTTGCCGCCCAACCGGGCAAGATGCAAGACCATGCGGAAAAGGATGCCGGAGATCTGAGTGGAGTGACGACGACAGCGACGCAGTACTGCGACTGCCCCCCGGCCAGCGTCAGCGACTTCACGTCGGACCCGACGGTGGTGAGTTGCGACTTGGCTGCGGTGCCCGGCACCTGCGCGGGAGGTTCCTACAGTCTACCGCGCGTCTACGTGCGTACCGACGTCAGCCAGACATTTCGGACTGTTGGACCTTACCCGTCGATCCCCGAACTGACAGTTATCAATGGCCGCGCCTACATGCGCGTGCAGTAAAACCGCGACGAGGAGTTCTCAGGTATGAATTGCAAGCCCACTAAATCTCACCCATCCCAGGAGCCCCAAAGGAAAACCCGCCGGGGTGCAACGATGGTCGAGTTCTCCCTCTTCTTTATTACGTTTCTTGTGCTCTCTGTCGGTCTGATGGAGTTGGGCCGGGGCGTCTGGACCTACGTGACACTCTCTCACGCGGCCCGGGCCGGCGGGCGATACGCCATCGTGCATGGCGCTTCCAATCCGATTGCCGTGGACGGAACAACGGTGACCGAGTACGTCAAGGACAACGCGGTTGGACTCAACGACAGCAACCTCAGCGTCGTAGTGTCCTACGACACGGGAACCCCCGGTGATGCAGCCCCGAACGTGCAGGGCAATGTAGTGGAGATTCGAGTGCAGTACCCGTTTCAGCTCGTCAGCGGCGGCCTCATCGCGTCGCAATCAACCATTCAGATGGCCAGCACGACGAGGATGGTTGTTCTGAACTGACCTGAAACCGCTCGGTAAGCAGGGAAATTTTCCACCTCGTACGACATCCGACGGCAGCGAGGATGCCTGCCGCCAGCCAGTTAGCGACAGCCAAGGAGTTAAGAACGGCAGTCCTTCGTTAGCACTTGTTTGAGGCGACTCCGGACCTGCCGCGCTATTCGGGCGGTAAGACGCGGCTCCGCGCCTACTCCGCGCCATTTTCCAGCTATCGCTCAACAAGGGCCACCCGCGCGACTGGTTGCAAGCTCGCGAGTGACGCGGGCGGCTACTGGATGCAACGCCCCATGCCGAACGCTTCAGTAGTAAGTAGCTGTGAATTGAGGTTCGGTTTGCACTACAGCCCGAGTGGAAACTCTAACAGCCGGTCCGCGAACACCATGCGGCCCCGCCGGTGACTTTAGTTTGATCTTCAGGTCTAAACCCACCGCCTTTCAGACGGTCAGCTTCGAGCGTCTGGATGACAATAGGTGTTGCGGGGCCGGGTGGCGGAGAGGACGCGGGATCTGATTCGATAGAGTTGTCAGACGCGAGTATTAGTGGTGATTCGGGGCGCGGTGTCTCTGGATCATGTGCATGTACTGGTCTCAGCACTGCCACAGTTGGTGCCGTCGAAGCTGGTGCAGTATCTGAAGGGCAGGTCGTCGCGGCGGCTGCAAGATGAGTTAGGGGAGTTACGGAAGCGCCATTGGGGCAGTACCTGTGAGTCGTAAACCAACCCACCTCCTTTCATCCTTTCAGGGGTGGGTGTTTAGTTCACAACGAGCATTCGCGTCGTGCTCTGCATCTGTAGCGTGCTTTGCTGAAGAATCAGATTGCCCGTCACCATCTCAAACGGATAAGAAACTCGAACTAGGACGGTGCCGCCAGGCTCACGGTTCGGGGTCCACGTCGGAGTATCGACGACGATCTTTGACGGGTCGAGGCCGATAGCGTTTGCCTTCACGATGGTCGCAACCTCGGCGTTCGTGACATCGTTCCCGCCGCCATCGAGCACGGGATTCCCATTGCTGTGGACCATGGCGAAGCGCGCGCCGCGTCGCGCCGCGTGGGAAAGCGTCGTGTACGTCCAGACACCGCGACCGAACTCCATCAGGCCCACAACCAAGCCGAGGAATAAGAGGAAACACAGACTGAACTCCACCATGGCCGCGCCTCGGCGGGCCCCGGCGGTTCTATTGGAACGTTTCATTACGCAAATGTCTCCTTGGCTCATTGGGCCCGCATGTAGCCGGCTTGAGAAATTGCCGTCGTTTCGGGTATCCCGGGATAGGGGCCCAATGTCGTGAAGTTGTGTACCACGCGCGTGCGCACAAAGACGCGAGGTATGCCGTAGCCGTTTGGGCAAGTCGTGAGGCCGCAATCGATGACGTTCGCGGTGTCAAACGGTCCAGATGCGGGACTATCGGGACAATCACAATACATCTCGGCAGTCGCCGTGATTGCATCCACATCGGTGGCGCTATTGGTGGCCATACTCTCCATGCCGTTCGAGTCGACGATGGAGGCATGACTCTTCTGGCCGAAGATGGCACCCGCGTTGGACGAAGCCACGACAGTCATGCCATGAAAGAAGAAACGGCCGAAGTCCGCGGTTCCTATCGCCATTAAGAAAATCAAGGGGAAGCTGAGGGCGAGATCAATGACGGCGGCGCCTCTTTTCTTGCTGTGGGCGCGTCTTACGGGGGAGGGCATCGTGTGGTGAATCTCCTTTGTCTACGGAAGCGGGCGAGGGGTCGTGCTACTCGATAAGCCGTGGCCGGGTGATGCCCGGCAGGGAGTTCGGATCAGGCGGCAGGTCGATCTGCTGCAGATCGGCTGTTCCCGAAATGTTGATGGTGTTCGCTACGATCATCGTCCAAGCCGAACTGAGAGAAGAATTACCTGCCCAATCGAGGTGTTGCGAAGGGAAGTAGAGCGCCCCCTGAAAGAACGTGCCGGCCGAGCCTCGGCCTATCTTGTTTCCCGGTGGCTTGTCGGGAGAATTGCGATCGACAAAGAAGAGCACGCCCTTCATAGGTCCGCTCGTCGGCGCGGAGAACTGAATTGTACCCGCGGCCGCGATGTCAATGTGGTCCTTTCCACTTGCGTTGACGTTGTAGAAAGTAACGCCCGTTCCTGTGATTGTGCCTCCAGAATTGATTGACATGCCCTTGATCAGAATATGAATACCCGGTTGGAATGTGTGATCACCCGTCGTAATCTTGACTTGATTGCTGTGTACGCACGTACCTCCAGGGCACTCGTAGGTATTGGCGCTGGAGTTGTAGGTGGCGGAGGGCCACGTCCCGTAGGCAGGAGGCGCTAAATGCGCGAGCGGATCGAGCATCGGCGGCATGTGCTCTTGCGGCTGGGGTGTAAAATGCTCGTCACCCACGGCTTCCCCCGCGACGCCGACCCAGGTGGCGCTCACGATGCTGGCTCCCGTCGCGCGCAGCCCGCGGTCAGAAGCTGAATTTGACATAACGCCACAGCTCGTCCTCAAGATTGGATTACCATTGGTCTTGAGCGCGTCGTCCACGTTACGGTCAAGGGCGAGCACGCAGGCCTCGCCGTAGGCTTCCAAGCCCGCAAGGGCCCGAGCCCGCACTTTTGCCTGGTTCCAGTTGAGAACCCGCATGAACGATGTGGGGAAGTCTTGGTCGACAATGACCTCGACGGTCCCCGCGCCCGGGTCAGAACTCACCTGCACGCCGACCGTCTGAACGCCGTGCTCGAAGCCGTTGAGTTTCGCGGCATGCTTGGCCGCCGTATCGACCAATCCCGAGTTGTTCCGCTGTAGCTCCCAGGCGCCCGCCAGAGCTCCAGCGTCGGCCGCCGCCTGCATCCGAATCTTCTCGTAGTAAATTCGGCCGCCATCGAAAACGAGTCCCATGAAAGCCAAAAGCACTCCGGCGAGAACGGCGAACATCACCAGAATCTGCCCGTCACGCTTGCTATGTGCCATGTCTCTCAAATCGAGCTCACTCCGGTTGCTGGGAAATTCTTGGTCGAAGTTAAACAGTAGACCGAAGGTACAACGACAACAATAGAACGTTCACTTGAGTCCGGCACAAGAAACGGTCGTAAGAAAAACAAACGCCTTTGGCGAGTCGTAAGGAAGGCAGTTAGCGTGCCAACGCAGGTCATACACCGTTCAAATTCTCAATTGGTTCTATCACTTGCGGCTTAGCGTGAAGCTAACCGCCGGATAAAGACATACGACGACTATTGAGGTTTGGGAACGGATATTGCCGCTCAATTCGCTTGGCGCATTGATTGACGGATGGGATACAAGTTACAGAGATGGGACCCTGGTACTAAGCGTACCCAGTGGTTTCGATCGAGATGCTAACCAAAGCCCCCAGTGGAGACATCTGTACCAGTGGAGGGTGAACTCGTCCGAGGAGTGGCTACGATAGAGCGCAACGGGCTCGCGTGAGCCCAAGACGGGCTCTATCCGTGCACAGGGAAGCATCCCAGCTTGGCCTACGTCTCGTCGGGCTCTTCCGCTTTGGGTTCAGAAGGGGCTTCCCACCAAGTGACGCGGATCGCCGGGTGTTCGGTTCGGAATCTCTCAACGGCATCGGAAGTGATCTTCGTTCCGCCCACGAATAACTGCTTGAGGGCCGGCATCCGGCCAGCGGCCTCAAGCACGTGCTCCGTCACGGATGTCTCAGCGAGGTCAAGGACTTCCACGCGCGTCAGGGCCGGCAAGTGCTCCGCTATGTCATCCGCGACCTGCTCGCATTGCCAGAGTTTCAAGAATCTCAACTTCGGCAGGGGCGCCAAGGCCTTGATGCCGCGTCCCGTTAGGGACGCGCGGCTCAGGTCAAGCGTCTCGAGATTCGACAGTGCGCTCAAACGCCGCAAGCCGAGATCGGTGACTTTGGCATCCTGCAGGTCGAGAGATTCAAGCTTCGTGAGGGATTCGAGACTCTCCAGGTTAAAGTCCGAGAGCGCCAGGCCCCAGCGCCCGGAATCGGTGCGTTGCAATCCGCCCAAATCGAGATGGGTAAGCGCCGGTAGCAGTTGCAGCAAGGGCAACGCGACTCCGCTCATCTTGTTGCCGCCGAATCCGAGCGACTTGAGTTCGGTTAAGTCGGCAAGATCCTCAAACCCGTCGTCGGTTACGCGGCTGAAGCCCACGTCGAGAAACTGCAGCGTCTTGATCTGCCCGACAAGCTCGAAGACACGGCTCGTAACCTTGGTGCCTCGAACATCGAGACGCCTTAGCTTTTTCCAATGTTTGACGTGCGCGATGCCGCCGTCGGTGATCTCTTCGGTGTAGTGCAGAATCAATTCCTCGATATTCTCAAGGGGCTTGAGATGCTCCATGCCGAGGTCGCTGACCCAGGTGTACGACAGATTGATCGACCGCAGGTGCGGCATGCGGGCCAGCTTTTCAAGATCCGGGTCGCTGACCCAAGACGAGGTCAGATCGATGCTCACGATGTTGCCGTCCGAATCCCGGCCGAGTTGCCCATGGATGTCCGCGACCCAGGCCTCGGCGTCGTATTCTGAGAGTTCCGCCGCCGGCGCGATCGCAACCCCAACGAGGACCGCGAGCATCGCGACAAACACTCCGCGCGTCAACTCCGCCTCCGGTTCGGCAAAGCCGAGTCGCGGTCCCATATGATTTCGCAGTCTCCGTAGTGGCTCTTGAGATCCTCAAACGCGGGCTCGCCAACGAGCGTGTGATAGAGGTTCAGAACCTTCAGGTTCGGAAATGCTTTCAGGTGATCGAGTCCCTTGTCGGTGACGAGCGCGCTGTCGAGACTCAGATCCCGCAAGTCTTTCAATCCGCGCAGATGCCGCAATCCCGCGTCGGTAACGTCGGTGTAATCGAGGTTCAAATAGCGCAGTTTCGTGAGTTTGCCGATGGTATAGAGCTGAGGATCCTTGAGCCGGGTGCGAACCAAGTCGAGACGCCGCAAGTTCGTCAAGCCTTCCAGGTGGCAAAGCCCCTCTTGCCGGAATCGGGTGTAACTGAGCGACAGCACCTCCAGCCCGCTCAACTTCCCCAAATACTCGAAACCGTCGTCGCGGACGTCCGTACCCGCCAGGTCGAGTTCCTTCAAGCCCCTCAGCGGCGCAATGTGATGCATGCCGTCATCGTCAATGTTCGTGTAGGCGATCGACAGCTTCTCAAGCGCTGGAAGCTGCCGCAGCACCGCGAAACCGTCATTTCCCACCGGCGACCCTAGCAAGCTCAGTTCGCGGAGCTTCGTGAGTCCTTTCAGATGAGCCAAGCCGGCCCCTTCAATCAAGGTGCTGCTCAACGTCAGCTTTTCTAGATTCCGCAGGCCGGCCAAGTGCGGGAGCCCGGCGTCAGAAATAATGGTGTTGCTCAAATTCAGCTCGGTCAGGGTCCGCAGCCCACGCAGAAAACTGACGCCGAGGTCACCGATCTCGGTGACCTGCAAATCCAGTTTTCGGATGTTTTTGAGGTGGGCGAGGTGCTCGAGGTGGGCGTCCGTGAGAGCTGTTGACGCAAGCGAGACCTCGCTCAACGCACCGTCCTCGATGGCGGCGGTTCCACCGAGGGAGCGAATCCACTCGGCCACCGCGGCATCGCTGTCGTCCCGTGGCGCGGCGAGGGCCATGCCCTCCTGGGCGGCTTGCAGTGAGAAGTCCCGGAAGACGAGGCGCGCTTCCGGCAGAGCCGCCCGCAATGCGTCGACTCCCGCGCCGGTTGCGCGTGAGTAGCGCAGATCGACCTCACGAAGGTTTGTCAGATCCTTTAACTTCACAAGGCCGGCATTCGTCACCTTCGAGCGATACAGATTGAGAACCTGCAGATCCTTCAGGTTCAGCAACTGATCGAGGCCCGCGTCGGTGATGTCGGCACCCAGCAAATTCAGCTTCTTCAACTTCGTCAGACCGCTTAGGTAGGCAAGCCCGTCGTCAGTGACGCCAGTGCCACCCAGGTCCAGCTCTTCGAGTTCGGTAAGGCGTTGGATTGCCTTGAGTCCTTTGTCCGTGACAAGCGTATCGCCGAGCCATAGGCGCCGCAGCTTGCTCATGCCCGCGACATTCGCCAAGCCTTCGTCATCGGCCGGCGTGAACGTTAAGTCCAGTGATTCAAGATTTCGAAACGACCCCAGCTCGTGCCCCTTCACTCTCGTCTGCCGAACCCGAATATTCTTCAGGTTTGTGAGAGACTCGATCTGCTCGAAGCCGTCATCCACAAAGCGAATCGAGGCCAGGAAGGTGTAACTGAACGTCAGCGTTTCCAGCGTCGTGAGCGGCGCAATGTGCTTCAGATCGGTGCTTTGATCCTTGTTCGCGCCGGCGCTTGGGTTCCACATCGGCCCTGGCAGATGCAATTCCTTGAGCGCTGGAAGTGTGCTCAATCGCGCCAAGTCGGGCGGGTCGATATTAGCGCCGACGAGGTTGAGAATCTCAAGTCGGAAATCCTGCGCGGGCAGGTCCGCCACGCGACCGATCCTGTCGGCCTGGCCATGCACATCGACCCAGCCACCCATCCGAATCGCCCATTCGGCGACATCGCGATCCACCGGTTCGGCATGCAATCCGGCAGTACAGCTCAGTACGACCAAACCCGCTAAAACTCGCACGATGACGGCACGAACCATCTCGTCAAAACCTGTAAAAACGTCGCCGATAATACCTCAACTCTAGCAGACGCACATCGTTTGGCTGTCGTCTTTCGGCTCGGCTCCGCGCAGCCCTATATAGCGGGCGGCTTCGTGCTGTTTCATCGCCGGCAAGACCCGCGGCCTGCAGGCGTCTTGGCTGAGACAGGCCCATGTTATAGTCATTAACCGGCCCTTCGGGGTTGATCACGCAGTGCCAGGGAGGAACGAAGAAGATGGCTAATTACGCGCATCCAGAAATGCTTGTGAGCACCGATTGGGTCGCCGAGCACTCCGGCGACGACGGCGTGCGAATTGTAGAGGTGGATGTAGATACGAGCGCCTACGACGAGGGCCATATCGCGGGCGCGGTCGGCTGGGCTTGGAACACACAGCTCTGCGACACGGTACAGCGCGACATCATTCCCGCGGGCGACTTCGGCAAGCTTATGTCGAGTTCCGGCATCGGCAACGAAACGACGGTTGTGCTTTACGGTGACAACAACAACTGGTTCGCGGCCTGGGCGCTGTGGCAGCTCAAGATTTATGGGCACGGCGATGTGCGGCTCATGAATGGTGGCCGCAAGAAGTGGATCGCCGAAGGCCGCGATCTCGCACAGGATGTGCCGTCTCCGGCGGCGCTGAGCTATGCGGCGGCCGCTCCCGATAACTCGATTCGCACCTTTCTGCCCGAGGTCTTCAAGGCCGTCTCGGCCGGAACCGTCGAGTTGGTTGACGTACGCAGTCCAGACGAGTTCAGCGGCAAGATCCTTTCGCCTCCAGGTTTGCCGGAAACCTGCCAGCGTGGCGGCCACATACCGGGCGCGAGCAATATTCCCTGGGCCAAGGCATGCAACGAGGACGGTACGTTCAAGAGCACCGACGAGTTGAGGGCTCTCTACGAGGAGGCGGGCATCACCGGTAATAAGCCGGTTATCGCCTACTGCCGCATCGGTGAGCGGTCGAGCCATAGCTGGTTCGTTCTGAAGTACCTGCTGGGCCTCAGCGGCGTAACCAACTACGACGGCTCGTGGACCGAATGGGGCAATCTGGTTGGCGTGCCCGTTGAGAGGGGCGCGTAGGCCGGGAGCGTATGAAGACCGAAGATCATTCCGAGCGTACGTTGGAGCTGGCCGGTTGGCCGGTGCGTGTGATTTCCTACAAGCTGGGTGACAAGTATCTGGCCACGGCCGATAACGTGTCGCCCGGCGCCAATATTGCGAAGGCGCAAGGCGCAACCAAGGAAGAAGCCGAAAGCGCGGTACTCGCCAAGGCGGAAGAGCGGCTTGCGCGAACGCGCACGATGCCTGTTGATTACTAGGGCCGCTTGATTCGTAAGCCGCCCACCGAGACCGCTTTCCAGCTTCTTCGAGGTTGGAAACCACCGTCGGCCCGCCTTTCGCGATGACCACGAGGGGCCGTGTTATGATGCCGATTCCCTGACCGGAGACCTTCTTTGCCCGCTCGCATTCTCAATGGAAACCGCATCCGCGATCAGATCCTGATTGAAGTCGAAGAGGGAGTGAAGGCACTCGCCGCCGGCGGCGTTCGGCCCGGCTTGGCTGCCGTGCTCGTGGGCGATGACCCTGCTTCTCAAATCTACGTCCGCAACAAGATCAAGGCTTGCGAGAGAGTGGGTATCTACAGCGAATCCATCACGCCGCCCGCCACATCGACGACAGAAGAACTACTCGCTCTGGTCGAAGATCTGAATCAGCGCCACGACATTGACGGCATTCTCGTGCAGTTGCCCCTGCCCGGCCACGTGGATTCGGCCAGAGTTTTACTCGCTGTTTCACCTCAAAAAGATGTAGACGGCTTCCATCCGTTTAACGTCGGTGCGCTTGTCACGAAGCGACCGGGTCCGACCCCGTGTACGCCTTCGGGCCTGATTCAGATCCTCAAGCGCAGCGAGATTTCGATCGCCGGAAAGCGCGCTGTCATCGTTGGCCGCAGCGACATCGTCGGCAAGCCGGCGGCCTTGCTGCTGCTCCACGAAAACGCAACCGTCACAATCTGTCACTCGAGAACGGAGGACCTGCCCGGCGTGGCCCGCGAGGCGGATATTCTAGTCGCAGCCATCGGGCGGCCTGCCTTCGTGACGCGGGACTTCATCAAACCGGGGGCGACAGTGCTCGATGTCGGTATCAATCGGCTAACCGACCGCGGGCAGGTGGAGACGATCTGCGCCGGCTTGCCGAAGAAGCTCGAGGGATTTCGGGCCACGGGAGCAGTGCTGGTTGGCGATGTGCATCCCAAGGATGTCGCCGAGGTGGCCGGCGCTTACACCCCGGTGCCGGGAGGAGTGGGCCCGCTGACGATCGCCATGCTGATGGTGAACACGGTTGAAGCGGCGCGCCAGCGTCGGGCTAGCTGAGGGCGAAAGCGGCAATCTCGTCGCCCGACACACTCGCGACCTTGTCCCGCCCGCCGCCGGCGGCTATCGCGACATACTGCTTCCCGCCGACCTCGTAAGAACACGGCGAAGCGTTACATCCCGCTTGGAGCTCCCACTCCCAAACTACCGCGCCGGACTTACTGTCGAATGCTCGAAACTTTGGGTCAGCCGTCGCGCCGATAAACACCAATCCGCCCTTCGTCGCGACCGAACCACCGAAATTGAGCGTCCCGGTTTTCGGAATGCCGCGCGCCGTCAACTCGACGTGCTCGCCGAGTACTTCCTTCCAGACGTACTCGCCGGTATCGAGATCGATGCAGTTCATTTTGCCCCAGGGCGGCTTAATGGCCGGGTATCCCTCCGGGTCAAGCAGTTGGATATAGCCGGCATGATTAAACCGGAAGGGGTCATCCGGTTTGCCGTCGACGACCGTGCAGAAATTCGTCGTTTCGTTCGAGTTGACGTACATCCAGTTGCGGTCGGGATCGAAACTAATACCGCCCCACAGCGCGCCGCCGCTAAAGCCGGGATAGATCACGGTGCCCTGCTTGCTTGGCGGCGTAAAAAGCGGTCCCGTACGCGCGGCCCGAAACTTTTCGAGTACGAATTCGTGAGCTTCAGGCGAAATATCAGTAATCAGATCTTCCGTAAGTTCATATCCGCAAAGGCTGGCCGGCTTGAGGGGAACGGGCTGCGACTTGGCCATTTTCTCCCCGGGAATATCGCTCTCGGGCACGGGCCACTCTTCGATCGGAAACACGGGTTTGCCCGTCTCACGGTCGAGCACGAAAAGTAAGCCCATCTTGGTCGTCTGGACGACGGCGTCGATCATACGGCCGCCGTGGCGCAGGCGCACCAGAGAGGGCTGGGAAGCCAGGTCATAGTCCCAAACATCGTGCCGCACGATCTGGTAGTGCCAAACGCGCTTGCCGGTGCGCGCATCGAGCGCGAGGACGCAGTTACCGAACAGGTTGTCGCCGATGCGGTCGCCTCCCCAGAAATCGAATGAGGGCGAGCCGATCGACGCGAACAGCCAGCCGCGGTCGGGGTCGAGGCTCATGCCGGCCCAGTTATTAGTGCCTCCGTTCACCTCCCACGAGTCGTCGTTCCACGTGCCGTAGCCAAACTCGCCCGGAAACGGAATCGTGTGAAAAATCCATTTGCGCTTGCCGGTGTAGATGTCGTAAGCGCGAATGTGCCCGGGCCCTTCAGGGCGCGGCCCTTCGCCGCCGCCGCCACTCACGATGATCAAATCCTCGAAGATGACCGGCGGGCTTGTGCATTTGTAGAACAAGTCCGTCATGTCGCGATCGAAGTCGCTTTTGAGATCAACCACACCGTTCTCGCCGAAACTCTTGATCAGTTCCCCGGTTCCGGCATTCAGGCAGAACAAGTTCGTTTGGATGGCGGCGAAGATGCGCTTGTCTTTACCGTCCTCGAAATACGAGACGCCGCGGTTGACTCCCCGGGCGCGGGAAGAACGCACCCCTTCGTAAGGATCGAAGTTCCAACGTACTTCACCCGTCGCGGCGTTCAGCGCCCGTACCGCCATGCGGGCTGTCGTCAGATACATCGTGTCGCCGATGACGATGGGCGTACACTGGATCATCGTCTTGGGACGGTCCATCTTGTCGCCGGTATGGTGAATCCAAGCAGGCTTCAGGCGGTGGGCGTTGAAGAGGTTGATCTGATCGAGCGGTGAGTAGCGGGAGGCGCCCTGGTCGCCTCCGTAGACGCGCCATTCTCCGCCGGCTCCGGTGAAGGGCTTCTCGGCTGCTTGCGACGGGGGTAGCAGGAGCGAAGCTCCCGCGGCCGCACCAGCGGCGACGAATTGTCGGCGATTCATTCCTTGTGACACGAATAACCTCTCTAGCGTTTGAGCGTTTTTTCTTAGCGGGCGTGCGGGCGTAACCGAACCCCAAATCGAGTCCCTCGATTGTAGCGACCTCGGCCCCAGTTGCGTGCCGACCCGCTTGACCGCGGCTAGGACGCTATAAGATGGTGGGAGGAACATTCCATGGCTAGTGAAGCGAAAACATTGCCGTCGGCCGGCCGCCTCATCAGCGGCAAGTCGGATCCGTTGACTCTCTCCGCCCCCGAATGCGAATTGGGCATCGGCAGCGTGATCGCTCAACCGGACTCCGCCGACTTGATCGACGGCGTTCAGGTGCAGCCCTACCCGCTGTGGCCCGATGACCGCGGTTACTTTCTTGAAATCGCTCGCCTCGGGCGAGGTTTGCCCGCTGGTTTTCCGGCCGAGTCCACACAAGTGTCAGCTGCGCTCAGCTACCCAGGCACGATCAAGGCGTTTCATTATCACTTGGAGCAGACGGATTTTTGGGTTCCCGTCCAAGGCATGTTTCAGGTCGCGCTGGCCGACCTGCGCCAGGACTCAGCTACCTTCGGCCGCCGAAATACGTTCCACGTAGGGGTGCTGCGGCCGTGGCAGATCCTGATTCCTCCCGGCGTCGCCCATGGCTATAAGGTCATCGGCGCAGGCCCGGCGATGCTGGTCTACGTCACCGACCGCCACTACAATCCGAAGGACGAAGGCCGCATCGCTTATGACGATCCCAGCATTCGATACGACTGGGAGATCCAATACAAATGAAGCTGCTCGTGACAGGCGGAGCCGGTTTCATTGGCTCCGCGTTTATTCGGCTTGTGCTGGGCGGCGACGCGGCGGCCGAAGTGCTGAACTTCGATGCACTGACGTACGCCGGCAATCTCGAAAACCTGGAACCTGTCGCGGACCACGCCGGTTACCGGTTCGTCAAAGCGAATCTCTGTGACGTAGCCGCCGTAGATGAGGCTGTGGCAAGCTACGCGCCCGACGTAATTGTTCACTTCGCGGCGGAGTCGCATGTTGACCGCAGCATCCTCTCGCCCAAGCCGGTCATCGATACAAACTTCACCGGAACATTCCATCTGCTGGACGCCGCGCGCCGGCGCGGGGTTCAGAAGTTCATTCACGTATCGACCGACGAGGTGTACGGCAGCATTGATCCTCCCGCTGACGCCGACGAGGATTTCCCGCTACGCCCCAGTAGCCCTTACTCGGCGTCGAAAGCCGGATCGGACATGCTGGCGCTGTCGTACTTTACGACCTATAAGCTGCCGGTGATCGTGACCCGCGCCTCGAACAATTACGGGCCGTATCAGTTTCCGGAAAAGCTGATCCCATTGATGATCGCGAACGCCTTGGACGACGAGCCGCTACCCATTTACGGCGACGGGCAGCAAGTTCGTGATTGGCTTTATGTTGACGATCACTGCCGGGCGATCCAATCACTGCTCGAAAAAGGGCAACCCGGCGAGATCTACAACATCGGGGGCAACCGCGCTCTTCCGAATCTCGATGTCGTTCGCATGATTCTGGCGGCTACAGGGAAGACGGAGAGCCTGCTCCGATCCGTAGAAGATCGTCCTGGTCACGACCGCCGTTACGCGCTATCGAGCGCCAAGATCCAAAGGACGACCGGTTGGACGCCCGCCATGGATTTTGAGCAGGGGCTGGCGCGAACCGTTGATTGGTGTCGCGCGAACACGAGTTGGGTCGAGCGCGTCCGTTCAGGCGCCTATCGGGATTACTACGACAGCAATTACAGCCGCCGTGAAGAAGAGTTGGGACGCGTAACGGCTGGCTCCAAACGTTGATGCACGGCCAGGGAAGGTTTCCGTTACGCTATTTGGAAACTGAGAAGGAGAATTGCAGCGTGACAAAGCAAGCAAATAGTTCATCCGGAGCGTCGAGTCGCCGCTCATTCTTGACGGCCGCGACGCTCGGGTCCGCAATGCTCTGCTGGGGGTTGACGCCTGAGGCGCGGGCGCAACGCGACTGGTCGGGGGAAACGCCGGTGAGGTATCCCGATCCCGATATTGTGGTCATCGATCCGCGCTTCGCCAAGTACAAGCTCGGCAACACGCCCATCCAGCGGCTGCATCAGGGGACGCTGTGGGCCGAAGGCCCGGCTTGGAACGCGGTCGGGCGATACTTGCTTTGGAGCGATATCCCGAACGACCGCCAGATGCGCTGGCTCGAAGAAGATGGCCATGTGAGCGTATTCCGCCAACCGGCCGGCAACAGCAACGGCAATACCTTTGACTGGGAAGGCCGGCAGATTGCTTGCGAACACGGCAACCGGCGTGTCGTTCGCTACGAACACAACGGCAAACTCACTGTGTTGGCCTCGGAGTGGCAAGGCAAGCCCCTCAATGCGCCGAATGACGCTGTCGTGCATCCCGATGGCGACATCTGGTTTACCGATCCCGGCTATGGAAGCCTCATGAACTATGAGGGGAATAAAGGGACGTTGCACCTGAAGGAAGCAATCTACCGAGTGGACGGGAAGACCGGCGTGATGAGTATGGTCGCTGATGACATTTATAAGCCAAACGGCCTTTGTTTCTCACCCGATTACGGTAAGCTGTATGTCGCCGACACTGGTGCCACGCATTACCCGGAAGCGCCGCGCGTCATCAAGGTATGGGACGTTGTCGACAATAAGAAACTGGAGAAGGGGCGAGAGTTCACTTCGATGGTACTGAGTGGCGTGGGCGCTGGGTTGGCGGATGGCATCCGGGCCGATGTGGACGGCAATGTTTGGGCCAGCGCCGGCTGGGTCGGCGCTGGATATGACGGCGTCCATATCTTTGCCTCCGACGGTGTGCGAATCGGGCAAATCCGGCTGCCTGAAATCTGCTCGAACGTTTGTTTCGGGGGCACGAAACGCAACCGTCTGTTCATGACGGGGAGCCAGTCTCTCTATTCGGTTTACGTCGAGACGCAGGGCGCGCACATCTCATAGAGCCCTCCGCATCCCACTTGGCGGCCCGCTCGCCGGCCGTGACACATCCATTTCCTGGACTGCAAGGCCCGCGATCGCATCTCCCAGGGAAATATGGGCGATGCGGCGCGGTCCTTTTTTACGCGGATCTGAAGGCCTAGTCCCGCTAAGTCGATAAGGGATTCAGGTTTTCTCGTGGCGGTGTCTTTCCGCTTCGCCTGGCTGGAAGGGCAGCTCAATGTCAAATCTGCGCGTTCTCATCGTTGACGACGATACATCTACCCGCAAGGTTCTGCGGCGCTGGTTGACGCGCGCGTTGGACGTCGATGTGTCCGAGGCAGCTGACGGGCTCGAAGCTTTCGAGCAGATCACCGAACAGGCGGCCGATCTCGTTATTACCGACATTCATATGCCCCTGCTCAACGGGCTTGAACTCGTGTCACTCGTTCGAGATGACCCCGAACTGGCTGACACTGAGATCATCGCGATGTCTGTTGATAGCAGCCAGACCCTCGTCACTGAACTCGTAAAGATGGGGGTTTTGGACTTTATCGTCAAACCCCTCCTGGAAGATCAAGTGATTCACCGCCTTGAGGGGGTCATCCGCACCTTGACGGAGAAGAGAGCAAAGCGGAACAACTCGAGTACGCTCCCGAAAGTCCTAGTGGCTGACCGGGACGCCAACTTTCGCGAGTTTGCCCGCACGGCGTTGAAAGGTCTTTTTCATTGTGAGGTGGCCAAGAACGCCGGTGAGTTGCTGGTGGGCTCGATCCGGCATAAGCCGCCGTTGATTCTGGTGTCACCGGCGTTGCCGGGTTTCCGCCTGGAGTTTCTTCTCAAGAAGCTGCGTTTAGGCGACTCACACGCTCCAACACACGTCTACTTGCTGACGAGCGATGCCGGTGACCAGCCGGACGGGTTGCAGCGTGTCAGCGGCACCGTGATGCGCACGTTTGTTCCGGCCGCCTTCCGCGCGGAAGTCTGCGGCGTCATGAATGGCGTGCTGCCGCGCAAACTGGACGGATCGCCGTTCTCAATGTTGCGGCAGGAAATGCCCGGCGCGATCCGTCTCGTGCTCGGGACCCTGACCGGAACCGATCCTCATGAAAAGCCCGAACCAGAAGACGAGCCCCTCTTCGGAATCTTTGGCGCCATATCGCTCAATTCAACCTCCGATGACCTGCGCATCGAGGCGAATATCGCGGCCGAGGAAACAATGATTCGCGAGTTCGCGCGAGTGATGCTCGACCTGCCCGAGGAAGAAGTTGACACCGAAATCGCCGAATCCACGCTGCAGGAGATTCTGAACATGTATGGCGGGCGAATCAAGAGCCTCTGCGACCAGAAGAGAATCGACTTGACTCTCCACCTGCCCGAAATTGGCCGGGCCGAGAGCGCGGTAACTGACGAAGCCACACTCGATGTCAAATGGTATTTCGAGTGGGGGGAAGGGCACTTGTTCAAGATCCGGCTGAGGGTTTTCGCCGCCAGTTCTTGATCTGCTTTTCTCACTGTGTGGCGGGGGAAGTGCGTGAGAGGCCCGTCAGCGGCACGCGCGTACGGGTTCGCGCCTACTTTTGGGTGTTGGGGAGTACTGGAACAAGCCGCTGAGCACGGCGAGCGAACGCAGTGACGCAACGGCGGCCTTATGGCCTACTTGAAGCGTCGGGTCGTGATCAATGCGGGCTAAGCGCTCGCCATCACGCGGTCAAGTTCCTTGCGCAGATCCTCGGGCTGGAAGGGCTTCTCAACGTAACCGGCAACTCCGTTTCCAATCAATGACCGGACGCGGTCACGGGACGAGTCGGTGGAGACGATGACGACCGGGATGGACCGGATCCGTTCATCCAACATCTTCTTCGCGACGAACGTTTCCCCGTCCATGTTGGGCATGTTGAGGTCGCAGAAGATCATGTCCACGGCATTCCCACTGAGAACTTCCAGAGCCGCCGCCCCGTCCGCGGCTTCCAGGAAAGCCTCGACGTCAGCTCCCGAAGTCTTGATCGCTCTCTGGATGAACTTGCGCATCGCCGACGAGTCATCAATGACCAATACTTTCATCGCCATATTCTTCTCAGCCTCCCTTTCCTGGTCAGAGGGTTCCGAAGCAGGGCTTGACCCTTCATCGGTGCATTGGGGCACAGAGGATTCCGGTTGGAAGTCTCCTGCTGACCTTACGCGTACAAGAGTCCTTATCGGTCGTTCGCGCCGGAATTCCGCACAACATTCGAATCATCCTCCGCGGCTGTAAAGCCCGGCGTCCGGTGGGCCGATGAGTTCAGTACAACCCCAGGACGCCCCCCGGCTCGGCAGACAAAGATGGACGAAACCCAAGAGATCATCGAAGAGTTTCTCATCGAAAGCAACGAGAACCTCACGCAGCTGGATCAGGACTTCATCAAGCTTGAACAGCAGCCGGACGATAACGCGCTGCTGTCGAGCGTGTTCCGGACCATCCATACCATCAAAGGTACGGGCGGTGTGTTGGGGTTCGGAATACTCGAAGCGATCACGCATCGCGCCGAGAGCATTCTCAGCCAGCTCAGGGAAGGCGAACGGCGCTTGACGCCCGCCCTCACAACGCTGCTGCTGGAAACGGTCGACATCGTCAAGAAGATCCTCCGCGAGATCGAAGCCTCCGGCAACGAGGGGTCCGAGCGGTACCTGGACCTTGTCGAACGTTTGCAGGCAGTCTGTGACGACAAATCGGGCGCTGAAGCCGTTGCGCCGGAACAGGCGTCAGCCGGCAATCCGGGCGGCCTGGAGCGTTCGTACCCTCCTGCATCCGAGCCAGTCGAAGAGGTGGCCGCGGAAGGGGACGAGCATCCGCATTTCGCCCGTCAACCTGATTCGGCGTCGCCGGCCGAAGGCGAGCAAGGAGAACCACCCGCCGCCGTTCCCGCCGCCACGCGGAGCTCGGTCACTGACGCGAATATTCGAGTCAGTGTCGATCTGCTGGACAAGTTAATGAATCTGGTCGGAGAACTGGTGCTGACGCGCAACCAGATCCTACAATACACCGACACACAGGAAGATGCGGCCTTCACGGCGACATCCCAACGGCTGAATCTCATCACGACCGAGCTGCAAGCCAACGTGATGAAGACTCGCATGCAACCGATTCGAGTCGTCTGGAACCAGTTTCCGCGGGTCGTGCGCGATCTGGGCCAAGCTTTTGGAAAGCAACTCGAGTTGCAGATGGATGGCGCCAACACCGAACTCGACAAGACCATCATCGAGGCCATCAAGGATCCGCTGACCCATATCGTCCGGAACTCTTGCGACCACGGCATCGAAATGCCCGAGGTGCGCGCCGCGGCAGGTAAGCCCTCCAAGGGGACGGTGCTTCTGCGCGCCTTTCACGAAGGCGGTCAGGTCAATATCGAGATCTCCGACGACGGGGCCGGCATCAACCCCGACAAACTCAAGCAGAAGGCCGTTCAGAACGGCATCCTTACCCTCGATCAGGCCGAGCGTCTGTCGCAGCGCGAAGCGCTCGATCTGACCTTCCTGCCAGGCCTGTCGACAGCCAAACAAGTGACGAACGTTTCAGGCCGCGGCGTCGGCATGGATGTCGTCAAGACGAACATCGAGAAGATCGGCGGCTCGATTGATCTTCAGAGCCGCCTCGGCCACGGCACGACGCTCAAGATCAAGATCCCGCTCACTCTGGCCATCATCCCGGCCCTGGTGATCGAGTGCGCCGGCGAACGCTTCGCCATTCCGCAGGTCAACCTGGTAGAACTGGTGCGGCTTGAAACCGGTCAGGAAGGGCAACAACAGATCGAGTTGATTGGCGATACGCCGGTTTACCGGCTGCGGGGCAAGCTTCTGCCACTCGTCTACCTCAGTGACGTGCTCGGCCTTGATGGGAGCCACGAGACGGGCGAGTCGGTGAACATCATCGTCTTGCAAGCCGATCAGAAGACATTTGGATTAGTGGTCGACGCTGTTCACGATACGGCCGAGATCGTCGTCAAGCCGCTGAGTAAATTGCTCAAAGGGCTGAACTGCTACGCCGGCGCGACGATCATGGGGGACGGCCACGTGGCGCTCATTCTCGACGTGATGGGGCTGGCGCAGCTCGGCGGGGTCGTTGGCGAGAGCGCGTCACACGTTCAGTCGGCGGCCGATTCACGAGACGCAGGCGCGGCCGAGAAACAAGCCGTCCTGCTGTTCCGGGCCGGCGCGAAGGATCGCTTGGCGGTGCCGCTGGCGCTGGTTGACCGGCTCGAGGAGTTCGGCGTCGAGGCGATCGAACTTTCCGGTGAGCGCCAGGTCGTGCAGTACCGCGAGCGCATTCTGCCGCTCATGCCACTCGGGAGTTATCTCAGCGGAACGGAGGGCGATGCGGCTTCCGATGAGAAGGTGCAGGTAATTGTTTTCAGCGAGGGTACGAAGCGCATCGGGATCGTCGTCGACGAGATCCTCGACATTGTCGACGAAGCGATCACGATCCGCTCGCGGTCTTCGCAGCCGGGGATTCTGGGCTCGGCCGTCGTTGGCGGGCAGGTCACCGATTTCATCGACCTGCACTACTTGATCGAGGAAGCGTCGGGGGACTGGTTCGGCGGCAAGAGTGGTGCGGCCGCGGAAGGCGCGCACATCCTGGTCACGGAAGGTTCACGCTTTACGCGCGGGCTGATGAGAACGCATCTCGAGATGGCCGGCTACCGGGTGCATGAAGCGGCCAACTCGGAAGAGGCGATGGAGTGTCTGCGGAGCGAGACGGTCGATGTGCTGGTTTCGAGCCTCGACCTGCCCGGTGAGAGCGGTGGGCAACTGCTGACCCGCGTGCGAGGGCTTCCCGATGTCGGCAAAGTGCCGGCGCTGGGGCTGTCGCTTTCAGCCGAGGAACTGAGCCGGCGCCCCGAGACTGGTCCGGCCTTTGACGAATACCAATTGAAGTTCGACCGCGCCGCGATGCTGCACTCGATCGAGAAGCTGGCGTCGGCGGTGCTTGAGCGCAAGCCGGAGACGGTAGGAACGGGAGCGGACGTTTAATGCCAGAGCACGTCGAAACGGATAAGCACAACACAACACGCCAGTATGCGACCTTCTCCGTCGATGGTCTCTTCTTTGGCGTCGAGGTCCTGAAGGTGCAAGAAGTCTTGCGCTTTCAGGCGATGACACCGGTACCCCGCGCCGCGCGCGTGATCGAGGGATTGATCAACCTGCGCGGCGCCATCGTGACCGCATTCGACATGCGTCACCGTCTCGGCCTCGACGACCGCGCCGACGGCCAAATGCCCATGAACATGGTGCTGCGGCACGACGACGGCGCCGTGAGTTTGCTCGTCGATGAGATCGGCGACGTGATCGAGGTGAGCAAGGACGATTTCGAGCCGCCGCCGGAGACCATTCCCGAAACCGCCCGCGAGATGCTCGAAGGGGTCTACAAGCTGCCGAACCGCTTGCTGCTTGTGCTGTCCACCGAGAAGGTGCTGCAGACCTAGCCGCGCGCCACCGTTAGAGGAGAAACTAATGCCCGTTCGAACCAAGTCACAGCCCAAGGGAACTTCACGTGGCGCCGCGAAGGGCTCGGGCGCGCCGCCGACCAATGACACAGTAAGCACACCGCATTCCGGCGAATCCATCGTCGGCAGCAGCAACCTGCGTAAACTCGCCAACCGTCTTGAAGGAGACAACAGAAAGTCTATGTCACGCACCCGCAAATCGAATGGCGGCGCGGCCGTCGCCGAATTCCCCTCGCATATCCTCGAAGGATCGTACACGATGGAGGCGCTCGGCAAGTCCCAGGCCATCATCGAGTTCCAACTGGACGGTACGATCATCACGGCCAATGATAACTTCCTCAACGCCATGGGTTACAGCCTGGAAGAGGTCCAAGGCAAGCACCACGGCATCTTCGTCGACAACGCCTACCGGGCGAGCGCCGAGTATCGCCAATTCTGGGAGACGCTCCGCCGCGGTGAGTACCAAGCGGCGGAGTTCAAGCGTCTCGGCAAGGGCGGCAAAGAGGTCTGGATTCAGGCCTCCTACAACCCGGTTGTCGGGCCCGACGACGAACTGCTCAAGGTCGTCAAGTTCGCCACCGATGTCACCGAGCAGAAGCTCAAGACCGCTGATTTCACGGGTCAGATCGAGGCGGTTAACAAGGCGCAAGCGGTCATTGAATTCAACCTGGACGGCACGATCATCACGGCCAACGATAACTTTCTCAACACGCTGGGCTACAGCCTCGGCGAGGTGCAGGGCAAACACCACCGCATCTTCGTCGAGGACTCGTTCGGGAAGAGCACTGAATACCGCCAGTTCTGGGAGGCACTGAACCGCGGCGAGTACCAGGCGGCGGAGTACAAGCGCATCGGTAAGGGCGGCAAGGAGGTCTGGATTCAGGCCTCCTACAACCCCATCCTCGACCTCAACGGCAAGCCGTTTAAGATCGTTAAGTTCGCCACCGATGTCACCGAGCAGAAGCTCAAGAACGCTGATTTTGCGGGTCAGATCGAAGCGGTCAATAAGGCCCAAGCGGTCATTGAATTCAACCTGGACGGCACGATCATCACGGCTAACGACAACTTTCTCAGCACGCTGGGCTACAGCCTCGGCGAGGTGCAGGGCAAACACCACCGCATCTTCGTCGAGGACTCGTTCGGGAAGAGCACTGAATACCGCCAGTTCTGGGAGGCGCTGAACCGCGGCGAGTACCAGGCGGCGGAGTTCAAGCGCATCGGTAAGGGCGGCAAGGAGGTCTGGATTCAGGCTTCCTACAACCCCATCCTCGACCTCAACGGCCAGCCGTTCAAGGTCGTTAAGTTCGCCACCGATATTACCGCGCGCTTGAAGGCCGAGCAGCGCGAGAGGGAAACCCAGGAGCGCGAGCAGCGCCAGGCGACGGATCTGCGTGAGCGGGTCGACAGCATGCTGGCGGTTGTGAAAGCGGCGCGCGAGGGTGACCTCACCGCGGAAATCACCGTCATCGGCGACGACGCGGTCGGGCAGATGGCGGCGGGCCTGAAGGAATTCCTGGCCGCCCAACGACAAACAATCACCGCCTTTGCCGGGAACGCACACCAACTCTCTTCGTCGTCCGAAGAATTGACAGCCGTTAGCCAGCAGATGGCGAGCAGTTCCGAAGAGACAGCCACGCAGGCCGGCGTTGTCTCGGCGGCCAGCGAACAGGTCACCAAAAACGTTGAGGTGGCCGCCACCGGCGCCGAAGAAATGTCGGCCTCCATCCGCGAGATCGGCAAGAGCTCCAGCGAGGCGGCTAAGATCGCCAGGAAGGCCGTCGATGTCGCCGATTCGGCGAACGGCACGATCAAGGATCTCGGTGATTCGAGCGTCGAGATCGGCAAGGTGATTAAGGTCATCACGTCAATCGCGCAGCAAACCAACCTGCTGGCTCTCAACGCGACGATCGAAGCGGCGCGCGCCGGAGAAGCCGGCAAGGGGTTCGCCGTCGTCGCCAACGAGGTGAAGGAACTGGCTAAGCAGACGGCCCAAGCCACCGAGGACATCTCGCAGAAGATCGAGGCGATTCAAATCGGAAGCAAGGGCGCCGTGGACGCGATTCAGGAAGTCAGTGTGATCATCAACCAGATCAACGATATCTCGACAACCATCGCTTCTTCGGTCGAAGAGCAAACGGCGGCGACCAACGAGATCAGCCGCAACGTCGCGGAGGCGGCGCGCGGTTCGGCCGAGATCGCCGAAAATATCACCGGCGTCGCCACGGCGGCCCAAAGCGCAACCCAGGGTGCCAACGACACCCTGGAAGCAGCGAAGGGCTTGTCGGAGATGGCGGCTCAACTCCAGCAGTTGGTCAGCCGCTTCCAGGTCTAGACCGGCCTCGTGGAAGGAGTCCAGGCCGGCGGCTTTCGTGAAAAGTCGCCGGCCCGGGCGCCTCGCAAAGAAAATAGTCTCGCGAGAGTGAATTTGGTCGATCAGATAGGAAGAACCTCCCCGAGACTCATGACCCGTTTACTCGATCCCGCGAGGACCGCCGAGAAGACCACCGCGGTTGCCGGCCGGCTCTCAACCGATCCCCAGACCGAGAGAGCTTGCCCGCCTGGGCCCCGAAGCGGATTCCGCCGCCCGGACCCGATCGAGACGCGTCGGTTACCACGGCAAATCGACTATTGGATGGCGGAGATTGCCTTCATCGCCGACTGGGTCGGGCTTTTCTTTTGCGGAACGGTCTATTCAGATGAACCGCCGGCCGATATGAATTCCAAGACTGTTTTCGCTCGGAGACACGCGGCGGAGGATCAATCACCGCTTGAGCAGACGTCTGGCTAACGAGCCTTCAACAGGGCAGCAAGGGAGCAAAGACGCTGATGGAAAGAGCACTCATTGTCGACGATTCGCGGGCGATGCGACGAATCCTCAGTTCAACCATTCGTGAGTTGGGTTTCGAAATCAGTGAGGCCGGTAACGGGCGTGAAGCGCTGGAAACTCTCGACGCGCTCGATGATTCGGTGAAGCTGATTCTTGTCGACTGGAACATGCCCGAGATGAATGGGCTCGAGTTCGTTACCGAATTGCGCAAAACCCGCCAGAAGTTTAGTTCTGCCAAGGTCATGATGGTGACGACCGAAACCGCCATGGAACAGATGGTAAAGGCGCTTGAAGCAGGCGCTGACGAATACATCATGAAACCGTTCACGAAAGAGGCGGTTGTCGATAAGCTTCGGCTGCTCGGCCTGGTGGTATAGGCCCCTCTATGGCGACCCTGATAGCTCCATCTCGTGCACTGACCCGCGGCTCAAACGGGAAACCCATCCGCGTGCTCGTTGTGGATGATTCCGTCGTCATCCGCCGTCTCGTCAGCATGGCGCTCAGCGAGGATCCGGCGCTTGAGGTGGTCGGAGTGGCCGCGAATGGTTCCATTGCTCTCGCGAAGATTCCGCAGCTCAGCCCGGATATTCTGACACTCGATATCGAGATGCCCGAGATGGATGGGCTCGAAACGCTGACCCACGTCAAGAAGCAGTTTCCGCATCTCCGCGTGGTCATGTTTTCGACCCTCACCGAACGGGGCGGTCATATCACGCTTGAGGCCCTCAGCCGCGGCGCCGACGACTACTGCACCAAAACGATCGGGTCCGGTACGTTCGAGGAGCAACTCGGAAAGCTGCGGGGGGAGCTGCTTCCCAAAATCAGACAGTTCTTCGATGTCG
This sequence comes from Acidobacteriota bacterium, assembly GCA_027624045.1. Lineage (GTDB taxonomy): Bacteria > Acidobacteriota > Terriglobia > Bryobacterales > UBA6623 > JAPPLB01. The sequence goes on from JAQBUE010000020.1 coordinate 32,382, forward strand.
ATCAAGAACTCGCGGCGGCCGGCAAGCCCGCCCTGACCGCTCCGCGCCAGGCCCCGGTCTATCAGGGCCGTGTCGAAGCGATCGCGATCGGTATTTCGACGGGCGGCCCGAATGCGTTGGCGGAGATCTTTCCTCTGTTCCCGGAAGACTTGCGGCCTCCGATCTTTGTCACCCAGCACATGCCCCCGATGTTCACGCGGTTACTGGCCGAGAGACTCAACGGCCGCAGCAAAATCGGCGTCGAGGAAGGCGCCGAAGGCACCATCGTCGCACCCGGCCGGGCTTACATCGCCCCCGGAAACTATCACATGGTTTTGAAGCGCCGCGGAACGAACCTTGTGATTGCCCTGAACCAGGATGCGCCGGAAAACTCCTGTCGTCCCGCCGCGGACGTGATGTTCCGGTCCGTCTCGGAAGCCTATGGGCAGCGCGCCCTGGCCGTGATCCTGACTGGTATGGGAAAGGACGGTCTCGCCGGCATCCGCCAAATGAGAGCGATCGGTTCGCCGGTGATCGCGCAGGACAAGGCGACCAGCACGGTCTGGGGCATGCCCGGACAAGTCGTGGAAGCAGGACTCGCGGACCGTGTCGTCCCGCTGCAAGGCGTCACCGCCGCCATTCTGCGGCACGTTTGAAAAGGACCCCTTCTTTGCCTGTCCAACAAAAAGTCGAAACGCCTGACCGCAAGCTTTCGCCGGAAAACCTCAGCTACCTCTGCAAGGCGGTCTACGAGGATTCCGGCATTGTGCTCGATGATTCGAAGCGATACTTGGTCGAGACCCGGCTCATCTCCATGGCCCGGACCGAAGGCGATGGGACCATCGACAGCCTGTGCGCATTGTTGCGGGCGTCGGGAGGGGTCGTGTTGCGGAAGAAGATCGTCGAAGCGATGACGACCAACGAAACTCTCTTCTTCCGCGACCTCAAGCCCTTCGAAGCGCTTCGCAGGCACCTGTTGCCCGAGCTGATCGAGAAGAAAGCGCCCGGCGACTCCATTCGCGTCTGGTGCGCCGCCTGCTCGTCGGGGCAAGAGCCTTACAGCCTCGCGATGCTCTGGGACCAGCTCAATCAGAAGAACTGCAACCTCAGCATCACCGGCACGGACCTCTCCGACGATATCCTGCAGCGAGCCCGCGAGGGGTGCTACGCGCAAGCCGAAGTGAACCGTGGCCTTCCCGCGCCGCTGCTCGTCAAGTATTTCCAGCGCGAGGGGATGTACTGGACCATCAAACCCAATATTCGCGGCATGGTTCAGTGGAAAAAGTTCAACCTTAAGGACAGTATGTTCGGCATGGGGCCGTTCGATGTCGTCTTCTGCCGTAACGTGCTCATCTATTTTGACCTTGAGACAAAGCAGGGCATCCTGCGCAACCTGCGAAAGACGTTGCGCCCCGGTGGCCTCCTCATCTTGGGCGCCAGTGAAACAACACTCGGTGTCGACGAGAACTTCAAACGGAGCATCATCGGCGATGCTGTCATGTACCGCAATCCGGAAAACGGCTGATCGCGCTGCTCACCGCGAATGCCTCTCCGCAACGACGAAACAGGGATCCTTATGAGCCAAATTGGCGCTGTATCGACAAACTACAAGCAAGTATCCACGGATGTCGTCTCCAACGTCTTCGCGACCATGCTCGAGATGGATGCCTCTCCCGACGGTCCCCGGAGCCGCGATGCCCACTATCCCATCGTTGGCACGGTCTATTTCGCAGGCGGCTGGAAGGGCGCCATTCTTATTGAGTTCGAAGAGTCCCTGGCGTTCGACATCACAGCCCGTTTGCTGAACATTGCCAGACCGCTCCACATCGACGGAGATGTTCGCGACGCGGTCGGCGAAGTCGTGAGCATGATTGCCGGGAATCTGAAGCCCATCATGCCCCCTGATACCCACATGTCCATGCCGTCGGTGGTACAGGGAGGAGACTTCAAGGTCAGCGTTGTGGGGTCGAATCAGCACGATCGCATGATGTTCCGCTCCGGCAACAAGGCCTTCTCGCTCACCCTGGTGCATGTGCACGATTGACCCACGCGGGTCAGTAGAAGCCTGGTCGCCGCATGCGCCCGCCCCAAAACTCCGCGGTGCCGCCCCGCCGCTTCAGAGCCTTCTGATATCCTGGACTCGTAGTCAGACCCGGGTCCCATGTTCGACCGTCACCGGAAAAAAGCGGCAGTTCTGTTCGCGGCCGCCGATGTCGCCCTCCTCATCGTTGCTTTCGAAGCCGCCTACCAAGTGCGGGCTTTTCTGCCGCTCCCTCTCGATTTCTACATCATCACCCCCATCAAGGGATTAGTTCTTGGGTTCACGCTTCTGCTCTGGCTGGGCTCGGGATGGTGGTTGGGCGTCTATGAGCGGCTGTATGGCAACCTGCTGCGCGCCGCCGTCTATGACACGTTCAATCAAGTCGCCCTGACAACGCTCAGTCTGGTTGCCTTTCAGTTTTTCTTTAAACTCGATGCGAGCCGCGTTTTCATCGGGCTGTTCGCTGTCTTTTCGTTTGCACTGCTGCTGTTCTACCGTGTCTCCGCGCGGCCCCTGCGGGGATGGATTCGGCGTCAATTCGGTGCGGAAGCTTTTCACGTGATCGTCGGCTGGGGGCAGAATGCCGTCGAGGTCGGACGTCGTCTCGAAGAGGCGAGCGAGTATGGCAGCCGGCTCGTTGCGTTCGTTGACCCGGGGGATAACCTCGGCGAATCCGTGCAACTGAAGAACGCCTACCCGGTGTGGCGGCTCAGCGAGTTGTCGGCCAAGCTCAGGGCCGATGTCATTGATGAGATCATTTTCAGCGTGGAAGCCGAGAAGCTCGCCGAGCTCGAAGACGTCTTCCTGCTGTGCGACGAAGAGGGTGTGCGAACACGTGTTGTGATCGACTTCTTCCCGCACGTCCACAGCAATGTCTACCTGGACCGCTTCGGGCCGCTGTCGTTTCTTACCTTCTCGACGACTCCCGACGACGAAATCCGGCTATTCGTCAAACGCTCGATTGACGTCGTGCTCGCATCGCTGTCGCTGATCCTGCTGTCGGCCCCGATGCTGCTGCTGTCGCTGTTGGTGCGGGCGACATCGAAGGGGCCGGCCATCTTCCGCCAGATCCGTTGCGGGTTGAACGGGCGGACGTTCATTTTCTACAAGTTTCGGTCGATGGTCGATAACGCCGATGCGTTGAAGGCCGAGCTGGAACATCTCAACGAAAGAGACGGCCCGATTTTCAAGATTTCCGACGACCCTCGTCTTACGGGGCTGGGCCGCTATATCCGGCGCTTCTCGATCGACGAATGGCCCCAGTTCTGGAACATCCTCAAGGGAGATATGTCGTTCGTCGGACCGCGGCCGGCGGGGCCCTCGGAGGTCTGTCAGTATGCGGCGTGGCAACGCCGCCGCCTCCGCATGCGTCCCGGCTTGACCTGCCTGTGGGCGCTCCACGGCCGTGATCAAGTCGACTTCGATACCTGGATGAAGCTCGATCTGCAATACATCGACAACTGGTCGCTGGGCCTCGATCTCAAAATCCTGCTACGCTCCATCCCTCGCGTGTTGGCCGGTCGGGGAGCCAGTTAGCCCGCTCTCGCGTCCGCTTGGGTCTCAACCCCGCCAAGCTCGATAGCCCGGTATCCAACCGCCACCAATGTGAGATAGACGCCGAGGACCTCGCTATCCCCGAGCACGATGTCAGCCGATAGCCCGACGATGATGACGGCGAGCGTGGCGGCGACTACACCGTGAAGCAGCCAGCCTACGTTTTGAGTTCTGGCCGACGCCTGGCCGCGCGACGCTGCTGCCGCGTGATCCCAAAGAACCTTGAGCAGAAACCACATCATGAAGAGGGCCGCCGGTATCCCTCGTTCGGCCGCGTAGTGGACAGGGATGTTGTGGAGATGTCCGTAGTAGGCTTCGGGGCGCTCGACGATGTCTTTAGGCTGGAACTCATCGAAGCGCGGACCGACGCGCTCCGGCCCGACCCCGAACCACGGGTGGGCATCGATCATTCGGGCGCCGGTTCGCCACATGATGATGCGGCTGCCATAAGAGCCGGGGTCAGTGAACGACTGCAAGCGCTGCCGAACCGAGCCGGGCGCGAAGGTGATCACGAGCAGCAGCGCGGCCGGTGCGATCCACAGCAGGCGAGGTTTCCACTGCCACACGAGGTAGGCCCCACCGGCCAGCGCCGCCACCCAAACGCTGCGCGTATAACTCAGCACCAGGCTTACCGCCAGCACTGATCCCACACCCAGCCAAACAGCTCTCCCGGATCGGCGGTCCCGCTCGGCCAGGAGGAGGTAAGCGACGACCATCAGCGTGACCAGCATCAGAACCTCGCTGAACGTCATCCAGTGGCTGAAAAACCCCGTGATGCGGCGCCCCTCGTAGCCCTGAATGAAACTGTAGCCCCCCCCGTAGGCCTCACTCAGTTTCCAGATAAACTGGACGATCGCCGTCACGCTTGAGGCCAGAATGACGACGAACAATCCTTCCATGAGCCGCCGGATCTGGCTCGCAGTGCGAAACAGCGAATAGACAATCAGCGGCACCAACAGTAATAGCGCCAGTTTTTTTATCTGAGGCCAGCCCGCGAGCGGATCATCGGAAGCAGCGATCGAAAGCAAGGTCCAGATCGTAAAGCCAATCAGTGGGACCATCACCGGGGGCATCCGAAACTGTTTGCGGGAGAGCGACAGGCACACCAGCGCCACTCCGAGCGCCGCATGCGCCAAGGCTATCGAGATTACGTGTCCGAGGCAACCGATAAAGGCGGCCGCGTAGGCGTAGTGCTCGTATTTGTCGCGCCGCGCCGCTTGAACGGTCCGGAGTAGTGCGACGCTGCTGTCGGATGGCATGAAACCAACTCAGTATGGCATCGCCAGATCGGTGGCCTTGGCGGTTTTCTTAACGCAGGTGGGGACCACTTGCCGGCGTGCGCGGCTGTGCCAGAAGACGGTTGCTGGTTTTCAGGTTAGTCATTCCACGCAAGCGTTCCGACTAGCTCTCGGGCGGAAGGTACGCCTTCTTTGGCAAGCCAGTCGGACAACTCGACGACGAGCCGTTGCGGGCTCCGCGGATCCCAGAACGTGGCCGTCCCGACTTGTGTCGCGGTAGCGCCGCAGATAAGAAACTCCGCGACATCCTCTCCGCTAGCGATGCCGCCGAGCCCGATGACCGGAACCTTGACCGCCTGTGAGGCTTGATACACCATGCGAAGCGCGATGGGCTTGATCGCGGGGCCGGATAAGCCGCCGAGATTGGCACCGAGGCGAGGGCGCCTGGTGCTGGCGTCGACGGCGAGACCAACGAGCGTGTTGACCAGAGAAATCGCGTCGGCGCCGGCCTGCTCGGCGGCGCGCGCTACGACGGCGATGTCGGTGACATTTGGGGAAAGCTTCACGATGAGAGGCCGTTTGCGAACAACCTGCCGCGCCATCCCGACAACTTCAGCGAGCAAAATCGGGTCGGACGCGAATTGCATGCCGCCGTGTTTTGTATTCGGACAGGAAACGTTTAACTCATATCCGGCGAGCCCTTCGGCGTCCTCCAGGATGCGCAAAACTTCGACGTAGTCCTCGGGCGCGTAGCCGAAGACGTTCGCGAACACAGCGGTGTTAAGCCGCGCCAGTTTCGGAAGCTTATCGGCGACGAAGGCTCGAACCCCAACGTTCTGCAGGCCGATCGAGTTCAGCATTCCCGAGGCGGTTTCGACGACCCGGGGCGGAGCATTGCCTTCGATCGGCTCGCGAGACAGACCCTTGACCACAAATCCGCCGAGCGCGTTCAGGTCGAGAATCTTGTCAAACTCCAGTCCGTAACCGAACGTCCCGCTCGAGGCGATGACGGGGTTCTTGAGGCGTAGGCCGCAGAGTTCGGTGGTGAGGTCGGGCACGTTTGTTCGGAGAAGTTGATTCCCGGAAGTTGATTCCTCGAAGTTGTTCACGGTGAAGGAGGAACAGGTCCTACCAGATCCCTCTCAATGAATTCCGGGCGCTTTCTCGGCAGTAGTGCCTCGGCCAACACTTCGCCGGTCGCCAGGGTGGGCGAGGAGATGCCGAGCCAGACGCACAGTGTCGGAGCGATGTCCACGGCGGAGACGATGCTGTTGTACTGGCCGCGGCGGAACCCAGGCCCGTGGAAGATGAGGGGCACGTCGGTGTCATAGCGGTAGAAAGATCCGGGGGCCGTGCCGCGTCCGCCGCCAAAATCCTCGCTGAAGTAAGGGTCGTAGATGAGCGCGAGATCCCCAGCGCGTTTGGGATACCAGCTATTTCGGACGCTGGCGGCGCCGGGAACATCGTCGAGTCCCGGTTCGGGGGCATAGAAACCGGCGACTCCGGGAACACTTCTCGCCGCTTCCCCGGCCGTACGTAAGACAGCCATCCGCTGTCCACTTGCGGCTTGCCATGACGTGTCGCTCAGATAGACGTACGGGTAGACAAATTTCTGAACGTATGCGCTCCGTCCATACGCCGCGGCCAAAGCCGCGTTGATCGCTTCGACGACGTCCTGGCTAGGAACTCGGCCGGCGGCCAGTCCGTTTTCTTCTAGGCCCTCCGGGAGAGGACCGATGCCATGGGTGGCGGTGAAAATGATTCCGACGTTATCAAGTCCGAGTCGCCGATCGAGGTCGTCAAAAAATGCTCCGAGCATGCCGTCCAGGCGCACCACCATGTCGCGCATCAGCGCAGAGTGGGCGCCGGTTTCGAGAGCGAGGTAAGCCGGAGCACTGATGTTGACGATCAGCAGATCAGGATAGTCTCCCTGTCCCAAACCCTCTGATTGGACGGCTTGTAGAGCGAAGGCGAGCGTGTCGGCGGCGGCGAACGGAGAGGATCGATATAGCGCGGGCAAGGCCTCTCCGCTTTCCATGACCCGCAAGGGAGGAACGTCGGCGGCCTGCCCCAAGCCCCGCCACTGCTTGCCCTGGGCTCGGACCGCTCCATGCAAGGCGTTGAAGCCGTCGACCCAGCCCGGGAGGGTTTGGCGATAGTATCGCGAGGTGCCGAAAGCGCCGTTGGCTCCCATCCAGTACGCGCCGATCGGACGCCGGCCTGCTTGGAAGATCGCGCCCTCGGCGCGTCCTGAAACCGCGAGGACTCGCGACTGGCCGCGGCTGGCGAGACGCAATTCGTCGGCGAAGGTCGAGCCCGTCAACCGGTTCGGGGATTCGAACGGAACGCGGGTAAGGGAGTCGACGGCGCGCACGACGCGGTCCTCGCCTCGCTCATACCAGCGGTCGGCCACGATGCCGTGGAGCGCGGGGTAGGCACCCGTCGCGAGGGTGGCGGCATTCGGTCCGGCCAGAGTCGTCAGGTGATCGTAGCGCGCCGTGGGGAATACGGCACCGTCGGCGAGCAGACGGCCGAAGCCTGCGGCACTGAAGTCGTTTTCATAGCGCTGGAGATAGTCGGAGCGAAACTGTTCCGAGACGATGAGGACGATCAACGATGGAGGCGACGCGGCCAGCGGCGCCGTCCCGAATAGGGCAAGCAGGGCCACGATCACGCCTCGCGCACAACGAGGAAGCCGTTGGCGGTGCTTCATCTCCGAATCCCCGATCAGGCCGGTCACGTGAGGTTGAGTGTATCAGAGGCTCCTTCAAAAACGGGCCTTGCCTAGGCTAACGGTGTCTTAGCCGCGGACGTTGAGTTGCCGTCCGTTCGACGGTTGGACCGTCATGAGTGCGCGCTGGGCCTGCTTGGCGGATCTCAATTCGTCCAACCGTTCCCGGATGAGCGCCCGCCGCAAGATCAACGGAGTACGTACTCCATCCCCTAGAGCGATCAGGCTGCGCAAGCGTTCCTGATGCTGCGAAGAGATCTGGTCCCCTTGAACCAGCTCTTGCAGGAACCGGATTTGAGATGAGCGCTCGTCAAGCAGGGCGCTGAATGACGGCCCCGCAGGATCGTTCGACGCGTTCTGGAGCGCTTCGGTCGTAAAGTGCAAGCGATCAAGGACCTGTTCCACTTCGTAGGACATATTAGTCATCAGTTTGATTGCTGTGCAGTCCGGAAAGAATCAAAAATGGCGGTCAGGGTTCCCTGCTGTGCCTCGAGGCGCGAGAGGATAAGATCGGCGGCCGCGAACTTCAGTTCGAGTGTGGCGATCAAGCGGTCGATTCTCTCCGTGGCGGCGTCAATCCGTGTCTGTATGTTTTTATCGGACTCGGTCAGGATCTTGATGGTCGCTTGGATATGACCGCTGACTGGATCAGCGAGCTGCTGGAGTTTCGATAAGCCCAAACCGGCGAGGCCTGATGATGTGTCGCCGATGAACTCAAGCGCATCACCGATCTGATCGTTGGTCAGGCTGTTGAAAACGAGCGTGTCGAAATCCAACTGCCCGCTCTCGTTAAACTTCAGTCCCAGCTCGGCAATCGACTTGATGGCCCCCAAACCGCTGAACGAGGTGATATCTCGCAACGCTTGCTGTGATTGACGGACGATGATATCTCCCGATAGGATGCCCGCGCTTTCGCCGATCTGTGTCTGGATTTTTGCAGCGGCGCTGTTGTATTCGGCGGCGAGGTTCGCCAGGGAAGCGGAGATGGCGGTGCGGTCACTGAAGACTGTCACGCTCGTCAACCCCGCCCCTTCGATCGTCAGCGTCAGACCCGGTTCGAAATCAACGATCGTATTGCCGGAGTTCGTGACGTTCAGTCCGTTGACCGTAAAGACCGCATCCGTACCCTGGTTGGTCGTCGTGAGCAGATCGGTGGCAAAGCCGTCCCGCAGGATGAGGGTTGCCGCCCCGGTCGATGTGGCGGTGACGCTGAGGTGATACGCCGGATTGGCGATATCACTGCTCGTATTGATGATCGAGGCTTTGGCTCCTAGTGTCGAGCTCTGGGTGTTGATGAAGTCCCGCAGACCCTCGAGCGTATTATCGAAGGCTTCGACCGAGTGTGCTCCGGCAAGGCCGGAGAGAAAGCCTGTTCCTTGCGCGTTGTCGGCGACCGTAATGTCGAAAGCCTGATCGCCGCTTATCCGGATCTCGCCGTTGACCGCGCTAAATGTCACGCTCGCGCTCGTCAGCGTTGCATCCAGCGCCACCTGGGCGTTCAGAGCCGCGGCGATCTCCTGTGCCGACTGGCCGCCCACGACCCCGCCGGCTTCGAGTCCGCTCACAACGCTGCCGCTGTTCGATGATGCGAACGTGAAGCCCTGGCCGACCGTGTCGCTGACGATAAGTTTAAGATTGCCGCCTTCGTCACTGAAGCTCAGCTTGCCGCTGAGATTCGCGTTCGCCGCGATTTGATCATTGAGCAGAGTCGCAATCTCGGCCGTGGTCTCGGTTCCAGTGAGCGCGACGGTCGTGATCTGTTCGTCGATGGCCGCGTCACCACTAACGAAGTTGACGCTGATGGTGTCACCCACGCCGATCGTACTCGGCCCGGCAGCCGCGACGAAGAAACTGTCAAGCTCAGCGGTGATGCTCCCTAATACTACTGTGTTAGAAACCATGGTAGCCTGAAAATATGAGCACCACTACTTTGGCACCAGGCCC
>JAQBUE010000229.1 GCA_027624045.1 Acidobacteriota bacterium
AAAATTGCTTGTGCTGCCGGTTGGTTGGGTATATAGTTTTGGCACGGGAGGTCCAAATCGGAAACTCCGGTTGGACCTTTTTTCGATGAGATGGTCAATGGCAAGCTGATCCAGGGCAAGCGGCTAGAAATCAAGAGGTTACGGCGTGGTACGGAATCGACGGCGAGTTGTGATGTTCTCTTCATCAGTACTTCCGAAAAGGACCGCCTGCCAGCTCTATTGGCCCACCTCCGGGGAAAACACATTCTGACGGTGAGCGGGATAGAGGACTTCCTCGAACACGGCGGCATGATCGAGTTCAAGATCCGGAAGGGTGCTGTGCGTTTTGACGTAAACCTTGCGGCTGCCGAACAGGAGGGCCTACGCCTGAGTTCGCAATTGCTCAAGGTGGCCTCCAACGTCATGGGAGGCGATGACAGTAAATGAACCTCCAATTCAAGAACCTTGCCATTAAGCACAAGCTGGTTCTCCTGTTGACGGGAGTCTCAAGCTTAGCTGTGCTTGTGGTCTGCACAACTCTGGCGATCTATGAGCTGTCACGTTTCCGCGAGGAGGCAGTGAAGCAGCTCGAAACAGCGGCTGAAATGATTGGGCGCAATAGCGCAGCGCCTTTGATCTTCAAAGATCAGGATTCGGCTCAAAACACGCTCGGAGCACTGCGTGCCGATCCACGCGTGGCCGCTGCCCGGATCTTCACCGCCGATGGCGAAGTCTTTGTAACGTACCTAAGCGACGACAGCAGGTCTATCGCTCTTCCCGCCAAGCCCTCGCACGCCGGTCATGTGTTCCAAAAAGGAGAACTCTATCTCTGGCGGCAGATCATGGCTGACGGAGAAGTGGTCGGCCATATTCTTTTGTACTCCGACATGAGTGCTGTTCGAGGGCTCCTCCGAGATTACCTTTTGATTGTTGCCGCGGAGCTGATATGTGCGATCGGCATCGCGCTGATAGTCTCTGGATGGCTCCAAGGCGTCATCTCGCGGCCTATCCTGGCACTCTCGAAAGCGGCAGCTCGGATCTCCGAGGACGGTAACTACAAGATCCGAGTTCAAAAATATGGTGACGACGAACCGGGCTTCTTAGTGGACACCTTCAACACCATGTTGGCCCAGGTCGAACACCGAGATGCCGACCTGGAACGCCAGGTCGAAGTTCGGACAACCGAACTCACGGCGACGAACAAGCAGTTGCAATCGGCGAAAGAGCATGCCGAGGAGGGTGTGCGCCTCAAGAGTCAGTTTCTGGCCAACATGAGCCACGAGATCCGGACCCCGATGAACGTCGTTCTGGGAATGACCGAGTTGGTTCTGGATACTGACCTGAGCGCCGAACAGCGGAAGCATCTCGAAATGGTTCAGAGTTCGGGCGAATCATTACTGTCTATCATCAACGATATCTTGGACTTTTCGAAAGCCGAAGCCGGGAAACTGGAGCTGCACCGCACCGAGTTCGACCCGCGAGACGCACTGGGAAATACAGTGAAGGCGCTCGCTCATCGGGCAAATCAGAAGCGGCTGGCGCTCTCTTGGCACGTCGAGTCGAGCGTACCCGAGAAACTGATCGGCGATGATGGCCGCCTGCGGCAGGTGCTGATCAATCTAGTGAGCAACGCAATCAAGTTCACAGATGAGGGTGAGGTCGGGGTGCAAGCGAAGCTCGATCGGAAAGACGGTGCCGCGGTCACAATTCGTTTTAGTATCTCCGATACCGGGATCGGAATCCCTCCCGATCAGCAGCGCGCTATCTTCCAGCCTTTCACCCAGGGGGACGGGTCGGCGTCACGGCGTTTCGGCGGCACGGGTCTTGGATTGTTCATCTCCTCCCAACTGGTGGAGGCGATGGGTGGGCGCATTTGGGTGGAGAGCGAGAAGGGATGCGGAAGTATCTTTCACTTCACAGCCTGCTTTGCCACTCCAGCTAGCTCAGCTGATTCAGAGGACAATAGCCTCGAAGATCTGAGGGTCCTACTCATTGATCCAGACTCCACCAGTCGGCGCGCTGTCACGGGTCTGATAACCCGGTGGGGCGCCGAGTGCGCCGCTGTCGATTCGATTGGCGCGGCTGGCCAAGTTTATTCATGGGCCAAAAGAGTTGACCGCTCGTTCCAGGCGGTCGTGGTTCTGGGCGGGGCTCTGGACGCAACGTGTTACGCGATCGTGGCGGAACTGCGGGAAAGCCTTGGATTAACTGAAATTCCTCTCATCATGGCAAAGGCAACAAGCCAGCAACGTGATGACGAGCATTGCCGCGATCTAGGAGTCTCGGTTACCATCGCCTGGCCCGTTACCCCGTCAGACCTGCTCTCGGCGCTGACCCGCTGCCTTCCAGCGTGGGCCGGGCAGCACGCGCAGGCGGAGCGCGAACCTGTTAGCAAAGGCGGTCCTGCCTTCGGCGGCGTTCGTGTTTTGGTTGCTGAGGACCATCCAGTAAATCAGGTACTGATCGGAGAGCTACTCGGCAAGTGGGGTTGCTCTATGCTCATGGCTTCCGACGGTAAGGAAGCTGTTCGAGTGTACGAGCAAGGCGGCGTTGACCTTATTCTCATGGATCTGCAGATGCCCGAGATGGATGGCTATCAGGCGGCGGCTGCCATCCGGCGGAGGGAAGGTCATTCGGGCCAGCATATACCGATTATTGCGGTAACAGCTCATGCGATGAGCGGTGAGCGCGAAAAGTGCCTCACGGCCGGTATGGATGAATATGTGACGAAGCCAATTCGTCGCGAAGTCTTGCGCCAGGCGATTGCGCGCGCTATCGCTAAACCACAAGCTGGCGGCGCACCGACGGTCAGCTCCACAAGTACGGATAAGACATCGCCCGTGAATCCGCCGGGCACCCATTCGGCGGTCGGCTAGACCGTTGTGCGGGTTCCCGGTTAGCGCACCTCACTACCCCTTAACGGTCCGGCCTCCGCCCTCGATGCCTGAGCGCAGTGCCACTAAGGGTTCGCGGTCTCCTGCGCCATTCCGTATATGATGGCTTGGTCACACTCAGAGACAAGAGCATGAAATTCGAACTTAGCAACTACAGTCAAGCCATCCAGTCGATTGTCGAGCCCGCCGAAGCCGGCCGCCGTCTCATGCCGCTGGCGCCCGCCGGGGCGTTTTCAAACGAGGGCCTCGATCGGCTTCGACAGACCCCCACCGACGCCCTCTTTGACGCCGCGCCAGCTTCAAACGCCTTCGCCCAGTGCGCCGAAAGCGCCCTCTATCTCTACTTCTCCGATCTCGACCGCTCCCACCGCATTTCGCAGGACATCCCCTCGACGACAGGCAGCTTCCTGCACGGCATCATGCATCGCCAGGAGCCCGACTACAGCAACGCGAAGTACTGGTTTCGGAAAGTTGCGTCGCACCCCGTCCACTCAGCCCTGCGTGACGCCGCCTTGCACGACCTGCCGCGCGAAAGCCGCCTGCGGGGCCCCATAGGCAGCCTCCCCGGGTGGGATGTGTTTTGGATGGTGGAGCAGTGCGAGGCTGCCTGCCGAAGCGCCGATCAGGAGCTAGAGAATGAGCTGCTCATCATCCAAGGCCTGGAGTGGCGCTTACTCTTCGACTACTGCTACCGCCAGGCTACCGGCCGCAAGCCGTAGCGCCCCGGCTTGTTCACTTTAATTGAACTCTTGAATCGTGGGCGAGATAATCATCTCCGGGATGGTGGCCCGTGGATGCAACGTCGCGACCAGCAGCGCCGCCGCGGCCAAGTCCTCCGGCTGCAGCATCACGGCTCGCTGTGCGGCGTCCGGAACGACCAGCCGGTTATCAAGAATCGGGGTATTGACTTCACCTGGGCAGATCAGGCACGAGCGAATGCCGTTCTTGCCTTCCTCCATCCCGATGGTCTTACTCAGACCTGAGAGGCCGAACTTAGACGCGGTGTAGCCCGCGCCACCCAGCGTGCTCGCCCGCACGCCCGCGACCGACGAAACGTTGATGATGAGCCCGTCGCGCCGGCTTCTCATCACAGGCAGCACTTCATGGACCAGATAGAATGGCCCGCTCAGGTTGATCCGCACCATTTTGTCGAAGTCTTCGGGGGATAGCACTTCGAGAGCACGTTGCGGGACGTTGGTGCCGGCGTTGTTAACGAGAATGTCGATCTTGCCGAACTCCTCGACAGCCGCACGCACGAGCCGCACAACCGCTGCTTGGTCGGAAACATCAAGGGCCCGCGGGTGGATGCGGCCGGCCGCTGCTCCCGCCTCGCTCTTGGCCTGCTCGAGCTTTCCGAGGGTTCTACCTACGCTGAAGACTTGAGCACCTTCCTGAGCGAAGGAATCGGCAATGGCCTTGCCGATTCCGCTGCCGGCGCCGGTAACGATGGCGATCTTGTCTTCAAGTCTCATAGGGATGTACCTGGGAATGACGATGGGGGAATGACGATGGGGGAATGACGATGGGGGAATCACAATCTGGGAATCAGAATCGCGCAGTCTCGACCGGTCCGGGACGCGGCTACGACTCATGCCGAGATCGCCAAGCGAAATCGGCGGGAGAATCAATCAGGGAGAGCCCCGCCCTCCACAATAGTCTACTTTGCTGACTCGATGTCGTCGGGGACGGCGTTTGGGGAATGAATCCCCCGCAGGCGAAACCTCTTGATGGAAACAGCGACCTTGCCGCCGCTGCTCCTAAGGGTGATGCCTTGAACCTTCAGATTGACGCTCTCCTTCTCGTCGACAAGTCCAGGGCCCATCTCGATCAGGCACTCGATTTTGTCACCGACTCTGGGGAGGTTCGCGGCCTGGAAACAAAGCCCCGTGCGGGAGATGTTCAACGTACGGCCACGCCCCTGAAGGGGCCTGCCACCGTTCGGTACTCGAAACTCAACGGGGCGCTGAATCTCGAAACGCTCTGGCCGTGGCTGCATGTCTTACATTCTTAACCTTAGAAGCTACCTAAGCAATAGAACTAAAGGCACAAAATATTTCTGGTACCCTGGACCGAAGCGATAGTACCGTCTCGCCGTCAGCCTGGTCGCGAGCTCGTAAAGGTAGGAATCATGGCGTTTTCAACACTTTTGCACTCAGTCAGCTACTCGGGTTCGTGGGGCCAGACAAGGCTGTCGGTTGACGATTTCGTCGGTAAGGCTGCCGAACTTGGGTTTCATGGCGTGATGCTGATGGCGAAACGGCCCCATTTATCCGTTCTCGACTACGACGCGCCAGCCCGCAAGGCGCTGCGCCGGCTGATCGAACAGAGCGGCTTGCAGGCTGTTTGCATTGCCGGTTACTCGAACTTTACCGCCGACCTGGAACATGCTGAAATCCCGATGCGCGAGATGCAGATTCACTACGTGACCGAACTCGCACAACTGGCGCATGATCTGGGCAGCGGCCTGATCCGGATCTATACCGGCTATGAGCATCCGTCAGCGGGATATCTGGCGCAGTGGAATCTCGTCGTGGACGCCCTGCGCGAGTGCGCTGACCGCGCGGCGCCGCTGGGCGTAACCATCGGAATCCAGAATCATCACGACATCGCTGTCGACTACCGCAGCCAGCGCGACTTGATCAACGCCATCGGACGTCCCAATTGCAAGCCTCTGTTCGATGCCTGGGCGCCCGCGCTGCAAGGCGCGGACATTGTGGAAGCCGCCCGCGTCATGGCGCCCCTGATGCCGCATACAACCATTGCGAACTATCAGAAACGTCCGCGCTTCATCTACGAGCCCGAGGCCATCAACTACCGCGCCGCAACACCCTATGCACAGGCCGTTCCGATCGATGAGGGCTTCATCGACTACGCGGCGTTTCTTGCGGCGCTTCGTGAGGGCGGCTTCTCCGGAACGGTCGCCTATGAGATCTGTTCGCCTATTCTCGGTGGCGGGTCCATCGAGAATCTCGATGCCTACGCTCGCCGTTTCTTGAAGTTCATGCACGCTGTAGAGTAGGATGCATAATCGCCCATGGCTGACACCACTCCACTCGACCCCTACCAACTTCGTCCTGAAGATATCGAAAACCCGCCGACGCGCTTCGTCGAAATCTTCAAGCGCATCGGCCCGGGACTGATTCTCGCCAGCTCCATCGTCGGCTCCGGTGAACTGATCGCCACCACCGTTCTCGGCGCCGAGAACGGCTACACCCTGCTGTGGCTCATCATCATAAGCTGCTTCATCAAGATCGCCGTGCAGAACGAACTCGGCCGCTATGCGATCGGCACCGGTGAGACGACGCTCGAAGCGTTCAATCGGGTTCCTGGTCACGTCTTCGGGCTGTCGTGGGTGGTTTGGCTTTGGGCGCTGATGGTTTCGATGACACTCATGCAAGTCGGCGGCATGATGGGCGGCATCTCTGAGATCCTTCACGACCTCATCCCCGCTCTTTCGACCACGGCCTGGGTTTGGCTTGTCGCCGCCATAACAGCGGTGCTGTTGATCGTGGGCCGCTATTCAACCGTGGAGCGCATCGCGATGGTGCTCGTCGTCAGCTTCACGGTTCTCACCGTCAGTTGCGCTTTCCTGCTGATCAAGAAACCTGAATTCTTCTCGTGGGACGCGTTAGCCGGCGGCTTCCTGTTCACGATGCCGAAGGGCGGTTTCGTCACCGCCGTGGCCGCATTCGGTATCACCGGCGTCGGCGCCACCGAACTCGTCATGTACCCCTATTGGTGCATCGAGAAGGGCTACGCGCGATACGCGGGCAAGCGCGACGACACCCCGGCGTGGCGCGAGCGCGCCTTCGGTTGGATCAAAGTCATGGGCGTCGACGTCCTCAACTCGATGCTCATCTACACCTTCGCCACCATCGCCTTCTACTTGCTGGGCGCGGGCATTCTGCACGGCATGGGCCTGATGCCCGATGGCGCCGACATGGTCAAGATCCTTTCGAACATGTACACCGAGACGCTCGGACAATGGTCGCTGTACCTGTTCCTGGTGGGCGCGTTCGCCGTTTTCTACTCGACGCTGTTCGCGTCCACAGCGGCCCATTGCCGCATGGCGGCTGACTTTCTGGCGATGCTCGGCCTGTTCGACAAGAAAGACTACGTTCGCCGCATCCGCTACACGCGCATCTTCGCCGTCATACTGCTATTCATTCCGGCGATGTACTTCATGTACCTGCAATCGCCGGTCCTGATGGTCAAGATCGGCGGCGTCGCCCAGGCGCTTATGCTCCCCGTCATCGGATTCGTCACCGTCTGGCTCCGCTACCGCCACATGCCCAAGCAAGTCCTGCCCAAGGGCTGGCTCACCCTGGCCCTCTGGCTATCTGCCGTCGTCATGGCCGTCATGACCGGCTACTCCCTGCTCATGCAGGCCAGCCACTAAACGCCACCGCTGTGGATCCAGCTCGACGGCGGACCTGCCGTACGTTTGGCACCCCTCGGCATTCTTGATGTATTGGCGCATTACCGAACCTTCATCCGAGAACCCCTCTTTCTCGAATATGGAAAGGGACTCCTTCATGGCTTGAATTCCTTCAGAGTTGTCCAATGCAAGATGATCCTGAAAGGAGGGAGTGTTTCCAATACAAGATGATCCTGAAGA
>JAQBUE010000230.1 GCA_027624045.1 Acidobacteriota bacterium
GCGTCCGGCGTCGTCGAAGCTCGGGAAGCGCATTGTTGAGACGGATGAGCCGACGGCGGTGAGGCGGGCCTTCTTGCCGGTGACCGGGCCGCCGGTGCAGGTGGTTCCGGTGAAGTCGGCGCCGTGCGAATCTGAGAATCCTGCGTGCCGCGGGTCAGGTTACCGAGTGGATCGTACTGATGGGAGGTCAAATGGCCTAGTCCGGCCGATTCGCCGCCGCCAGCACCCGAAAGGCGATGTCCTCATCGACGAAGCTGGCAAGCTGACGGTCGGGGAGCGAGTCGCGTACATTGGCAGCAGCAGCGATTGTTGGGGCAGGTAACAGCGGTAACTCTTGGCCACACAACATTATCGCCGGCCTTTGTTCTAGAGATAAAGCCTCGCGATAATATTCGGACAGACTCGTAGGTAGACCCATCCACCTATACTGGAATCCCGGTAAATCACTATGCCCGAAAACCCACCGAAGAGAATCGCCGCCATCTCAACCGTCATCTGGGAGGGCCGCGCCTCCCACGCCCGCACGATCGTCGGGAAGTACCTGTTCGGCTACAACCAGAATGGCAGGCCGCCGCATCCGCGTTCGCGGATCGTCTCTCTCTTCACCCACCAAACGCCGGAGAACGATATCAGCCGCGACTGGAGCCGCGATCTCAACGTGCCGTGGTTCCGTACGATTCACGAAGCTCTGACGCTGGGGACCGACAAGCTCGCTGTTGACGGCGTGCTGCTGGTTGCCGAGCATGGCGACTACCCGTTCAACGACAAAGAGCAGAAGATGTACCCGCGGTTTGAGCTGTTCCTTGAAATCGCCGACACGTTTCGACGGACAGGCAGGTCCGTTCCGGTGTTCAATGACAAGCACCTGTCGTTCAGTTGGCACAACGCAAAGCGGATGTACGACATCTCAAAGGAACTCGGTTTCCCGTTCATGGCGGGCTCGTCGGTGACGGTGAACTATCGCGAGCCGGAGGTCGAGTTTCCGTGGGGAGCCCGTGCGAAACATGGCGTCGTGGTCGGGCCGGGGCCGATCGACTCCTACGGCTTCCACATGCTCGAAACCGTGCAGTGCTTGATCGAGCGCCGCGCCGGGGGCGAGAAGGGTGTCGAGGCGGTTCAATGCCTGGAAGGGGACTCTATCTGGCAGTTTCTCGATAGCACCCCATGGGCGAGGAAGCTTTTCGATGCGGCGCTATCCCGCAGCGTGAACCGCAAACCTGATCCGCGCGTTGAGGACAAGAATGCCGCGCTGTTCAGGGTGTGGCATCGCGACGGCGTCGAGACAGCGATCTTCCGCCTGCCGCGCGGGTCTGGCGATTTTTCGGTGGCGGTCGATGTCGAGGGACAGGCCGAGCCAATCTCAACAATGATGTGGCGCAACAAGCCCGACAACCGCAGTTTCGACTGCATGATCTTGAACATCGAAAAGATGTTCGAGAGCGGCAAAGCGACTTACCCCGTCGAGCGCACACTGCTGGTCAGCGGGATTCTGGATTCCGTTCTGGAGTCGCGCGTTCAGGGACACAAACGTATCGAGACACCGCAGCTTGGTGTCGCGTATCAGGTCCCGAACACATCATTCCATTGCACGCGGGGCGAGCCCTGGCAGGCCGGTTAGTATAAGGGCAGTCACACTTCCCCGGAGACGCACCCGATGAGAATTCTAACGCTGCTGCTGCTGAGCGCCGTCGCGCTGACCGCTCAGGCCAAGAAGCCGCTGATCGCGATTGCCGGCATCAGCCACGAGTCCAACTCGTTCAACGTGCTCAAGACCCAGCTCGAAGATTTCAACTACGAGCCTGAGCAGTCGCGCGAAGAGTTCATCGAGTATTACGGCAAGGCGAACACCACGATCAGCGGGTACATCGAAGGCGCGGGCCGCTTTGGACTCGATCTCTACCCGACCGTCGCCGTCCGGGCACAGCCCAAGGGGCCGGTGACGGATGACGCGTTTAACACGCTGACGGGGAAGATCATCGAGCAGCTCAAAGCCGCTCCCAAGCTGGATGGTATCTTTCTGGCGCTGCATGGCGCGATGGTCGTCGAAAGCTACCCCAGCGGCGATCTGGAGCTTACCAAGCGCGTGCGCGAGGCGATGGGGCCGGACATGCCGATCATCGTGACGCATGATTTCCACGCCAACGTCGATCCCGACATGGCGAAGTATTGCAATACGCTGATCACCTTCAAAGAGAATCCGCACCTTGATACGAAACAGCGCGGCATTCAAGCCGCGCGCATCATGGCCGGCATGGCCAAGGGCGAAGTCAAACCGACGATGGCCATCGTGAAACCGCCGATGATGTACAACATTGTCTACCAGTACACGTCGATCGAACCGCTGGCTCCGGTTGTGCAAGAGAGCCGCAATCTGGAAGAGAACCCGAAAATTCTTGCGGTGAGTGTTTCGGGCGGCTACCAGTATGCCGATGTGCCCTGGATGGGCCCGAGCGTTGTGGTCGCCACGGATAACGACCCGGAACTGGCTCAACGCGAGGCGCAGCGTCTGTCGGACATGCTGTGGGGACATCGCGACCGGCTCAAGCTGAATGTCCCGACACCGGCTGAAGCCGTGAAGAAGGCAATGCAGGGCGACAAGTTTCCGGCCGTGCTGATCGACATGGGCGACAACATCGGTGGCGGCACACCGGGCGATAGCACGTTCATTCTCGATGAACTCATCAAGCAGAAAGCCGGGGGCTGGGTGGTGGTGATGGCCGATCCCGAAGCGGCGAAGAAGGCTTTCGAAAGCGGTATCGGCGGAACGTTTGACATGGCGGTCGGCGGCAAGACCGACAACATGCACGGCAAGCCGGTGCGGGTGCGCGGGCGGGTGAAGTCGCTCCACGAAGGGCGCTATATCGAACCGGAAGTGCGGCACGGTGGCGGGCGCTATTGGGACATGGGCCACACCGCCGTGATCGAAGCCGAGGGCTCGACGCTCGATATGCCGAATCTGCTTCTGGTGACCACGAAACGGTCGAGTCCGAACAGTTTACATCAGCTCATCAGCAACGGCGTGTATCCCGAGCGGCAGAAAATTCTCGTCGCCAAGGGCTGCATTGCACCGCGCGCGGCCTACGAGCCGATCGCGGGGGTGATGATCGAAGTTGATAGTCCGGGCGCCACGGCGGTGAATCCGAAACGGTTTGAGTTCAAGCATGTCCGGCGGCCTTTGTTTGGGCTGGAGTAGGTTGTGGCTTGATGGTGCGTGCTTTGCGGCCTGGCCGATTGCAGTGTGGCCGATACGCCTTGTCACTGGAGCGCACGCTTATCATGGGCGTGCTCAACGTAACGCCGGATTCGTTCTACGACGGCGGACGTTACTTCGACGCGCAACAGGCGATTGAACAAGCTGAGCGCCTTGTCACGGAGGGCGCTGACATTCTCGATATCGGCGGTGAAAGTTCGCGGCCTGGCTCCGATCCCGTTTCGCTGGAGGAAGAGTTGCAGCGAGTCGGGCAGCTGATTGAAACTCTCGCGGCGAACCTGAACGTTCCTATTTCGATTGACACCTACAAGGCCGAGACGGCGGCGCGCTGTCTGGAACTCGGCGCTACGATCGTCAACGACATTACGGGGTTGCGTGATGCCGCGATGCGCGAGGTGGTGGCGCGGCATGATGTCCCGGTGGTGATCATGCATATGCAGGGCGACCCGAAGACGATGCAGCAGGCCCCTATATATAACGACGTCGTGGCGGAGGTAAAGGAGTTTTTGGCATGCCGGGCGCGTGATGCGGTGGCCGCCGGAGTGCGGCAAGTGATTGTCGATCCGGGGATCGGATTCGGCAAGACGGCCGCTCACAATATGGAACTGCTGCGGCGTCTGGGAGAGTTCAGCGATCTTCCGTATCCGGTGCTCGTTGGCGTTTCGCGCAAGTCGTCGATCGGCCAGATCACGGGAGCGGCGCCAGAGGAGCGTTTACCTGGCACGCTGGCCGCCACGGCGATCGCGGTGCTGAACGGCGCGAACATTGTCCGCGTCCACGATGTAAAGGAATGCAAGCAAGCGGTGCTGATGGCCGAGGCGATTCGGAGAGCCTGATGGACCAGATCGTGATCAGCGGCGCTCGCCTGGCTGCGCATATCGGCGTGACGGACGAGGAGCGCGGCGGAGTCCAGGACCTCGTTTTCGATATCCGCATGGCGTTTGATACGCGCGAGGCCGGCCGAACGGACGACTTTTCGAGAACCGTTGACTACGCGACGGTCGTCGAACGAATTGAGGACATCCTGCGCAAGCCGTTCCGACTCATTGAGGCGGTGGCCGAGGAGGTGGCGGAGCGCGTTCTTAGCGAGTTTCCGGTCAGTGAAGTATTCGTACGCGTCGCGAAGCCGGGGGCATTTCCGGGAAGGCGGGTCGATCACGCCGCAGTCGAGATCACGAGAACGCGGGATGGCTGAAGTTTACCTTGGCCTCGGGTCTAATCTCGGTGACCGCCGCGCACACCTGCGTTATGCCCTCGACCGGTTGTCGCAGGCGCAGTGCCAGATCGTGAAGGTTTCGTCGCTTTATGAAACCGAACCCGTGGACTCCCCCGGCCCGGAAAGGTATCTGAATGCGGTCGCGCACGTTGAAACCCAGCTGTCGCCGCGCGATCTGATGAGCTTACTCCTGGCCATCGAAGCTGAGCGGGGGCGAGTACGGCAGACACGGAATGAAGCTCGGACCCTCGATCTGGATATTTTGTTGTACGGCGCGGAAGTGATCGAGGAGGATGGTCTGACTGTTCCGCATCCGAGGCTGCACGAGAGGGCGTTCGTACTAATCCCACTGTTGGAAGTATCGCCTGATCTTAGACACCCAGCTCTCGCAACCCCTATCAACAAGCTCCCTGGACAGGCGTCGGGCGACAGCACCGTCAATCAAATCGAGCAGAACTGGTGGAGACCTTGATCATGCCTTTCAATACGAGCGCTAACGAGTGTCCTAATTCTGTCTTGCCAAACTCAAAGCAGATTTCTGGTTCTCCGCGTAAGGCGTTATGCGGCCAGGTGGATTCTTCCCGAGTCGCGCGATCCGGCACAAACCCGATCCTTGCAGCGTTGCAGTGCTTCGTGGCCTAACGTTGGCGCTTCACCCGCGGCGCTTCACAAGCAGACCACGCGCCGTCGGGTGCAAGCGCTGGTTAGGCGGCTTCGTCACCGCCAAGGTTCTCATGCATTCACGCTACTTGGTCGAACACTGATGTTCCTGCGCCGCCCGCGTACTCCTGACCGCGACGACCCACGCTGGAGCGCGAGGATAGGACTCGCCATCCATCCAGGTGAACTCGCCGCGCTTCTTGCCCGTCGATACGTCCCATAGCTCGATCACTTCATTTTGTGGACCGTGAACGGTTGTTGAAACCGCCGCAATGCTTGCCGAGCCGTTGACGAAGCACCAATGCCAGGGAGCGATGGCCGGATCGAATGTGTGTCGTGTGCCGGCCTTGTAGACTTCGACAAAGATCGGAACCGGGTAAGAGGTGCAGCAGTTGGGATAGTAGGCCACCCAACCGACGGCCGTGCCGTCACCCGAGATCGCGATGTCCTTGAAGGCTACTTGCTTCTCGTCCGCCCATTTCCGATCGGACTTGGCCACCACGACCCGTTCTCCTCCCGAACGGGTGATAACGAGGTCGTGATTCTCATTCTCTTCGGCGCGAACGTAGCGGTCCTGGGCCGCCAGCAACCCGGCGGCGAGCGTGAGCGCCGCGCATGATGCGGAAACGAGGTGACGCACAGACCCTCGGATTCGGTCGCGATTGGCCGGCATGATCTTCAGTCGCATCTCGCCCGCCCAAGGTCTGCCATCAGCGGCGCGAGGTACGAGCGTCCGTCTGCATGGCATTGTTCGGCGCAGTTTGATCATTCGATACGGGTACTCAAGACCTCAACTGCAGTTGACTGCCCTTTCAACTTGACCGACTTGGGACCTCCCAAGGCTCCGTTAATAGCACCGACCAACTCCGCGATCTCAGCAGCATCCGGCGTTGGATATCCGGCTCGGGCAAGGTTACTGATAATCGTCTTCTCACGCTCTCTGAAACCCCAGTTTCCAACCTGGGTCGAGCCCAAGCCGATGCGGTAGGTCATCTCCGGATCCTCCTGAAAGGTCAGTACGATCGGCCTCGCCGTCCCCGCCACGGATCGTATCCTTACCTCGCCCTGCCCGGTATCCGTTGTGTCGGCTCCGGCAGGTACATGTCCGCTCGTCTCCACCTCCATCACTAGGCCGCTCTTGGGTGCTCGATAGACAGCGGTGATGGCATAATCGTATCCGGTCAGAGTGGTGTCGCACCCGACAAGCAGCAAAACAACCGTAGCCAAAATCATAATCTTCATGCTTTCCGGCCGAACGCCTTGCCGATCAGCGGCCGGCCGAAGGCCAGTCCGCCTGCATCGGCCTGTTAGACATCCTCGACCTCGCGTCTGGCCGCATCACGCAGCCGCTCGTACTCGTCGAGCCCTTCTTCCATGACACGCCGGGCATCTTCGCCTTCCATGATCTGTGCGTTCCATTCGGCAAGGTAAAGTTCCTTGCCTTGGGATTCGAGCACTTCACGGACCGAGATCGCCTGCCCCTCGGCAAGGCCCGCGCGCAGCGAAGCCGACGCCACGGCGCCAGCAATCCGGAGGATCCTCGGAACATGGTCGCGGTCGTCAAGCTGCGCGGCGACGTAGTGCTTGTGTTCGGAGTTCAAGACGGCGCGCCCGATCTGAAGGGCGATGTCTTTCAAGTCAAGGTCCGTCTCCATCGGTTGTCCCTGTTGTATGTCTAACGCTCCGGTTCAGCGGCGGGCCGCGCCGCGGACCGTCCGCTGCAACCGGTTGTTAGGCACTCTCTTCTCTGAGCACGATGGTGGGCTCTCGCTCACCACGAAGATAACGCACCACGTCGATCGTGTCGATCACCAAGGAAACCCCACAGACAATAGTCACAGCAAGAACCCAACGATGGAGCCACGGCTCGTCGGATATCGAGTCGAGCCGCAGGAGAAGCCACGTCAGCATCGCGAACCAATGAAAGTGACCGAGCCCGAGGAGACGCACGAACCCAAAGCGAGCAAAGATTGCGTTCTGGAGCAGGGCGCCCAGGCAAAGCCCCCCCCCAGCACGACCCACGCCTCCACGCGAGGCAAGAAGACGAGAGCTCCCATGTTTGTCATGAACAGAGCCGCGACCCAGAAGCGCCAGGGAAGCGGCATTCTCAGAATGTGTTTAGTGAATTGGAGCATCGTCCTCAAGTCCGCATCCTCGATGTGCCTAACTCCTGTTTAGGCTGACCTGGATAAAACCGACCCTGGTCGGCCTAAGACGAAGTCGCCGCCGCGAGCCGGACCGGCAACGATCGCGTTTACAACCAATTCTGGCATATCCCAGAGTTGTCCAATGCAAGATGATCCTGAAAGGAGGGAGTGTTTCCAATACAAGATGATCCTGAAGACGCAGCGGTC
>JAQBUE010000231.1 GCA_027624045.1 Acidobacteriota bacterium
GAACTGGTACGAAGAGTTCCGTGACCGGGAGCGGGAATAGAGCTCTAACTCATAGACAACGAATGACATATGATCCTTTCGGCAGATAAGTGTCGCGAAATCCGGATGCCATGAACAACCCCGGCTGTCAGTGACCGCGCCTCTGCCCCTGTTATCGGACTCTTCGTCTGCCAGTGAAGTTGAGGCACTGGGGTTTTCCGCGCCTTCCCGCGCGGGCCGCCGGATTTACCTCCGCCGTTCTATTTCGTTCGTGTCGGCATGTGCGCCGCGGGTGTGGTCAAAAACTCCAGCGGAAACTAGAGTAACTCACGTGAGCGTGGTAGTTTTGGTCGCCTGTGAAGCGTTCATCATAGTTGTAGAACTGCCAGCCAAAATTCCACGACAAGCGCTCATGGAGCGAGATCGAAAGCCGCGCCGAAGGTGATTGATACGTCAGCGGAAAACTGCTGTAAAAGTTCGTGCCGTCGAAGCTAAAGTTCGGGTAGGCCGGTTCAAATCCAGCCGCGAGAACGGGCGTGCCGCGGCCGTCGCCGGTGTCTCTTGCGATGTTGTAGCCAAGATAAACAGTGGCGCGCTTGTGCGGCAGGATGCGCGTCGTGAAGTAGAGAGTATTGAGGTTCGAGGTGTAAAAGGTACGCGCCTCCGAAACCGGGTCAGCCTCTCCGAAAAAGTTGAAGATGCCGGAAGCGGTATCGATTTCCAGTTTCGTGTAGCCGGCGTCGAACATCAGCCGCCCGTCAGGTTCAGTCCATGAGCCGTTGACTGACCAATGACGGCTCTGCGAGCTGTGGTTGATCAGCGAGGCCGCGTTGCTGTTGTCGCGGCTCTTGAAGCTGCCGCCGAGCGTAAACCCCTTTTTGCGGTACTGCGCGCGGAGCGTCTCCGAGTGAAAGTCCTTGTCGCTGCGCGGGGTGAACGGCAACTCAGCCTTGCCCACTTCCGCATCGAACGAGACGCGCAGTCCGCTGACGGGAAACCAGCGGAAACCGCCGACCGCGGACTTGATATCGTTGCTCTGCTCGAACAAGTCGGTCGCGAAACTGCCGCCAGGGAACAGAAAGTTCTCGCGGGTCTGGATGCGGCGTCTCGAAAAACGGTAGGCGCCATAGAGGCCGAAAGTGCGATGCGGGCGAAAGTTCACTTCACTGGCGTTCGTGATATGGCGGATGCCGAGGAACTCAAACGAGGTGAGCCGGCTTTCGTTGCTTGTGAGTTCGAGGAAGACCGAGTCGCCGCCGATGCGGGTGTTGTTGACGGAGGTGGTGTTGCTGATCGTCCACCGCTCAGTCGGCATGAAGACGACGCTGAAATCGCCGTTGCCCTGCTTGCGGTCGGCGTCGCCGAAGACAAACGTCTGGCGAAGGCTCGATGTGCTCAGGGCCGCATCGAATGCCGTGATGTCCTCGGAAAGGATGAAGTTGCGATTGCCGCCGGCGTAGACATAACGCGCCTGGAACCCGAGCTTGCGCTCTTTCTCGGTGCGGATAGCAACCGTGGTGACGGGCGTGTTGCCGTGGATCGGCTCATCGCGCCGGACGCTGCTGACCTGTTGGACATTGGGCGAAATAAGTGAAAGCGTTGATGCGTCACCGAAGATCGGATCTTCCTTATAGTTGTCAAACGCTTGCACGAACGTAATGGCGAGTCCGGCGACGCGGGCGTTGAAGCCGGCGCGGTATTGATTATTCTCGCGGCGGATATCGTTCGAGAAGCGCAGGAAGTTTTCGTCGTCGAAGGCGCCAAAATTCGTCGCGGTGTTCTCTGTGAAAAAGCCGGGACCGGCCTGTGAGTTGCGGTCGTATCCGAGAATCACCTCGAAACGCGTGCTCGGAAAGAGAATGAGGTCGTGGTTCTGGAAGGTGCGCTCGGTGCGGGCGGCGCGTTCGCCGTTCCACAGGGACGGCAGTTGGTTGAAATACTGGTTCACGCGCAACTGCATGTCATAACGGAACCAGCGGTTCTTCTCAAGGCGCAAGCGAGTTGCCTGATAGGGGTCGTCACCGGCGCCGAGTGTGTAGAACGAGAGTTCATCAATCGCCGCGCCGGTGCCTTCCTTCGAGTTGATGCGGAGCTGCCCTTCGAACAGCCGGACGCCGCTGCCGTAGTTGATCGAAGAGCGGTAGACGTCCTGATTACCGGAAACGTCGCTCATGCGATAGCCCGCCTCGAAGGAGTTCGAGATGGTGTAGGCGCTGACGTTTTTGATCTCGTCCGGCTTGTCGGGCGTGGGCGTGACGACCGGTTGCGCGAGGATGTGTGCCGCCGTGGCGAGTGCGGTCCCGATCACCTGGATGAGGGTTGAGAGTTTCATCGCCGAAACAGGGAGTCTACGTTCGAGCCGTGGATGCGCGAGTGGCACGTCACACAGTTCTGAAACTGTGGCTGCGACAAATCATGAAAGCGGCGGTTCGGTTCCGGGATGCCGCCAAGTCGCGGTCCGAAACCCATCACGTCGTTGTGGCATTCAAGGCAAAGCGTGAACACCGCCGGCCGCGGCAGCAGGCGCGCGTTCGTGCTGCCGTGCGGGTCGTGACACATCGGGCAGCCCTCGACGCGCACCGGCGGGTGCTCAAAAGCAAAGGGGCCGCGCTTATCGCTGTGGCACTTGACGCAGGGGACATCGTTGCCAAGGCCGTGCGTGACCATGCGCGGCGACTGCGCTGAACCCCAAGTAGCCATCGGCGCGCCGTGCGGGTTATGACAGTCCGAGCAATCAATCACGCCTTCGTTGACGCGGTGTTTGAAAGGTAAATCAAAGCGGGCGCGAATCTCGGCGTGACAGGTGTAGCAGACTTGCCGCTCTTTATCCGCGAGCAGGTGTTGCGGCTCGGGCGACTTGTGAATCGAGTGGCAACTGATGCAACTGATCTCGCCTGTTGAATGCGACGAGCGGCGAATCTGCATCTTGCCGAAATCTTTCGAGTGGCAGCGCAGACACTCATCCAGAACTTCGCTGGGCGCTAGCTGAGGAAACCGGACTATCTTCGACTTGTCGCCCATGCCCTTGACGTGCAGGTCGCCGGGACCGTGACAGCCCTCGCAGCCTGTGTTCTCAGGTGTTTCCTTGCCCGAGGCGATCGACTTGAAATGCGGATTCCGGTTGAAGCCCAGCCAAACATCGGGGTGGCACGCTTGGCAAACTTCGCCGCCAATGTAGCTATTCCCGGCGGCCGGGGTCTGAGGCGACGCCGAACCGCAAACGACACCGAGAAGGAAAACCACCCCAGCGATTCGCCGGCCGAACACACCGCGATTGAAGGCGATACACGCCGCGAGACTCATAACTGTAACTGTGTTGTTCGCCGCCGACCCCTGTTTGCCTGCGCCGAACAACAGCCGCGTCGAAAAGCCCTCGCTCCCGGCACGACTCCTTTTGGTGAGAGCGATGATAGCGAACCTACGTAACAATTCACAATTGCCCCCGGGGAGTTTAGATACAGGTAAGCGCAATCGTAACATCTGTTACATATTGGCCCAACAGCCTTATCGAAGCCGGATCCACGTACGGTGATGATAGTTGGCGCCGCTGAAGATCTCCCGGGCGAGCCCGCTTCAGCTACACTCGTCAAGAAGCGGCTCGGCGGCCTGGATGAACTTGAGCAACTCCTCGAGTCCGCCGTCAACAAAGCCCGGCGCGTCTGCCGGCAGCTCGAACAAGCAATAGCAGTACTTTAGTCGCAAGGGCAAACCGTCCAAAGTCCATAGAATGATTGCAGAGATCATCCGCGCCACGAAAGGCAGAAGGCTCTGGTTCGCCAAATGTTTGGTGTACGACTTCTTCGCGGCCCTGTGGCGGCGCTGCCTGCGGCGTACAACCTTCATTGCTGTTACCGGCAGCTTCGGGAAATCAACCACGAAGGAATGTTTGGCGGCTGCGCTGAGCACCCGCTGGCCGATCGTCAAAACCGTGGGCAACGCCAATGGGTTCGACCGCGTCTGCCGAACGATCTTTGCCGCCAGACCCTGGCACCGCTTTGTCGTGATTGAAGTCGGCACCGAACGGCCTGGGATGATTCGTCATTGGGCCCGCGTCGTCAACCCTGATATCGCCGTCATCGTCGGCGTGGGCGGCGCGCATAGTTTGAGCTTCGCGACTTTGGAGGCCATTGCCGAGGAGAAGGTTTCGCTTCTCAAGGGCTTGAGACCTGGCGGACTGGCCGTCCTAAATGGAGATGACGCGCGAGTGGTTGCGGCGGCCGGGCAAGCCCTGCCGAAAGGCCGCGAAGTTGTCTGGTTCGGTTCTTCTCCCTCCTTCGAGATGACGGCGCATGACATCAAAGCCCAGTGGCCCGAGAGACTTTCGTTCACGGCTCAAACCAGCCATGGCTCGGTCCGCTGCGAGACTCAGTTCGTCGGTGAGCACTGGGTTCGATCGATGCTCGCCGCGCTGACCGTGGCGTCGCGGCTGGGGGTGCCGCTAGAGGAAGCTGCCCATGCCATGGAAAGGATAGCTCCGCTGCCGGGCCGCGTTCAGCCGGTGCTGCTACCCAACGGAGCCGTCATCTTGCGTGACGACACGAATAGCTGCTTGGATGCCTTCAAGACCTCCCTGGCCGTCTTGAAAGATGCCCGTCACGTGCGGCGGGTCTTTGTGTCGAACGGCTATACGGAAGATCCGGCCAACAGTCGCCAGCGGTTCATCCATTTAGGAGAACTCGCAGCCACATCGGCGGATGTGGTGGTCTTCTTTGGTCAATACCGCAAGCAGGGCCGCTACGCCGCTATCCAGCACGGAGTATCGTCCGAGAACGCGCACATCTTCAAGACCATGCGCGAGACGGCTGACTTTCTGCGGACGGAAATTCGGAAGAACGACCTGGTCTTGCTCAAGGGGCGCTTCAGTTCCCACATCTGCCGTCTTCTTTTCGCCCAAGTTACCGACATCACGTGTTGGGTCTCTGACTGCCACAAGAGAATACGCTGTGAACGTTGCCAGGAACTGGGCGCGTCCCCTGAGGTTCTCGCCCGCTACGCTCCCCTCACGCAGTTTGAAGAGACCTTCTTGTCACTCGACGATTTCGCGACGACAGAACGGCAGAGCGGAGGCGCCGCCGGCGGGAAGGCCGCATGACAAGCGGTTCCGCCGCAACCCTTACTTGGCGACTCGAACGCGTTCATCATGTCGGTATCACCGTCAGCGATATCGAGCAATCGATCGCGTTCTATCGCGACATGCTTGGGATGACCCTGCTGCGCCGCCGGCCTCACATCGATGCCGGCTATATCGCCCGGCAGACAGGATTCCCTGGCGTTCAGCTCAGCGTGGCGTCGCTCCAATCCCATCACGGCGGACCTTCCATCGAGTTGGCGCAGTACCTCAACCAGCAGGGTGAACCGCTGGCCGCCGCCACGAATCAGCCGGGGAGTTCCCATCTCTGCCTCGTTGTGTCTGACTTGAGCCGCTGCCACGCCGACCTCAAGACCAAGCGAGTCAAGTTCAAATCCGAACCCGTCAGCATCACTGAGGGACCGAACAAAGGGGGCTTGGTCGTTTATCTCCACGACCCGGATGGCTACACGATCGAACTGTTTCAGCCGCCCCTCAGCGCTGATTCCGGCCAATAGACAACTCACCGCGCGACGGAAAAGGTGCGAGCTTAAACGAGGCTGATACGCTTCACGCGGATCTGCTCGTCATCGTAGATACCGAGCCCCATGTTGCCGGCCAGCTCGATGTGCTCCACCTGGCAGTTGAGCCACTGGCTGTCCTCATCCGGCTTGAGAAGGGCGATCGAGGGCACGCCGACCTCCGCCCGTTTCTCATCAATCGCCTTCCAGCCCGTCTTATCGAGCGCGACCGGATCAGTGGCGAAATACATCGCTTTGTGCTCCCAGGTATACTTGCCGATCTTGCCGCCAGGACCACCATGGTAAGCCGCCTTGATGCCATCGAGCACATGCAGCTTCACCTTCTCTCGAATGATTGGCAGCGCCACAACGGCCGGGATGAAGATGCCGCACGCATTCGCCGTTGTCGAAGCGTGGCTGCGGTTCACGTTGTTGACGAAGCCGTGCGACATATTTTTCAGAGCCATCGTCACGCCGGCCGACTGATGGTGTTTGAGAACGCAGATGTTGATGACCTTGTTGACCTCTTGCGTCAGCCATTTCGAGACGTAGGAGCGCCGCACATGCGGGTCGTCCAAGCTGTATTCTTTCCTGTACTCAGGATGCACGAGCGGCATCTCCATGTAGACATCACGGTCGTAGCCGCCCATGTCGAGCTGAATATCGTAGTACTTCTCCGTCGCGTTCATGAAGCGCACGCCGTCGGGCAGCCATTTGTCAAAGCCCGCACCCATGAAGGAAGCTAGCGTGCGCTCATAGACGACGACATCTTTGTTGGGGATGCCGACTTCATTCAAGCCGTCAATCAGGGTATGCAGAACGGTGGGGTCGGAGATCACGTAAGGGCGGCCTACACCGTTGACCTTGATGCCGACGACATCGCCCGGCTCGAAAAACTGACGCAGCGAATCGACCAGGCTCTCGGTGTGAGTCAGCTCAGTGAGTCCGCGCTCGATCATGTTGCGGACCGGCTCGCGCTGATACTCGCCTGCGACGATGCTCCCCGGGTGATCCACGGCGACGACCCGCCCCGGGTAGGGGCCCGGCATCCCGAGCTGCGAAGCGCCCTCCGGCAGGGCGTCTTGGCGCTCGGCGATCTTTTGTTGGCAAGCGGCGGTCGCGGCGGCCAGGGAAGCAGCTAAAAATTCTCGGCGGTCAAACATGATGGCTGCATTCTACCTCGCTTTCGCCAAGACTTCACGTCGAGATATCGTTCGCCACCGCTGTTTCCGACACTGCCGTTCGAAACGGAGGGCTGAGCTGCGCCCGGCCGAGAAGGCTGGTTGCGCGGGCGACGGACGGTTGGCGGCCTTCTCGCGTGCTTCGACGGTTAAGGTGGCGGGATAGGAAAGCGCTAGTCGGGCAATTCGCCTGTGATCTTCGACAGCACTTCGTCAAACAAGGCCGCTTTCTCGCTGGACTTCTTTTTCGTGCCGCTCTTGCCTTTGCGGAAGTTGTGCGTGCTGTAGCACGTGCGGCATTCAACCTTGGCGGCGACACCGTCGACAAGCGACACGATGGAGTGGTTCGTGAGCATCCTGCACTTGGTGCAGTGGTCGTCGATCAAGTCGCCCAGACGCAGTTCGGACATAGGGGATCTCCGCGAGGGAAGACCTCATTATCGCACGCCGGCTCGCCGATTCAGGATTCCTTCCCCGCGTCGAGGGCTGGAGTCCAGCACTGCACGCAGGGCTGTGCGGAGGACGTCCAAGTCCGAACTAACCATGTCCCAAGATACGATCGAGGTCGACGCCTAAGTAGTCGTGGACCAAGACGGTCCAGCATTTTCCAATCCAAGAATGATCCTGAAATGCGGTAGGTCGAGGCCGGGGACGAAATAGGGTG
>JAQBUE010000021.1 GCA_027624045.1 Acidobacteriota bacterium
CTCCCCCTGCCGGCCTCACCGCGAACGACCCTCACTGTAGGCATCATCGAAGGAGGGTCGGGGATCAACTCGATCGCGTCTTTGGCGCGCGCCAAAGTTGATATCCGCTCGCGCGACGCGGCCGCCATGATGACGGTCGTGAAATTGATGGAAGAAGCCGTCCGTGTGGCGGTCGAGGCGGAGAATCGCGCTTCGACCGAGCGTCTCGTGCATTACAAGATCCGCGAGATCGGCCACCGCCCGGCCGCGCCGTTTCGAGGTGACAACCCTGTGCTGGCCTGTGTACAGGGCGTTGATGCTTACCTGGGCATCCATTCCCGCAAGGATTGCGCTTCGACCGACGCCAATGTTCCGTTGGCGCTCGGACGCCCGGCCGTGGCTATCGGGGCCGGAGGACGCGGTGGCGGCGCCCACTCACAGGATGAGTGGTATCATCCCGACGGTCGCGACCTGGGTCTGCGGCGCGTCCTGTTGAGCCTTTGCCTATTGCTCAGGAATCCATCCAGCCCCAATACCCACGGCGATTCCTAGGAGCAGTTCGCGAACGGCCGCTGTAATCGTGTCGCTATAATCCTAGTAAGAGGAACTGTACCCGTGACGGCTGCGGACGCGTCCGAACGACAGGCGCCCGGCTGGGTCGTGACGACGCGGATCATCCGCGGTGACGCGCCCTGAGCCGCGGAGGTGAGGTGAAAAATGGACCGAACGACAGAATCGGGATTTCGAAGCCAACTCGCTCAACGGAAGCTGCTTTCGTTGACGCTGCTGCTTTTCACCTTGGCGATTGGCATCGTCATCGGTACTGTTCTTTCGCGGGACGTCAGCGCCGCGCGTGACGGGGTGGCCGTCGCTCCCGACGCCAAACCGCTCAAGATGCCCGACCCGGTGCAGCTCGAAAACGAGTTCACACGGGTGGCCAAAGAAGCTCGCGCAACCGTTGTCCACATTCAAGTCGAGCAACTTCCCCAAAAGACCGAAGCACGCGAACCGGAAACCCAGAACCCCAATGAAGATATGTTTCGAAGGTTCTTCGGTCTCCCCGATACGTTCGGCGGACCCGGTGAGCAGCGTCGCCGCCGGCCCGCTGAAGGTTCCGGCATCATCGTTGACGAGAACGGATACATTATCACCAACTACCACGTCGTCGAAAAGGCCGACCGGATTCGCGTGCGGCTTTTCCATAACGGCGACACAGGGGACGTGCGCCATGATGCCAAACTCATCGGTTTCGACCCTGAGACCGACCTCGCGGTGATCAAGATCGATGTCGACAAGGCGCTGAAGAATATCCCGATCGGTAATTCCGACGCGGTGCAGGTCGGCGACTGGGCCTTGGCCGTGGGATCGCCCTTCGGCTACGAGGAAACAGTCACGGTCGGCATCATCAGCGCGCTCGCCCGCGAAGTGGATGGCTCCGGGCAGCACGGCACTTTCCAGCGCTTTCTCCAGACGGATGCCGCCATTAATCCCGGCAACAGCGGAGGCCCGCTTCTCAATATCCGGGGCGAACTGATCGGTGTCAATACCGCGATCGTTTCTCGAAGCGGCGGCTCGGAAGGTCTCGGCTTTGCCATGCCTTCCCGTGTGGCGGTCAACGTTTACAACCAGATCATCCGTCACGGCAGAGTGCGCCGCGGGTCGATCGGTATCACCTTCGGCAAGGAGCAGCCGCCGGCCCTGCTGCGTTCGTTCGGCGCCGAAACCGGCGGTGTCTTGGTGACAGCGGTGACCGAAGGCGGCCCGGCCGAGAAGGCGGGCATGAAGGAAGAGGACGTGATCGTCGCCATCGCGGGCAAGTCCATCAATGACGGTGACGAGTTGATTTCCACGGTGGCGGCGCAAGAGGTCGGATCGTCGGTGCCGATTGTTGTGCTGCGCGATGGAAAACGCCAAAGCTTAGACGTCGAGATCGCGGATCGCTCCGTCCTTTTCCGGACCGAGTTGGGGTATGACGCGAACGAAGAAGAGAAAGGTCCGCAGGAGGGCACCGAGGTGCTGTTCGGCCTTGAGGTGTCGAACCTGAGCGATTCTAAACGCGAGCAACTGCAATTCAAGGAGTCCGACGGCGTCGCCGTCACGGGAGTCGATCCCGCGTCGTTCGCCGACGACATCGGCGTCATGGTGGACGACATCATCGTGATGATCAACCGCAGGCCGGTCGCCTCGATCGATGACGTTCAGGAGATCCAAGCGGAACTCAAGCCGGGTGATGATGTCGCTATCAAGATCATGCGGCGCGGTCCCAGCCGTGAGACGGGCAAGGAGTTCGAGTGGAAAGCACAGTACCTGGCCGGTGTTCTGCCCGCCGATAAGGGCCGTTTCTAGAAACCGTTTCTCGAAAAACGAACAGAGCCGTGACCGCCGGCAAGAGATCACGGCAATAGCCTCGAGAGGAGCCACGAATCTTTGTGGCTTTTTTGGGGGTACCCAATACAGCGTGTCAGCGGCGGCGGAGAAGCCAGTCCCTTGGTGCCCTCGCCCAGCGCATCAGATCTCTCCAACCCTTCACATCCGCGCAACGCGTCAACGCGGAAGCCGCCAGTAAACCGTATACCGGCAGATACTCCAGCTGCCGGAACTCATCGGAATACTCCCAGGTCCCAAGAGCCCCGTACCCGATCAGAACGTGATACGCCAGGCTTACGAGAGCCGTCCACAGCAAGAGCGCCGCGTTAGGGTTCACGGCGAGGAAGGGGATGAACCAGATCAAGTACCACGGAAAACAATTCGCCGAGAAGAACAGCAGCAGCGCCACGGCCCACTGTATCGACTGCGTCAACGGTCGCTGCAACAGCCAAAGCAGGCCCAGTGCCGCGGCCAGGTAGCGCGTTACCTGCGCGCCGGCTGCGTCGAAATCCTGCCCGGCGAATTCATAGATGATGCCGTACAGGCTGTCATTGTTTCGCCAGCCGCCTAGGAAGCCCTCAAGCAACTCCCGCACGCTCTCCCAGCTCTGCCAGTAGGGCCCGGCCACCGCCAATACAATCGGGACTGCAATGAGTGCTTCCTTCCACCGCAAGCGCCATCGCCCCTGATCGCGCCGCAGCAAAAAAAAGGGAAACAGGATCAGCGGCCAATACTTGCTCAGCACCGCCAAAGTCAACGAAGCGAACGCCCCCACCCAGCGATTCCGCAGCGCCGCCGTCGTCGCCACCACCACAAACAGCATCACAAGGGTGTCGTTGTGGCCCTGCGCCCAAAACTCGACCACGACAAGAGGCGACCACCAGTAAATCAACAACCAGTGACTGGGCCGGCCGGCCGCCGCGAGCAGGCCCGCCACAGCCAAACCCACGCCCAGTTCGAGCAACGCAAAGGGAACCTTGAACCACCATACCTGTCGAATGGCATCCGGCTCGATGGAGCTAACGACGCGGTACCAACCGGCGTAGGTCCACTCGGCAACGGGCCCGTAGACCGATGGCAAGTCCTTGCGGTTGACGTGCTCCCAAGTTGCGTCGCGCAGGTGTTCCAGCCGCGGGTCCTGGGGCACGGCAGTGTAAGGATTCTCGCCCGCCGCCTGCGCTTTGCCCTCCCAGCGATAGCGGTTCAAGTCGTCCGATAGCTGCGGAGACAGCGGAAGAACTGTCAAGCGAAACAGGAGTCCGCCCAGCCACACCAGCCCCATGAGGCGTCGTCTCGGCCATTTCGTTACATCTGTACGCGTGATCCAGTAGCAGCAGAACAGATAGAATAAGGATGTTCCCAGGTAAACAGTGGTGAATTCCACAACACCCTGTTTCAGGTCTCCCAAGGCTACAAGCGCGAGGAACCCGGCTTCCATCGCGCACGCCGAAGCGAGAAGGGCCACGCCGCCTCGTTTCATGATTTGCGATCGGCCGGAACGCTAACGAGAGAGAATGTTGTTACCCTCCGTTTCCGATCTGCTCTTCGATGCGCGGTTATTGCTGAGAGAGGCATTGCTCTTGGCTGAGTCGCTGATCGGCGCCGTTAGTGGCTGGCTCGACCCCGCGTCACGAAGTGCTTCCCAGGGTAGCTCACTCGAATGGACGATGGTCGCCCTGTATTTGGCAGCCATGCTCGTACTCAGCGTCTACGGATTGCACCGCTATCAGTTGGTTTATCTCTACTACAGGAATCGCCATCGCGCCGCGGGCGAAGCGGCCGAGCGGTTTGAGCGGCTGCCCGCCATCACCGTACAGTTGCCGATCTACAACGAGCAATTCGTTGTCGAGCAGTTGCTGGAAGCGGTGTGCCGTTTGGAGTACCCGCGCGAGCTGCTTCAGATCCAGGTGCTTGATGACTCGACGGACGAGACGCAAGCCCTTGCCCGCGCCGCCTCGGAGCGATACGCCGCGCTGGGCCATCCCGTCGAATACGTTCACCGCACTCATCGCGACGGCTTCAAGGCGGGCGCGTTACAAGCGGGCCTCGACACCGCGAGTGGCGAGTTGATCGCCGTATTTGACGCCGACTTTCAGCCGCTGCCCGATTTTCTGCATCGAACCGTGCATCATTTCAGCGATCCTCAGGTCGGCGTTGTTCAAGCGCGTTGGACGTTCCTCAACCGCGATCAATCGGTACTCACGCGCGTCCAGGCGATGCTGCTCGACGGACATTTCATCTTCGAACACGGCGGCAGGGCCCGCTCCGGGCGATTCTTCAATTTCAACGGCACCGCCGGTCTGTTGCGCCGTTCAATGATCGAAGACGCCGGGGGCTGGCAACACGATACGTTGACCGAAGATACCGACCTCAGCTATCGCGCGCAATTAAAGGGCTGGAAATTCGTCTATGCGCAACACGTCGAGGTTCCCTCGGAGTTGCCCGCTGATCTGACGGCCTTCCAGATCCAGCAGGCGCGCTGGGCCAAGGGGTTGATTCAAACCGCGCGGAAGATTCTACCGCTGATATTTGCCTCGCCACTTCCGGTGAAGATCAAGCTCGAAGCTTTTTTTCACCTCACCGCGAACCTGACGTACCCGCTTGTCGTTGTTCTCTCGATCTTGCTGTTGCCCGCGACCATCGTGCGCTTCCATTACGGCGGCGCTGGATTCCTGCTCATTGACATAGTGCTATTCCTCGGTACGTTCAGCTCACTCTCTACGTTCTACCTGCTCGCCCAGAAGGAACTATCAGCCGTGGGTTGGCGCCGCGGCATGGTTCTGATCCCCGCCTTGGTCGCCACCGGAATCGGACTTACGATCACGAACACCCGAGCCGTGCTCGAAGGGCTGCTCGGCGTGCCGTCGCCGTTCGAGCGCACCGCCAAATACACGACCGACCGCGGGCTCGCTCGCCTGGCGCGGCTGCGCTATCGCCCTCCGAGTGGCCTGCTGCCGCTCGCAAACTTCGCCGCTGGCAGCTACTTCGCATGCTGCGGCGTCTACCTCGCCGGCGTCGGCAATTGGGCAACGCTGCCCTTCGTTGCCCTGTTCGGCGCGGGTTTTTACTTGACGGGCGGCATGCTCTTGCTGCAGGCCTGCGAGTTTCGCTGGAACGGCGGCCGCGCGGCGCGTCTGGGGTCCGGGGAAGATCCAGCGGCCTAAGCCGCACGCCGCCTTGCTACGTCGTGAAAAGTGAGGGCTAACACTTCTTGAACTCGGGCCCGCCGTGATATGTTGGAGGAAGTAACGCCCGCATGCCCCGCTACAAGCTTTTCTATCTGCGCGACTCCCTGGTTCAAAGATTTAGAGAATCAGCGCCCAAGACGAAGCCATATGGTCTCCACCTTCGGGACTACGAAGAGGCGCGAGAGATCGAGGCGCTGGGTCCCTACGGGGCTTGGAAACAGTTGCGGGAAGAGACGGAGGAGAGCGCGCAGCGAGCGTTCGGCGTCGGGGACGCGATCGAGTCCGAGGAATCCGCTTTGTCCGTTCTGAACTATTGGGGATTTGATGAGGCCGCTTGGCAGCTTTCGGAAAGCGGTGCTGAGAGCAGCGGGGCCGAGCCGGTCGGCGAGTCGGCCGAGTTGCAGTCGTAGCGTCGAGAGTTGCCTCTTTCGGATGAATCCGAATCCTTGCATGAGCTTCCAATAGACACGCCTTGCTTGTTTCGGTGCGGGTTTACAGCCGCCACCACAACGTCAATGTACGCCAAGACGAGATGGACGCCCTGAACTCATTCGCTGTCGTAGCTTATCTGTCCGGCCCGCTCGCGGATTTCGTCGATAGTCTGCGGCACGGTTTCACGCCCGGTTGCACGCACCGCGCTCACGTAACCTTGTTGCCCCCGCGGCCGTTGCGGCGCGACCCGCGGGAAGCAATTGAGTTTTGCCGCACCGTCGCCGGGCGAACCAGTCCGTTTGAGATCACGGCGGGTGATGTTGAAAAGTTCAGCACAACGGATGTCATCAAACTGTCGGTGCGCGACGGCGACAGTCAACTGCGGCGGCTGCACGCCGAACTGAACGCCGGCCCGCTGTTGCACGAAGAGAGGTACGTTTACGAACCGCATGTCACTCTTGCGCAAGACTTGCCCTCGGATCGTCTCGATGAGTGTATCGAGCAAGCGCGCGCGAGTTGGGAACGATTCGCTTCCGCGGCGGTCTTCTCAGTCCGCTCGCTGACGTTCGTTCAAGAAGGCGAAAGCGGCGTCTGGCGTGACCTGGCATCCATCGCCATCGGGCACGAATCTCCACACGAATCCGCTTCTTCAAACGGCGTCTCAAACTCGGCGCTGCTCGCCGCTGGCCGGATCAGTCCGGCCAAACGGCGGAGTTGAAGACCCGCGCATCCGAAGCGGCACACTCCTTGTTCGAGGTCAGCGAAACGTATCGCGGGCGCGCGTGTGGCAGTCGCGGCGGGGTTTTTTTTCGCAAGAAAATTTCGCGTCTGAAAACGGTGCTAGCGCTTCCGGTTCGCGCGGCGTCCCGTTCCGTTCGCGTTGTCCGTCTCGGCTTGACAAAACAGGAAATAGATATCTGAGTTACTTTCAGGCCGCGCGATGCATCATGATAGGACCATATTTAAAGGCTTGCAGCGGTGCCGCATCCTGCGCGGACGGTAATGGGTCTCTCCTGTGCGGCCCGCCTCCGCCTCGCGGCGTTGACTCGCCGCGGTGTTACGCGAAGACGCCACACCTTCGCGAAGGCCTTGGAAAGCCGTTGGCGCCCGCTCCACATAAACCGAAGACACTAAAAAATGTTTGGAGAAAACGTGCCGTCATGTTAAAACATTGGAGATGGACAATGTTTGGGACACTCTGTTCGAGAACGTTGTTTGTGCATCACAACTGGCAGGGATTGAACCCTCGCTGTTGACTCTTACGAATGAGGTGAATCGCTATGGCGAAGAAAGCGGCTAAGTCCGCAACGAAGAAGGCTGCACCGAAAAAGGCTGCACCGAAGAAGGCTGTAAAGAAGGCCGCACCGAAGAAGGCGGCGAAGAAGGCTGCACCGAAGAAAGCTGCGAAGAAAGCCACCAAGAAGAAAGCAGCGAAGAAGAAGTAACTAGCTCGTCGCAAGACGGGCCCGGCTTCGGGCTGCCGGTTGGTGCGGCAGCCTGATAGCGGGACACGGATCGGCGGTTAGCAAGAAGGTTTAGGTCCGTGGGAAGAGTAGGCAGCCCGAAAGGGCTGCCGTCTTTTTTTGGGGAGTCCCGCGCGATCCGCCGCGGCCGGCAAGCGGTCGCGACTGTCGTACAATCAGCGGAAGGAAGTACTCGAATCCAACATGATCGTCCGCACGGAAATCGTCTCATTCGACGAGTTGAAGCTCGGCTGCGGCGAAACTCTCAAGTCGGTCGATTGCGCTTATGAGACCTACGGCGCCCTCGACGAAGAGAAGGCCAACGCCGTCCTCGTGCTGCACGCCTTCTCGGGCGATGCTCACGCCGCGGGCATCAGCGATGAAGATGGCAAGCCGGGCTGGTGGGACAGCATGATCGGCCCCGGCAAGGCCTTCGATACGAACAAGTACTTCGTGATTTGCACGAACTGTCTGGGGGGCTGTCGCGGCACTACCGGACCGGCTTCGATCCGTCCTGATACGGGCCGTCCGTACGGTTCCTCGTTCCCTTACGTCACGGTCTCCGACATCGTGCGCCTGCAAAAGAAGCTGGTCGAGCACTTAGGTATCGAGCGCCTGCTGTCGGTAGCGGGCGGTTCGATGGGCGCCATGCAAGCTCTGCAATGGGTCGTCGATTATCCCGACGCCGTGGCCTCCGCGATTCCGATCGCCGGCACGCACCGCCACTCGGCGCAACAGATCGCCTTCAACGAAGTCGGGCGGCAAGCTATCATGGCCGACCCCGATTGGAAGAACGGCGACTACTACGAGGGTCCCAGTCCCCACCGCGGCTTGGCCGTCGCGCGGATGGTCGGACACATTACGTACATGAGCGACGACTCGATGCGCGAGAAGTTCGGCCGCCGCCGCCGTGACCCCGAGCCGGATGCCAGCGGCCTGTTCGAGGTGGAAAGTTACCTGCGCTATCGCGGCGTGCAATTTGTTACGCGATTCGACGCGAACTCCTACCTGCGAATCACTCGCGCCATGGATACCTATGACGCAGCGGAAGGCTTCGACTCGCTCGGTCAAGCTTTCGAACGGACCGAGGCCCGCTTCCTCGTGATCAGCTTTTCCTCTGACTGGCTCTACCCCAGCTACCAGTCGCAGGAGGTCGTGCGAGCGTTGCGCAGCCGCAACCGCGATGTCGCCTACGTCGAATTGCCGTCCAACTACGGCCACGACGCCTTCCTGATCGAATCCGGTGAGCAGACCGAACTCCTCAAGAGCTTCCTCGAAAACACCTACAAGCGTCTTCCCTTGCCCGCGACACACGACGGCGCATAGCGGCCCGGCTTCCCCGGCAACTCTAGAACGTCAAAGCTACTTAATTTTCTTGGCGGAGAACTCGGCGCGGCCGACCAGCAGCTTGACGCCGACCGGTTCGCCGTCCGAGTTCAGGTCGAACGCGAGTCGGCCCGCCGTCCAGCGCATACCAAACTCCTGCTTGGAATGGACTAGTAGTTCGAGGTTCGGGCGGCTGAAAATTTGGGCGTACATGCGAGAGTCTTCGCGGCGAATGATGAAGCGCCGGTTCTGATCGTCTCTGTACTCGCCGGTGTAGCGGTCGAGAACTTCCGGGGCGAGTGTGATCACTGGTTTCGTTGTGTCTTCAGACGGACCGGGCGATGTCCACTCGGGCAGATCCCGCACCCAAATATTGCGGTAGCGAACCGGGTTCCCATGATCCTGAAGCGAGAGCGGCAGCCGGTCGGGATGCGACTCATAAGGGTGGTGCTTTAGCCAGGAAGTCGGCCCCCAAATTTCGACATTGTCCTGAACCAGAATGCCGTTGTGGAAGACGCTGACGCGGGCGGGCTTTTCGAGGCCGCCATCGCGCTGGAAACGCGGCCGGCGGAAAACGATGTCATAGCTCTGCCATTCGCCTGGAGGTCGGCTGGCGTTGGCCAGCGGCGGGTACTGGCCGTAGACAGCGGCGGCTTGGCCGTCGGCATATGTGATGTTGTCGTGCGAGTCGAGAACCTGCACCTCGTAGAGCCCCATTAGGAAGACCCCGCTATTGCCGCGGCCCTGACCAATTCCTTCGGCGGGCACGGGCGCTGCCCACTCGATGTGAAGCTGTACATCGCCGAACGCCGGCCGGCTGAAGACGTAGCCGCTACCTCGCACAGATTCCATGTAGCCATCTTTGACGATCCATTTGGCGGGTCCACCATCCTCACTGCGCCATTGGGAAACGCCGGAGCCGTCAAACAGTACGACGGCATCGGCGGGGGCCGCGACAGGAAGCTGAAGCGAGGAGGTCACCATCTTCGGGCGGGCGCGATTCATGTCATGCGCCTTCCAGCCGGCGGGCGTCTGAGCCCGCGCCGTGAGACCACTTCCTAAGGCGATGAGCGAGCCGAGGCTCAGCAGCGTTGTCTTGATCAGTCGTATGCGAATGTCGCGTTTCGTCATGTTCGAAACCATGCTGAAGATCCAATCACTGTTGAAGATCGTTGAGGGCTTGCCCGCCGGCCGCCGTGGAAGGCTAGGAACCAGGCGGCTTCTTGGTAATCCTTCCAAACTGATTGCCTACGGTCTCCCCGTGGCTCCACGTTCCCGCGTATTGCCCACGATAGAACAAGACGCGTGCGCTGAACGTCCCGAGCCCCGGGATGGTGGCGTCAGTAAGACTCACCACCGGCGTATCGCCGGCCCATTCCACCCGTACAGGTATGGGAAGGGTGACGTCGTGATCGCCGTACTGGATTCGCGCGTTGAATGTCCAGATGCCGGCGGCAAGTTTCGTCACGCTCTGGATCTCGTAGCGTTCGGTCCGCAAGGGGTCCGGGTCACGACCGTCGATGGTGAACGAACCCTCGAGAACTGCCCCCGATAGGGTCTGTTCGAGTTCATTCTCCAGCGCTTCCTGAGATGCTGCTTGCCCTGAACACCCGGCGCAAGCCGCCGCCACGACGATCAACGCCGCAAGCCACACTACGAATTGAGTCCTGACGCTGGTGAGCAACATGGAAACCTCCGCGCGGCCGAAGTGCGGCGCGCATAGAGATTCTATCGTGATGAAAGGTTCTTACGGCCGGCCTGACCGCTGGGCACTTCGATGTACTTGACCTGGCCCTTCGAGAACGTCAACGCCCGATGTCCGTTGAGCACTTCCAGCAGTACCTCGCCTACTTCGTCGGAGACGCCGGGCTTCAGCAAGCCCGACTCACGCATTTCCGCAATGTTGCTGAAACGCGACCGCAGCAGTTTGACGATGTCATCCGTATCGATGAGGTAGCGCGCCGGGATCTTATGCTCTCTGGCGAGAAGATTGAGGAAGCATTTCAGGACCGCGACCGCCGGCGCTTCATCGGAGTCGGCCTGCGGCTTGCGGGGAGGGCTGGGGCGTTCCTCGGGAGGGATGTCGAGTCCGCGTTGAATCGCGTCGAGAATCAGCTTGCCTTCTTTCTCGAGCAGTTTCGGACCCAGGCCTCGAAAGTGAGACAGTTCTTCGAGATTATTTGGCTTCGCCGCCGCCAACCCGAGCAGGACGCTGTCTTCGGCGGCCCAGCGTCGGGGCACGTCAGCCTTGCGAACTTTGGTCTCGCGCCAGTGCACCAACTCGCGGAGCACGGCGTAGGTCTGAACGCCCGCGCTACGGCCGGAGACAAGACGGGTCGCGATCGCGTCCGGATCGGGCTCATATCGTCGTGGGTCGGTGTACATGGCCGACAAGGACAATGCCCAGTCGCGCCGCCCTGCCTTGTCGAGGTCCGAGAGCAGCATTTCCGCCGCCTCGACCAAGTGATTTACGTCGCCCAGCGCGTATTCCGCCATGGCTGGCGGAATCGGCCGTTTCGTCCAGTCGGTGCGCGTATGGCCTTTCGGTAACTTGATGTCGAGCAGCTTTCGTAGCAGCGGGCCGAGGCCGATCTGATCGCCGTGGCCGGTAAGGGCGGCGGCAATCGAGGTGTCGAGCAGCGGCGCGGCCAACACGCCATAAGAGTGGTGCAAGCATTCCTGATCCTGCTCGGCCGCATGGGCGATCTTCAGAATGCCGGGATCGGTGAAGAGCTCTAGAAGAGGTTGCATCTCATCCCTGCTGAGGGCCAGCGGATCAATCAACCAGGCGTTCTCTCGATCCGCTACCTGCAACAGGGCGAGCTTCGGGTAGAAAGTTTTCTCCCGCAGGAACTCCGTGTCGAAGGCGACGATCGTTCTCGGCGAAAGCGCCTTCGCGACATGCGCGACGCCCTCTCGGTCATTCACCCAAGCGGCCTCCGCGCCTCCCGAGGTTATTTTTTGAGGACGTGTAGGAGACATAGTATTCAAGCGCAACAGCAGCGCCGGTATGTAGCGATCTAGGCGCTCAGTCGACGGGCAACCAAGTCGACGAGAAAAACCAAACCGATGAGAAAAAACGGGAAGACGTCCCGGCGGGAATGCTTCCTATTGTAGGTTATCGCACTCTCGTTCGTGAGAGTGGCCGTGTTCCGTTCTTCGGTTTTCGTGAACCCAGAAAGAGGTGCGGAGCTGTTGTGCCGGATCGAGGTCGTTCTGCATAAGTGCTTTCGTTTGAGTTTGTTGAGCTAAGACAGTTGCCGTTCACTCAATTCACTTTGTCAGAACAGCAACCGAGCCTTGGACGTTAGCCCACGGACGTGCGGACGCTGTCAGTGGAGGGCTAGCGATAGGAACAACGCCGCTGGCTCGCGAAGGCGGGTTGAGACCGATCGGGTTTTCCGCGCACTCGCCAGCGAATGCGTTGAGGATGTCCGTGATGGCTCCGAAGATTGGCGGTGCTGATTGTTCGCCTGTAGAGAGCGTCGAAGGGCTAGACAACCTTGCCGGCGAGCCGGCCTTCAGGTGAATCTGGATCGACGACATTCGTCCAGCGGGCGCCCTTGAGGGCGAGACCGACGCGGTAAACTTGATGCTCCGTTGGTTCGCAGGATTCGATTCGGGCCCAACCGGAAAGGTGCATCCACTGGTCGCCGGCGCGGATCGTTCCTTCAATCGAAACGACGGCATCCACGGGCAGCGGGTCGCAGGTCGCAACGTCGACGCTGATCGCGGTGTAGCCAAGCAGCGCACCGACGACAAAAACCTTTTCGTTGACCAGGGTCAGGCAGTGCGTGCGAAAAACCGTTTGGGAGGGTCCATTTTCTGTGCCCTCCATACCTTCGGACTGCGTGTTCGGCATTTCGGCTGCGCTGGTCATTGACTTCACTTCGTTGTTGCTCTTGATGTGCTTCAACTTTAGCCGACTAGCACAGTTTTTTGAATGGACCGTTGGTCTCAATTTGGAAGTGCACAGCAGTACCAGTTGGGGGCAAGGTTCCTACTAGTCGCCAGAGGTACTGGAAACGTAGGTACTAGTACCAGGTAGGGGCTGGCGGCCGCGCTCTGAAACGGCGCGCGGCTTAGAAGATCAGCGCGCTCAACCGATGGCCGCGCAAACAGCTTTGCCGACTTCTTCAGTGGTCCCGGCGGTGCCCTGGCGCTTGATGTCGGCCGTTACGGGACCGTGTTTGAGCACGGTCTGGATGGCTGCGTCGATCGCGGCGCCTTCTTCCTTGAGTCCGAAGCTGTAGTTGAGCATGGCGGCGGCTGAACCGATCGCGGCGAAGGGGTTCGCCTTGTTTTGACCCGCGATATCAGGCGCGGAACCGTGGACAGGTTCGTACA
This sequence comes from Acidobacteriota bacterium, assembly GCA_027624045.1. GTDB lineage: Bacteria > Acidobacteriota > Terriglobia > Bryobacterales > UBA6623 > JAPPLB01. The sequence goes on from JAQBUE010000021.1 coordinate 13,103, forward strand.
GTCCGCGCCAAACGCCGTTGGGCTGTTGATCGCCGATCGACGCCGACTGCAGCATGCCGATCGAGCCCGCCAGAACCGCACCTTCATCGCTGAGAATGTCGCCGAATAGGTTTTCGGTGACCACAACATCGAATCGAGTCGGGTTCAGAACCAATTGCATGGCGCAGTTGTCGACGAGAATATGATCGACTTCGACATCTGGATAGTCTTTTCCCGCCTGGGTCACAACCTCGCGCCACAACTGTGAGTTCTCGAGGACATTCGCCTTGTCGGCGGATGTCAGTTTCTTACGGCGCTTGCGGGCCAGCTCGAACGCCATACGTGCAACTCGCTTGATCTCGGACTCGCGATAGACCATCGAATTGACCGCCACGCGTTCCCCCGATTCTCCACTGATGCCACGCGGAGTGCCGAAGTAGAGTCCGGCCGTCAACTCGCGCACGATCAACATGTCGGTGCCGCGCACGATTTCGTCCTTGAGCGGCGACGAAGCGAGCAAGGCCTCGTAAGCAACGATCGGCCGCAGGTTCGCAAAGACATCGAGAGCTTTGCGGATGCCGAGCAAGCCCTTCTCAGGGCGCTTTTCCGGGGGCAGGTGATCGAACTCGGGGAGTCCGACGGCCCCAAGCAGGGTGGCATCGGTCGCGAGGGCCAACTCGCGGGTGCGGTCGGGGAAAGGGCCGCCCGTCTTGTGAATGGCGATGCCGCCGAGCAGCCCTTCTTCCATGTGCAACGCATGGTTCCATTTGGCGGCGACGTGTTCGAGCACGCGGACTGCTTCGCGAGTGACTTCGGGGCCGATACCGTCTCCCGGCAGGACGAGGATGTTGAGTTTCATATTGTGGGGTCGCCGCGGCCGGCAGGCGTTACGCCGCCAACCGCGTCTTCTTGTAATTGTATGGGGAGTGATCAAAGGGGGCGGTTGCTAGGCGCCCGGCGCGAGCGCTTCGACCTCTTGGCGCGCTCCGCGTTCTTGGATCTGCAGCTGATTGAGCAGCGAGATGATGTCGCTGTTCGTTAGTCCTTTGCGATTGTCGGCGAGTGTCGTGAAAGCGTCGTAGAGCCGGTTGAGCTGATCGCGAGACAGCTCCTCGTAACCGAGGTCCTTTACGCGGTCGTTGAGCGCGTGACGCCCGCTGTGTTTGCCAAGCACCAGATTCGAAGCGGGTACGCCGACGAGTTCCGGCGGCATGATTTCGTAACACAGCGGATTCTTCAAGTAGCCGTCCTGGTGAATGCCGGCCTCGTGCGCGAACGCGTTGGCGCCGACGATGGCCTTGTTCGGCTGCGGGCCGAACGTGATCATGCTGGCCAGCAGTTGGCTGGCCGGGTACAGAAGTTCAGTCTTAATGTTCGTGTGGAAGGGAACATGATCCGCCCGCACTTTCATGATCACCGCGCACTCTTCCAGTGAACAATTTCCGGCGCGTTCGCCAATGCCGTTGATCGTGCACTCGATCTGCCGCGCGCCCGCGCTGACGGCCGCCATCGCATTCGCCACCGCCAATCCGAGGTCATCGTGCGTATGAACGCTCACGATCGCCCGATCACCAACCTCGGCCACGATGGCGGCAATCATCTGGGCGTACTCTTCCGGCACCATGAAGCCGACCGTATCGGGGATGTTGATCGTGGTCGCCCCGGCGTCGACAGCCGCCTTGGAGATGCGCCGCAGATAGTCCAGATTCGTGCGCGTGCCGTCTTCGGCCGAAAACTCAACATCGTCGACGTGCTTCCTGGCCTGCTCGATCCCCTTGACGGCGGCTTCGAGTACTTCATCCTCGGTCTTGTTCAGCTTGTACTTGAGGTGAATCTCGCTGGTCGCGATGAAGCAGTGCAGACGCGGGTTCTTGGCCTTGTCAAGCGCATCCAGCGCCCGTTCGATGTCCTTGGGAACAGTGCGCGCCAGCGCCGCGACGCGGGCTTCGGGAAACTCCCGCGATACCTCGCGAACGGCTTCATAGTCCCCCGCCGACGCGATCGGGAACCCGGCTTCCAGTAGGTCGACCCCCATGTCGACAAGCTTTCTGGCCATCGTGAGCTTCTCCGGCGTCGTCATACTGCACCCCGGGGACTGCTCGCCGTCGCGCAGAGTTGTGTCGAAGATGTAGACTCGTTCGGACATGTGAATCTCCTGTTCCCATCAGTACAGCAAGGCTGGGATCATAATGTAAATTGATAATATTCTTGATTTACATATGTTCTGCTGATATGATAAGCGTTGCTTATCGATACGCTCAGCCTCATTAGCGGTAGGACAACATGGATCTTCAACTGCTCGATACCTTCAAGGCGGTGGTCGAGGAAGGCAGCTTTTCCGCCGCCGGCCAGCGCCTGTTCCGTACGCAACCCGCCATTTCATTGGCCTTGAAGCGGCTGGAGGCCGAACTTGGCGAAAAGCTGATTGACCGCTCGTCGAAGAGCGTGGCTCTGACGGACTCGGGCAAGGCTGTCTATGAATACGCCAAGAGATTCGACGGTCTCAAGAACGAGCTGCGCAATCGGCTCGTCGAACTGCGCGACAAGCGCACCGGCAGCCTAACGATCGGCGCCAACGAATCGACCGCACTCTACCTGTTGCACCACATCGAAGCGTACCGGGCCCTTTATCCCGGCGTGAAGGTCGAGATACGCCGCAGCCTTTCAAGCCGCATGCCGGCCGCCGTGCTGGATGGTTCACTCGAACTCGGCGCCATCAGCTACGATCCTGAGGACCCCAAGCTCATCACCGAAGTCATCTACAACGACAGCCTGGAGTTCATCGTCTCGCCGAAACACCGCTTTGCGGGGCGCAAGCACGTCAGCATCACCGAACTCGGCATGGAATCGTTCATCGCTCACAATGTCGTGAGCCCCTATCGCAAGAATGTCGTCGATGCTTTTCGCCGCCACAACGTCGAGCTCAACATGAAGCTCGAACTGCCGACGATCGAAACCATCCGCCGCATGGTGCAGGCGAATCTCGGTGTGACTTTCATGCCGAAGATGTGCGTCGAAGCCGAGATCGCGTCAGGGACCCTGGTCGATGTGCCGGTGAACGAGATCAAGATGGAGCGCCAGATCAACCTGATCTACGCGGCCAAGCGTCAACTATCCCACGCGGCGCAAGCTTTTCTGGAACTGATCCACTCCGGTGATGCGAAGCGAACAGTCTGAATCGATCGCGACCGACAGTTATTGGTTCGAGATGCAGTAGAGGTAATCGGCCGTACGAATGTAAAGCTCGTTCCCGGCGGGCGCGGGCGTCGCCAGCGTGTGGCTGTTCAATTTGTTCACAGCGAGAATTTTGAACTCACCACCGGCTTCGACCACCGTCGTCGTGCCGTCTTCACTGGTGGCGTAGATCTTGCCGTCGGCGAGAGTAGGCGACGCACTGTAGGTTCCCGGCTCCAGCCGCTGGCGGTCCCACAGGATATTGCCTGTCTTGGCGTCGAACGCCACGATGATGCCGAGGTCGTTGACGACGAAGATGCGCTTGCCGTCCGTGGTGGGGGTCGGCACATCGGAGCCGAGGTCGTTCTTCCAAACGACATTCGAAGCGGTGATGTCGCCCGAGCCACCCGGACGGAACGCGATGAAGGGCTTGCCCCGCGTGCTAGTTGTATAGATCACGCCCCCGGTCGTAATCGACGAGGCGATCGTGCGATACGCGCGGCCGTTCTCGGGATTGAAGCCGCCCATCCGCCAGAGCTCTTTGCCCGTGTCGAGATCGTGGCCGGTGACGTAGTCGGCGCCCGAGACGACCAACTGCAGCTTGCCGTCCACGGTGACGAGAATCGGCGTCGCGTAGTTGTCCGGGGACTCCGATTCCGCATCGGTCCAGCGGTCGACTTTCCAAATGGTTTTGCCTGTCTTGGCGTCGGCCGCAAATATGTAAGACGGCTCATCCGTCTTCATGCCGTGCAGCACCTGTATGTGCAGCCGCCCGTTGTGCAGCATCGGCGACGAGCCATAGCCGTGGTTCAACCCGAACTCTCCGTATTCCTTCTGGATTTCGCGGCGCCAGAGCTGCTTGCCGTCCATGTCGAAGCAAGTGAGCGTGCCGGCCCCGGTGAACGTCCAGATATGTTGGCCGTCGGTGACGGGAGAGGGCGACGCCAGATTCTGCTTGCGGAAAAGCTGATTCCCGCTGCCGATTTCCCGTGACCACTTGACTTCGCCGTTGGCGCGATTGATCGCCATCAGATACATCTTGTCGTTCTCGGCGCCGGGATTCTCAGGACGCGCCTCGCCGCGGCCGTAGTTCTTCTGCAGCACCTGAAAGCCTTCCTGCGCCGACGTTACATAGACCGTGTCTCCCCAGATGATGGGCGTCGCCGCGCTCCAGCTCGGTAGCTTGATGCGCCACTTGACGTTCTTCGTCTCGCTCCATTCGATCGGCAGGCCTTTCGCCGTCGAACTTGTCCCGTCGAGGTTCGGCCCGCGCCACTGCGGCCAGTTTTCGGCGGGACTCGCGCCTGCCAACGGCAACGCAAACCGCACCACGAATGCTGCCGCGGCAACCAGCAGAAACCAACTCTGTCTTCGTGAGAATGCCATGCGCACCATCCCTCCATCGACCGGCAAGAGTCGAATTGGGGCCATGATATCACAGCGCGTCCAGTCTCCTTACGGGCGGTAGTGGGTCAGTTTCAGCCGCCACGGCTCAACTGCTCCCGCGACGGAGTTGCTTCTCATCGTCGGAATCAGTCAGGAGGCGAACGTGGCGTGTTTGTAGTGCAATTCCGACTTCCCGCCATCTATCCGCTGACTGCCCGCTATATGGTTAGTTCCCAAGGGGTTAGCCTTGCTCGGGCCCGCGTGGAACCTTTCGTGCAAAATAGTGGGAATTCCGGGTTTGTAGTGGGTACGCACCTGCCAGGCCGCCGCGTACCCACTACAAACCCGGAATTCCCTATTTTGCTTTCTCTTTTCTCAACACTGAGCCCGCGCGCGACATCAAGGGGTCGAAGGGAGCGCGGTTCGTTCGATACGAGTTCTTGACCGCAATCCAGAAGCTTCGGAAGCGCAGTCCTCAATCATCATGGACATCAGAGCGTCCAAGTCGTGACGATTCCAAGTCTCGGCGAATGATGCAAGCAGTTCCGGTTGCCACGGCTGGGACCGCCCAACTCTTGTCTCCCGAAGCGGCAAAGCTCGGACAGAGTGGACGGTCCCAGATCTCTTGGCCGTGCGGCTAGAAACGCCGTCCGCGAGAACCTCTGCGGCCCCCGCGATGGCCATGTCCGATGTACCGAAAGCCTACTGAGTAGCGCGGCGCGTAGTAACGCGGGTAGTAGCCGCCGTAGCCGACGCCGAGTCCATAGCCGTGGCGTCCCCAGCCATAGCCGTAGCCGCCGCCAATGTACGACGGGAACCAGGCATAGCGGCGGTCTCTGTCGCGGTCAAGAACTTTGTCGCGGCGCTGCGTCCATTCGTCGAAGTCGTCCTTGGGCGGCGCTTCGGCGACACGCACTGGCTCGCGCTCGCGATCACTGTAGACGATCAGCCGCTGACCCTTATCCAATGAACGGAAGCCGCTGGGCGAACCAACGTCGGCCTCGCCCTTGCGAACCATCACCGTGGCCCGGTCGCCCTCGACTTCCACACGGTAGGTTCCGGCCTTGATCGGAATCACAGTGAGACTGCCGGCGCGCATTTCGACATCCGCTCGGGCCTCTTTCCACTGGCTTAGGCCCGCATGACCCGAAAGCAGTTCAAGCTGGAACCGCCTGTTGCCGAGTTGGACAACCCGCAACGCTGAGTTTGCGCTGAGCCGAACAAAGTTGCCGGGATCGAGTTGAATCTCGGCTCGCGACGCGGCCGTGGTTTTGATCAGATCATCCGCCAAGATTTCGTCGCCCGCACGTACCGCGAACGTGTCACCTTCTCCGTTGGTTTTGGTCACTTCGCCGTCAGCCACGCTCATGTAGGCGACTCCAACGGCGGGCCGCTCGTTTCTGTAGTCACTCCGGTTCTCGCGCGGCCGGTTTTGTGCCGTCAGCGTCGCGGCGACGAGGGTAGTTATCAATAGGGCAAATATTCGCTTCACACTCATTAGTAACCCTCCATGTAAGAAAATGTTGCGTGAGTGCTGAAAGCACGTCGGCGGCCAATCGGGCAACCTGTTTGTTTTCAGGTCGATGGCGTCCGTTGACGGCCGTTGTGGTGGTGGAATACGGCCGCTGCACCAGTGTTCGGCCCTGCTTGGCGCGGCCCGGTGCACATTCGCCGCACTGTTTTTCGCGCGGTTTTCCGCGATGGGCTCTGGTAGAATCACGCCAGGGATTGCCAAGGGGGGTCAAGTTCATGCCCAACAAGAATGGTGTTAACCGGCGCGAGTTTGTGACGACCGCGGTGGGCGTTTCTTCAGCCGCGGGAATGGCTTCGAGCGCCGCGGCGGCGCGTCCGGCGGCCGGGCGCGTGCTCGGGTCGAACGACCGCATCAACGTCGGATTCATCGGCGTTGGGGGGCGGGGAAGCAGCTTGTTGCGGCTGGTCCTCAGGATGGCCGAGGAGCGCGAGGACATCAAGGTAACCGCCGTCTGCGATGTATACGAGAAGCGCAAGCGGCTGGCTCAAGAGCGCTCTGGGGCGGAGTTCTCAACGCTTGACTATCGCGAAGTATTGGCGCGCCCGGATGTGGATGCCGTGGTGGTGGCAACGCCTGACCATTGGCACGGGCAGATCGCTCTCGATGCCCTCGATCGCGGCAAAGACGTCTACCTCGAAAAGCCCATGTGCCACACCATCGATGAAGCGCGCAAAGTCGCCGAGAAGGTGAAGCAGACCAAGGGTGTGCTGCAAGTCGGTTCGCAGACTACCTCCGCGCGCCAATGGTGGAAGGCGCGCAAGGCGATCGCCGATGGCATGATCGGTCCGCTGCTGACGAGCCAGGGCTCGTATCATCGCAACTCGGTGCGCGGCGAGTGGAACTACGATATGGATCCGGATGCGGGTCCGGCGGGTACGGGCGAAAACTATATCGACTGGAAGACGTGGCTTGGTCCCGCGCCGAAGCGGGATTGGGACCCGCAGCGGTTCTTCCGTTTCCGTAAATATTGGGACTACTCAGGCGGCATCGCGACCGACCTTTTCTACCATGTGGTCGCGCCCCTTAATATCTGCTGGGACGAGCCGCAGTTTCCTTATCGCGTGGCGGCGACAGGCGGCATTTATGCTTTCAAGGATCGCGAAGTGCCCGACACCTTCAACCTACTCGCCGATTTCGCCAAGGGACATAGCCTGGTGCTGAGTTCCTCCATGGCGAACTCGACGCACATTCCCGGCTTGCTACGCGGACAGCACGGCACAATCACGATGGTCGACCACGGTCAGTTCGAGGGCCGCACCGACCATATCACGGTGGCTGCCGAGCGGGCCTATCTCGAAGAATTTGTTTCGAAGTGGGGCTACCAGTCAGTGGATATCCCCGTGGAGCAGACACCCCAAGACGCCCACATGTCGAACTTCTTCGAGTGCATGCGGACGCGCCAGAAGCCGGTACTCGACGCCGATACAGCCTACCGGGCGCAGGTAACGATTTCAATGTCGGTCGAGAGCTACCGGCAGGGCAAGGTGCTTTACTTTGATCCCATCCGGGAGCAGGTGGTCGAGAAGGCGCCGCTGCTGGGTTGAAGCATAGTGGAAGCCTTTTAAGAACCCCTTCTAAACAACACGGTCCCGTGTCGAAACGCAACACCATCATCTACCCGGGGTCGTTCGATCCCCCGACCAACGGTCACTTGGATTTGATCGGCCGTGCGGCGGCGTTGTTCGACGATGTGATCGTAGCCGTGCTCAAGCATGACGGCAAGCAAGCGCTCTTCTCCGTCGACGAGAGAATAAAGATGTTGCGCGAAGCGGCGTCTCACCTGCCGAACGCGCGCATCGAGAGTTTCGATGGTTTGCTGGTGGACTACGCCCGTAAGCAGGACGCCCGGCTTATCCTGCGCGGCATCCGCGCCGTATCCGATTATGAGTATGAGCTTCAGATGGCTCTGATGAATCGCAAACTGTCGCCGAATATCGAGACGGTTTTCATGCTTCCCTCTGAAGCCTACAGTTACCTGAGTTCGCGGCTTGTGAAAGAGGTCTGGGGTCTGGGCGGAGACATACATGATCTCGTGCCCGAGACCGTGGAGCGGCGTTTGAAACAAAAGAGAGGAAACAGCTAGTAGCAATGCGATTCACCAAAAGAATATCGAGCATCAGCGAGTCGGCCACGATGGCCGTGGCCGCAAAGGCGGCGAAGCTCCAATCGGAGGGCGTCGATGTCGTGGCATTCGGCGCGGGCGAGCCGGATTTCGCGACGCCTGACAATATCAAGCAAGCCGCCATCCGTGCGTTGGACGAAAACTTCACCAAGTACACCGCCGCGGGCGGCATCCCGCAGTTGAAGAAAGCCATCTGCGACTGGCACGCGACAAACTTCGGAACCGACTATGCCCCCAACGAATGCATTGCCTGCGTTGGCGCCAAACACGTCATCTTCAACACCATGGCCGCGCTGATCGAGGACGGCGATGAAGTGATTCTTCCCGCGCCTTACTGGGTGACGTTCTACGACGTGGTCAACTACCACGGCGGCAAACCCATCATCGTCCAGACCAGCGAAGACGAAGGCTTTCGTCTCTCCGCCAACGACATTGAGAAAGCTCTGACGGACCGCACCAAGCTGGTCATCGTCAATTCGCCGAGCAACCCCAGCGGCGCCGTCGTTTCAGCCGAGGAGTTCGAGAAGATCTACAATCTCGTCGCCGCGCGCGGTGCGATGCTGCTTGCCGACGAGTGCTACAGCCACTTCGTTTATGACGGCGACCCATTCTCGATCGCCTCGGTCAAGGGCTCGAAGCCGAATCTGGTCGTCGCCGGCTCGCTGTCGAAGACATTCGCCATGACCGGCTGGCGGCTCGGCTATGCGCTAGCGCCCGCGGCGCTGATCTCGGCCATCAACAATCTGCAAAGCCATTCGACATCGAACCCGACCTCGATCGTTCAGAAGGCCGCCATTGAAGCCCTCACCGGCCCGCAGGATTCGATCCCGCAAATGCTCGCTGAATACCGCAAACGCCGCGACTACGTGATCCCAACGCTCCGTAGCATGCCGGGCGTGCGCTGCGCTGAACCCGGCGGGGCCTTCTACGCCTACCCGAACATCAGCGCGTTCTTGGGCAAGAACGGGATGGCGACACCGCTCGATTTTTCGGCGGCGCTGCTCGACGAAGCCCACGTGGCCGTCGTACCCAGCGAGGCTTTCGGTACCAATGAACACGTGCGGATTTCCTACGCCACGTCGATGCACGAGATCGAGCGCGGTCTGGAGCGAATCCGCAAATTCCTGGCAGATAAGATTTGACCGATCTCTATCCCCTGCGGCTTCCGCCCTCGTTCCGCGAACGGATATGGGGCGCGTACGATCTTGCGCCCGTCTTCGGACGGCAGGAAAAGAAGATTGGCGAGGTCTGGTACTCGTTCGACGAGAACGTCATCGCTAACGGCCCGCTGCAGGGTCAGAGCCTGTCTGAGCTGATTCAGAGGCATGGTCCCGCGTTGATGGGAGCGGCACACGATGGGTCAAGCTTCCCCATCCTCGCAAAGCTCCTGTTCACCTCCGACCGCCTTTCCGTCCAAGTCCATCCGAAGGACGACTACGCCCAAGCGCACGAAGGCAGCCCGGGCAAAACCGAAATGTGGCACGTCCTGGCCGCCGAGCCCGGCGCCGGCGTCGCTCTCGGCCTAACCAAAACTCTTTCGCAAGATGAGCTACGCCACGCTGCTGAGAGTGGTGAAATTGAAAACGATCTCAACTGGGTCGAGGTTCACCCCGGACAAACCATCTTCGTCCCCGCCGGCACCCTCCACGCCATCGGCCCCGGCCTCGTCCTCTGCGAGATTCAGCAGAACTCCGACGTCACCTACCGCTTCTACGACTTCGCCCGGCTCGACGGCGACGGTAAGCCGCGCGAGCTTCACATCGACAAAGCCGTCGAAGTCACCGAGCAGAAACCCCATCCCGGCCCCATCGCACCCTTCCGTTTCCCCGGCGGAGACTATGCCCGTGAGTTGCTCATCGCCTGCCCCTACTTCGCCGCCGAGCGTTGGGTATGGGAGCAATCGATCTCCTATCCGCGCCATCCCGATCACGCCGACCTGCTGATCTTCCTGCGCGGCGAAGGAAGGATCGGCGACGATCCGTACGCTCCGGGTGACGCCTATTGGGTCCCCGCCGGACTAGAGGGCCTCACCCTGACACCGAGTTCGCCCAGCGAGGTGATCGTAAGCCACGTTCCGGATCTTGACGTCGTGCGAGCCGAGCTGGCCGCCGTAGGCGCGGGCGACGCCCATCCCATGGTGCTACCGTAGTGGCGGTGCGAGGCTTCTCTCGTGACGCGAAAGGACTTTCAGGAGCTTGCTGAAATTCGTCTTAACGACGCCCGGGCGCTTCTGCGTGTGAAGCGCTACGACGGCGCCTACTATCTCGCGGGCTATGCCGTCGAATGTGCGCTGAAAGCGTGCCCTGCGAAACGCATCAAGCAATACGATTTTCCTGACCGGGATTTTGTAAAGAAAGCCTACACGCACGACCTGGCTGAATTGCTTCGCCTGGCGAATATCGAGAAAGAGTTCGAGCGAGAACAGAGGAAGGACCCGGACCTTAGCATCAATTGGAACGTCACCAAGGGCTGGACCGAGCAGTCTCGGTACGAGAGGCACGGGAAGCAAATAGCTGAGAAAATGGTGAATGCGGTTGGCGATTCTCGGCATGGGGTACTGCAATGCTTAAGAGAGTTTTGGTAAGGGAACTCATCGAAGACGGTGACAGTCTTCTGACGGAATTGCGGCGGCGCGCCTTTCCGGTCGCGGCAGCGTTCTGGGTTGACACGCCGGAATCGGATTATTGGCGGCTTGTGATTGCGACAGACATAGTGGACAAAGAAGGTCCCGATGTCGCGTACCGCGCCCTGCGTGACGCCCTAAACACCGTTCAGCCCCAAGATCTGGCGCTGGACGACATATATGCCGTGAGCCCGAAGGGCGACGATTATCGTGGGTATCTGTCTGTGTTGCGGGACGGCGGGCGATTGAGGGCTGGAAGCGCTTCGGGCAGGGCGCCCCGGGTCGTTTTTGAAGATTCCTACGTTTATCAGGTTTCCCAGTAACGTCGTTGCCCCATGACCGCATCATTGCGGAAGCTAGACTCGGCCGGTGTCGGGCGCGGTCTTCAAAACCGTTGTTTGTCGTTCTGCGGCAAAGGTGGGTTCGACTCCCACTAGCTTCCGCCATTCCAGTGGCGCGCGAAGTGGATCGCGCCGACGCCTAGTCTGTCCGAATCATGACCTGCCGGTCGTAGTCAAGGTCTCGCGCTGCCGGCGTCACAATCGTCTTGCCATTGATGTAGATCTTCTTTTCGAGTACCTTCGCGCGCCGCACGTCGTCTTCGCTAACGAAAGGAACCGTTTCCACATCAGGTGCCGGCGGCTTCGGCTCGGGCTTGCTTTGCATCACGGGGCTGGTCCGCGGCGACACTTGACTCGGTGTCGTGCCGTGGCGCCCATTCAAGAAACGGTCCACAACCACAGCCGCGGGACGAGCCACCAGCGCTGCCCGGGCGCCGGAGTTGCTTCCGTGTCCATCGATGCCGCGCTGCCTCAAATACTGATCCACCGCCGCCGCCACCTTCGGTTCCCGTGTCCCTCCGCCCGAGACGGCCCAGGCAGAGCCGGCCCCGATAGAGCCAGCGCCGCGCCGGGGCGCCGCGAAAAACGCCCGCGCCTCTTCGCTCTCGAATGCCGCCTCCACGTCGCGCACCTTGTAAGCGACGCGCTTGATATTGATCAGGTGCATCGGCCCCACGTTGTCACCGGTAATGTTCCCCGCGATCGCCCCGCACCCGAGCGTCATCGACGGTAGTACGTTCGTCGTGATGCCGGTGGAGCCCTGCGGTGACGGCGTATTCACCAACACCCGGAACGCCGGCATCGTTAAGCCGAACTCGCGTATGCGCTGCTCGTTCTTCGAATAGATCACGCAGGTATGTCCGCGGCCGCCGAAATTCACAATCGCGGCCGATACCTTCAACGCCTCGGCAAAATCCCTGGCAAAATAAACGCTCAGGACAGGCGACAGCTTCTCCGCCGACAAGGGGTGCTCGCGGCCTACGCCCTTCAGTTCCACCACCAGCGCCCGCACGTCGTCCGAAACGCTGAACCCGGCCATCTTGGCGATGCGTTGTGGCGACTGTCCAACGCATTCGGCATTCACACGGAAATCCTTCGTAATAAGCAGCCTCGCCAGTGCGTCGGTTTGCTCCGCGTTGCACAAGTAAGCGCCGTGCTTGCCCAGCGCCGCGAAGACCGCGTCACGGTTCTTCTCTTCCGTGACGACACACTGCTCACTCGAGCAGACCGTCCCATAGTCAAACGATTTACCGTCGATCACCGAGCCGATCGCTTCGTCAATGTCGGCCGAATCATCGAGCAGCACCGCCACGTTGCCCGGACCCACACCGAGCGCCGGCTTGCCACTCGAGTAGGCCGCCCGCACGATGCCCGGCCCGCCTGTTGAAAGAATCAAACTCGTCCGGCGATGCTTGATCAACTCGTTCGTGCCCTCGATCGTCGCCTTCGTAAGACACTGCACAATGCCCTTGGGCGCGCCAGCCTGCTCGGCGGCCTCGGCCAGAATTCGCGCGCTTTCGCAGGTGCAGTTCACCGCCCGCGGGTGCGGACTCACGACGATCGCATTCCGCCCCTTCAACGCGATGAGAATCTTGAAGAACGCCGTCGAGGTGGGATTCGTGGTCGGAAGAATCGCGGCCACGACACCCACCGGTTCCGCGATCTCGATAATTCCGTTGGCGCGATCTTCCCGGATGATGCCGACCGTTTTCATCGGACGAATCGCCCGATGCAATAGGTCCGAAGTCAGCAAGTTTTTGATGGTCTTGTCGCGAACGTTGCCGTAGCCGGTTTCCTCGACGGCCAGTTTCGCCAGTGATTCCGCATTGGCTCGGGCCGCCGCCGCGACATGGTCGATGATGCGGTCAACCTGCTCTTGCGTGAACGGACGAAATTGCAGGAAAGCTTCGTGCGCCGCCGCCACCTTCGTGCGGACTTCTTGAATCGACTGCAGGTCCTTATCCGCCAACATCGCGGGCCGCTATCCCTTGCCGCTTTTGGCGACCACGCTCTTCGGCACGACCTTGTTCTCAGCTTCTTCGTGAGGATTCGGAATCACATGGACGCTGACCAACTCTCCGACGCGCCGCGCCGCCGCCGCCCCGGCATCGGTCGCCGCTTTTACCGCGCCCACATCGCCGCGACAGGTCACTGTCACGTAACCCGCTCCAATGTATTCCTTGCCTTCGAGCACAACCTTCGCCGCCTTCGCCATCGCGTCGGCTGCTTCGATCGCTCCCACCAGGCCCTTCGTTTCAATCATTCCCAACGCTTCCACAGGTCGCTCCCCGCTCCGTAGCGTATTCGTGAAAGTAGCACAAGTCGGGCCTCCTGTACCAGATCCGTCCGGCTACAGATAATGAAACGTCCTGGCTTGGCTTGAGCGCCGCACGAGGCGGCCTAACGCCGGCTCTTGGAGGGGTATGTCCGCATTGACTCACGTGTTGCCCTTTGCCGCGGGGCTCGCTGCCTTGGTCGCCGGGGCCGAACTGCTCGTTCGTGGATCGTCGAAACTGGCGCGCTCCTGGGGTGTCGGCCCTTTGGTTATCGGGTTGACCATCGTCGCCTTCGGCACGAGCACTCCGGAACTTGCCGTCAGCTTGAAAGCGACGCTGACCGGCCAAGCGGACCTTTCAGTCGGCAATGTCGTCGGAAGCAACATCGCCAATGTCCTGCTCATCCTGGGTGTTTGTGCTTTGGTCGCTCCGCTTCGCGTGGCCCTGCAATTGGTCCGGTCGGATGTGTGGGTCATGGTTGCGGCCTCCGGTGTAGTCTGGGGGCTGTCGATAGACGGGGAAATCAGCCGCGTCGAGGGGCTGCTATTAGCCTCCAGCCTGGTCCTTTACACCTGGCACGCGGTCCGACAAGAGCAGCGCCAGTCGAAGACGGATCCGTCAGAGCAAGGCTCGGACCAGCCGCGCCAATCCCACGCCTCGTGGACGGAGCACTGGTCGGTCAATATTGGATTAGCCCTCGCCGGGCTCGCCCTCCTGATCCAGGGATCGGAGTGGCTGATTGACGCCGCGTTGGCCCTCGGCAGGGACCTGGGTATCAGCGAATTGATTCTGGGCTTGACCGTTGTGGCTGTCGGTACATCTCTTCCTGAACTCGCGACATCATTCATAGCGACCCTGAAGGGCGAGCGCGATATCGCGGTGGGCAATATCGTGGGGAGCAATATCTTCAACTTGCTCGGCGTGCTGGGTCTCTCGGCCGCGTTGAGTCCCGTCGCGATCCAGGTCGCTGAGTCCGCGCTGCGCTTCGATATCCCCGTCATGACCGCCGTCGCCGTCGCCTGCCTCCCGATCTTCTTCACCGGCTACAGAATCGATCGGTGGGAAGGCGCACTGTTCCTCGGATACTACATTGCCTACGTCGTCTATCTGGTACTCGACGCAACATCGCCGCAAGCGCTCCAGCCGTATACCGTCACCATGCTTGGTTTCGTGATCCCGCTCACGGTGGCGACGTTGGGCATCATCGTAGTCCGCTCGTGGAGAAACGGAAAGCTCGCTTAGTGCGAGTTCACCTGCAACGCAAACGCCAACAGCGGGAATGAATCGCCCGCTGCCGCTTTACTGTCGCCGCTTTACTGTCGCCGCCTTACAATCGCCGCCTCATAATTGAAGCGTGACGCGGTTGCTGGAACGAGCATTCAAGGCGGCTTCGGAACTCCCGTCCGAAGAACAGGATGCGCTTGCCCCCCGGGTGCTTAACGAGATCGCCTGGGAAGAGAAATGGGACTCAGCCCTCGAGCGCGATCCAGAAAAGCTCAAGAAGCTGGCCGCCCAGGCGCGGGAGGAGATCGAAGCCGGCAAGATTCGGCCCCTAGAACCCTCCCGGCCTGCAAGCTCGTCCACAACCTCAATTCTCTGCCGCCCGGCAACCATCTTCTAGCCGAGCCGCGACCAAAGGGAGCGATGCGAACCCGCCCGCACACGGACAACGAGCCCGGAACGCTCGTTGCCAGCCAAAGTCGGCCAGTCCTCGACATCAACTCGCTAAACTAAGTCCTTTCCCGACAAAGTCATGAGCGAGCCGAAGTTCCAAAAAGCGCAAGCAATCGTCAACTTCCCCGAGGTCGAAGCCTCCATCCAAAAATTCTGGGAAGAGAATCGCATCTTCGAGAAGTCGATCGAAAGCCGCGAAGGCGGGCCGCGCTTCACCTTCTACGAAGGCCCGCCCACCGCCAACGGCCTGCCACACAACGGCCACGTGCTGACGCGCGTCTTCAAAGACGTTTTCCTGCGCTACCGCTCGATGCGCGGCTATCAAGTGCTCCGCAAAGGTGGCTGGGACACACACGGACTCCCCGTCGAGGTCGAAGTCGAAAAAGAGCTCGGCATCCACGGCAAGCAGGCCATCGAGGAATACGGCGTCAAGGGCTTCATCCTGCGCTGCATGCAGTCCGTTTTTCGCTACACCGCCGAGTGGGAGCGCATGACGAACCGCGTCGGCTTCTGGGTCGACCTCGACGACGCCTACGTCACCTATCACAAGACCTACGTCGAAAGTGTTTGGTGGGCGCTCTCCGAGCTCTTCAACCAGGGCCTGCTCTATCAGGGGCACAAGATCGTCTGGTGGTGGCCGCAGGGCGGCACCGCGCTGTCAGCCGGCGAGGTCGGACTCGGCTACAAACCCACCGACGATCCGGCCGTTTACGTCGCGCTCGAACTCGTCGACGAACCCGGCACCTATCTCGTCGTCTGGACCACCACTCCCTGGACGTTGCCCTCTAACCAGTACACCGCTGTTCGCCCTGACTATGACTACGTGCAGGTTGCCGACGGCAATCACAAGCTGATCGTCGCCGCGGCGCTGCGTGAAACGCTGGCCCAGAAGATCGGACGCGACCTTCCTGTCGAGCGCGAGTTCAAAGGCGAAGCCCTACTCGGCAAACGCTACCATCCGCCGCTCGACTACTACCTGGATGAATACTGGGACAAGACCGCCGAACTTAAAGACGGCGGTACCGAACCCGTCCTGTGGCGTGTGCTCGCCGCGGACTTTGTCGAACTCGACCAGGGCACTGGGCTCGTTCACGAGTCGCCCGCCTTCGGTGAAGTCGACTACGACCTGCTCCGCAAGCACGCCGCCCGTTTCAAAGACCCGACCGAGATCCCGCTGCTCTGTCCCGTCAAGCCCGACGGCACATTCAACGATCAGACACCTGACCTCGAAGGCCAGTGGGTTAAGGACGCCGATAAGCAGGTCATCCGCACTCTTCGCGACAAAGGCCTGCTGCTGCACCGCGAAAACTACCGCCACGATTACCCCTTCTGCTGGCGCGCCGATGACGATCCGCTGATTCAGTACGCCCGTCCGGCATGGTTTATCCGCACGACGGCGAAGATCCACAACGCCATCGCCAACAGCGCCGCCGCCACCTGGATGCCGCCGCACATCGGCACGGGTCGCTTCGGCGATTTCCTCAAGAACAACGTCGATTGGGCGCTCTCGCGCGAACGCTATTGGGGTACGCCACTCAACATCTGGATCAACGACGAGAGTGGCAAGATGGCGGCGCCGTCGTCGGTCAAAGAAATCCTCGCGAAGAACCCAAACGCTTTCGACCACTTCTACCGCGACAGGGAAAAAGAGCCCACCCTCTCCGACCATCTCATGGTCCACAAGCCCTGGATCGACGACGTCACCTTCACCGAGCCCGGTGAGCCAGGCGTCTATCGCCGCGTGCCTGAAGTGATCGACTGCTGGTTCGATTCCGGCTGCATGCCCTTCGCGCAATGGGGCTATCCGCACCAGAACGCTGACAAGTTCGCCAACGCCTTCCCGGCCGACTACATCACCGAAGCGATCGATCAAACGCGCGGCTGGTTCTATTCGCAATTGATGATCTCGACGCTGCTCTTTAGCAAAGAGACGCAGAAGAAGCTCGGCCTGGAGCTACGCGAGTACCCGCATCCGTTCAAAACCTGCATCGTGCTCGGACATGTCACCGACGCCGAGGGCAAGAAGGAATCGAAATCCAAGGGCAACTACACGCCGCCCGAAGTCATCTTCGACAAGATCGCGCAGGAGTTCGCCATCATCAATGCCGAAGCTGAGGGCATCGCCGTCGAACCCGGCACGGCGGTCATCGCCCGCGAAGACCTCGACGCCCTCGACCTGCTTCCCGGCGCCGAAATGAAGGTCTATCGCTCTGACAAGACCGAGACCGCCTTCACGGTCAAGATGCAGCGCGCCAAGAAACTCCCGCGACGGCTGATCGCCCTGTCGAAGCAAGACCGCGACGCGCTCGGCCTCCGTCCCTGTGAACAAGGCGTCGCCATCAAGCCCAACGATGTCCAATTCTTAACGAGCCGCGAACGCGTCACGATCGAAAGTCCGACCGCCAAGGCGCCCGGAGCCGACGCCTTCCGCTGGTTTTTCCTCGCCGGAAATCCACCGTGGTCGGCCACGCGGCACTCGCTCGCCAACGTGCGGACGATCCAAAAGGAATTCCCCCTCAAGGTGCGGAACGTTTATTCGTTCTTCACGATCTACGCCAATATTGACGCCTTCGACCCCGCGACGATGAAGGGCCGTCCCATCGCCGAGCGCACGCTGCTTGACCGCTGGATTCTCTCCGAGCTCGCCATCATCACCGAGTCCGTCCCGAACTTCATGGACAACTACCTTGCGTATGAGGCCGCCGGCGAGCTGTCGCGATTCGTCGACGGACTCTCGAACTGGTATCTCCGCCGCAGCCGCCAGCGCTATTGGAAGAACGAGTTTGACGCCGACAAACAGGACGCCTACGCCACGCTCTACGAATGCCTGACTTCGGTGATCGCCCTCGCCGCGCCCTTTGTGCCCTTCATGGCCGAAGAGATCTACCAGAACATCGTCCGCGGACCGAACGGCGACGCCCCCGAAAGCATCCACCTCTGCGACTGCCCTCCGGCCCGGCCCGAAGACATCGACCGCGCACTGTCAGAGGAGATGGCCGCTATCCGCAACATCGTTTCACTCGGCCTGCGCGTCCGTACCGAGCACAAACTCAAGGTTCGCCAGCCGCTCTCGAAAGCCGAAGTCGTGCTGCCCGACGACGACCTGCGCGCGCGGCTCGGCCAGTACAACCACCTCATCGAAGAGGAACTCAACGTCCACGAAGTCACCTTCGTCCGCGGCGATGAAGGACACGTCAGCTACTCGGTCCGCCCAAACTTCCGGCGCCTTGGACCGCGCCTCGGCAGCAAGATGCCGCTCGCGAAGAAGGCTTTCCAGGCCGTCGACGGCTCCGCGCTCCGCGCCCAACTCCTCAGCCAAGGCTTCGCCGAGATCCAGCTTGACGGCGAGGCTCTCCGGCTCGACCCCGAGGACGTTGAAGTCCTCGTCGAAGCCGCCGAGCATTTCGCCGCCGCCGGAGATCAGACGACCGTCGTCGTCGTCAATATCGACCTCGACGATAAGCTGCGCGAAGAAGGCCTCTACCGCGAGATCCTGCACGGCGTTCAAAATCTCCGCAAACAACTCGACATCGAATACACCCAGCGCATCCGGCTATCCATCCAAGGCTCCGAACGCCTCCAGCGCATCCTAGCCGCCAACCAAGACCACTTCAAAGGCGAAGTCCTCTGCACCGAACTCCGCCACGACCAACCCAACTGGAACAACGTCGAAGCCCGCACCCTGAAAGTAGAAGACGAAGAAGTAACGATACTCCTCTCCAAAGCCTAAAGCCCCTACGGCCCGTTCGATCATCTGCTAGCCGAGCCGCGACCGGCAGGGAGCGGTCCAACCCGACCGGCTAGAAGACCTGCCCTGAAGGCCTCCCGCGCGGATCGTCCGACACACACGAATGTGCATTGCTCCCTGCCGGTCGCGGCTCGGCTAGTGATCGGATCTACCCATGGAGTGCCTTGGGCTATGGGCATTCACTCGCCGGTTCCGCCCAGCGCCCCCGGCCCAACTTCTCAAACACCGCCATCGCCTCGCCCTGCCCCCGCACGACGTATTCAATCGCCGCCTCGACCTCCGAATCCTTCCACGAGTAACGTGTGCTCCCATGCCGCGTCCATCGCCGCGTCCCCACCCCATCCAACCCAGCACGATTCAACGCCCGACTCGGTTCGGGCTTGGGCCTTGCGCGGTTGCAAGAGGCGCCGCAAGAATGAGTGCAACAGCGAGTGCAAAAAGGAAGAATTCAGCAAGGCCGGCAATAGGTCGTTTCATCTCAACTCCAGGTAAAGGGCTGGACCGATTCTAGCCGACTCCATGCGGCGGCGTTCCCCGGTGTGTAACTTCAAAACCGATTGCCGAGTGGAACGAAATCGAGTGTCATCCGGTGGCTAGAGAGGCCGTCGACAAACAGTGATTGACACCCGTTGTTATCGGCACGCATCCGGAGGCGATACAATTTGGCGGGGCAAGGGTCGCACGCGGTTGCGCCGATAGGCCCGAACGAGATCTAGAAAAATGATGAACGCTCTTGGTTACACCAAAAGGCTGGTCGAGTTCCCCAGTGTCAGTAACGTCTCCAATGTCCCAATCAGCAACTACGCGGAAGACGTCCTAAAGCAGCTTGGCTTTGCGACCGAGCGGATCGAATACACCGACTCTGCAGGCGTCAACAAGGCCAATATCATCGGTAAAAAAGGCAGTGGACAGGGGGGGGGATGGCCTACTTCGCCCACACCGACGTGGTTCCTGCCGATCCCTGGTTTAGTGACGAACAAGGCCCCTTCGAGCCCACCGTGAGTGGTGACAAACTCTATGGCCGCGGCAGTTGTGACATGAAAGGATCGATCGGCTCCATGCTGGCTGCCGTCGAGCAGACGGCCGGAACCGACCTGCGAGAGCCCCTCTACATCGTGCTCACCGCCGACGAAGAGGTTGGCTACGGCGGCGCCCAGCAGGTAGCCCGGCGATCCAGATACTTCCGTGAGATGGTCGAGGGGCAGTCGAACGGAATCATTGGTGAGCCGACTATGCTCAACGTCGTTCACGCCCACAAGAGCACATATGGTTTCAGGGCGGTCTCACACGGCAAAGCCGCGCATTCCAGCACCAATAAGGGAGTCAACGCCAACCTCGCCATGATCCCTTTTCTCAGCGAGATGAAGAGAATTCACGACGAGACCCTGGACAACTCCGCGTGGCAAAACCCAGCCTTTGATCCACCGGGGATCAGCTGGAATATCGGGATCAATGATCACACGCCAGTGCTCAACATGACGGCAGCCAAGAGCATCTGTACGGTAGCCTTCCGTCCCGCGCCGGGCCACGATGCGGAAGCCTTAATCGAACGTTCCCAGAAGGCCGCTGAGCAGTGCGGCATCGATTTCGAAAGACTCTGGACGGGGCAGCCCCTGTATACGGATCCTACATCGGACTTCGTCCGCGAGGTCCTCGCGTTGTCTGGAAACGAGAAGGCTCAGACCGTGCCCTACGGCACTGATGGCGCTGTCCTGACGGAGATGAAGAAGCTGCTGGTCATAGGCCCTGGTGACATCGCTCAGGCACACACCTACGATGAATGGATTCTTCTGGATCAGCTCGAGAGAGGGACGCAATTTTTTGCCAAGCTGATTCGTCAGTGGTGCACCTGACGGCTCCTGTCGAGAGTGCGGCGGCGCATGTCCCGTTAAGGTAGGCGACGGGCTGCTAAGGGCGAGCTATCGAGCCGGCACAAGGATCAACCAATGAAACTAACACTTCTAGGGACCGGCACCCCGGCTCCCCTCACCCACCGCGCCGGATCGAGTTACCTGGTTCGACTCGACAATGAAGCGCTGCTGTTTGACTGCGGGCCCGGCGCGGTGCGCCGCTTGTTGGACGCCGGGGTTTCGCCGGTCGCGCTGAGTCACCTGTTCCTGACGCATTTGCATTACGATCACTGCGTCGACTACGGCTACCTTGTCCTGAACCGCTGGGATCAGGGGTCCGGAAAGATTCCCGAGCTGGAGGTGTTCGGTCCCCCGCCTACGAAACGAATGACCGATTTGCTGTTCGCTGACGACGGCGTTTACGGGCCTGACCTCGCGGGACGCACTCGCCATCCGGGCAGCCAGTTCATTTACGAGATACGCGGCGGCGTCCTGCCGCGCAAGCGCCCCTCGCCGCGGGTTTCCGAGGTCGCCAAAGGTCAAACGATCGAGCGCGGCTCATGGACCGTTCAGGTGGCCGAAGTTGTCCACTGCCAGCCCTATTTGACCTGCCTCGCGTATCGTCTCAATACCCCCGGCGGCTCGATCGTATTCGGCGGGGACACAGCGCCGACGGCGAGCCTCACCGAACTTTCCCGCGGCGCCGACGTGTTGCTGCACATGTGCCACATGATCAATGGGCTCGTGGAGGACCCCCGTATAACGAGCTGTTGCTCGGGGCACCTTGATGCCGCGCGCACCGCGAATGACGCCGGAGTGAAGACGCTGGTGTTAGTGCATATCACCGAACAGCTTGAGCAGCCCGGCGTCCGCGAGCGCATCGTTCACGAAGCAGCGCAGATTTTTAGCGGCCAGATCATCTTCGGTGACGACTTGATGGATGTGCCGCTGGGCGCCATTGCTCCGGTCGAAATCCGCTAGCCGTTGCTCGGGATTTACGGAACCAGCATTGGGACGATCTTGTTGCGCAGTAAGCCGATGTTTTCGATCTCGACCTCCACCACATCGCCCACCTGCATCTCATGCCGTTCGCCGGGCAGCACCGCCGGGGCCACAGTCCCCGTATAGATCACGTCGCCCGGCAGCAGAGTCATGTAACGGCTGATGTAGCTGACAAGTTCAGGAACATCATTCCGCATATATTTCGTGCGGCCCTTCGCCACAGTATGGCCGTTCAGGCGTACTTCGATTTGCAGGTTGCGCCAGTCAACGCCGGTGGCGATCACGGGCCCCAGGCAAGCCCACGTATCTGTTCCCTTTGAAATGAGTCGCGTCGGTTCCTTCAGCTCCGCCAGCTCCTTGTACCAGGTGTTCTCGCTGAAGTCGTTCCCGACGCTGTAGCCGAAGATGTAGCTCTCGGCGTCATCGACGGAGATGTGCCGGCCTTTCTTGCCGATGATGATCACCAGCTCTCCTTCAAAGTTCAGGTTCATCGCCTCCGGAGGCAGCTCCACTCCGCCCTCGTGCGCGTTCAGCGACGTGGGCATTTTCGCAAAGTAGCGTGGATGCCTCACGCTCAGTGGCGGGCCTTCGGGAAGATTCGAATTCAGCGCAACGCCGATCACCTTCGAGACCCTCATCGGGTCCAGTGGGATTTCCAGCTTCACGCTCGACAGCGGAAAGCTCTTACCCGTCGGCCGCGCGCCCTCAAGAAAATCACCATCGAGTTCACGAACGGTGTCGCCGTCGAGAATGCCGTGAGACGTCGTGTCGCCCTGGGTGAACCGCACATAACGAGTGATGCCCGATTGCGCCCAGACAGCGAACTGCGTGAACGTCAGCAGCAGGAACGACAGGGTGGCGCGGCGGATCATTTGATTCATAACTTTCCTTTCGAAGCAGACCGGGGGATTACACTTCCTTCCCTGAAGGTCTTATTCCAGGTTAGCTTGAACCGATTGCTTTGCGAATCGCGGCGACAGTGCGGTTGGCTCGGTACTCGATCACCTTCTTGCCAATCTTCTCGCCGTTCGGTGGCGCCAGATCAACGCCGTTGATTTTCGTCTTGCCCTTGGCGATGCGCTGCGGCAGGCGCACCGTCACCGGATCGACCACCAGCATCTGCGAGGAGATCGCCGCGTCGTCGTGATAGCCTTCGTCTTCCTGCGGAATGCCTTCCGAATCGAGAAACTTCCTTACATCCGCGTAGTCGTAGTGCTCGGCGATATAGTGGATCGTCGCGCCGCTGCCTTTCCATTTTTTCTCGAGCCGCTCGGCCACAGCCGTCATGCCGGTGACATTCCCGCCGCTATCGGCAACAAACATCACATGCTTGAAGCCATGTGTTCGCAGGCTTTCGGCGATATCCGTCAGCAAGGCTTGGAAGGTCTGCTCCCGCACCGAGATCGTTCCCGGATACAGCATGTGGCCGCTCGGCGGACTGATATCGCCCTCCGGCACGAACGGCACGATCGGCGCGACGAGCGCATTGCCAAGCTTGCGCGCAATGGCCTGGGTCGTAGCGCGCAGGATGTAGTTGTGCTTGCCGAGCGCCAGGTAAGGGCCATTCTGCTCGATGCCGCCGGTGGCGACGATGACAGTCGTCTTGCCCGCGCGCAATGCGTCGCGAACTTCGATCCAGGTCATCTCTTCGAGGAAGACCGTGTCGTAGGCATCGACGGGGCGCGGCATCTCCGGGTCGGGCCGCATGGGGTCCATCTTGGGCTGCTGCGCTGATAGGAATTGCGGGGGGAGTAGTCCCGCGAGCAGAACGAGGCTGAGAGCGATCTGGATGAGGGTCCGCATAACGGGCTCTATTGTGTCACACGCCGCTAGGTTTGAACCGACTCTTTGGAGGATCCAGGCCAAGCCGCCACTCCCAACCGCCGCTTCACGCCACCCCCCTCGGTGCCTTATCATGTCCTTGGAGAACATTACATGAAAGCCGTCTTTATCCCGCTCTTCGCGGTTGCCCTCAGCCCGCTCGTCACACTTGCCGCCGACATCGCACCGGCAGCCGACCAAGTCGCTTCCGCCACCCTGGCCGCACCAGAAGACCGCCGCGCCGATGCCGCCGTTTTGGGCTACAACGCCGACGGCAAGATTGTCACCCTCCGCAAAGGGGCGAACGATCTGGTCTGCCTCGCCGACGACCCGACGAAGGATCCCTTCAGCGTTGCCTGCTATCACAAGGACCTCGAGCCTTTCATGGCTCGCGGACGCGAGTTGGAAGAGCAGGGAATCAGCGGCAAAGAACGCCACGCCATGCGCGGCAAAGAGGTTGAAGACGGCAAGCTCTTCATGCCGCATACCGGCAGGACGCTCTACGTTCTCAACGGCAAGGGCTACGACAAGGCCAAGAACGAGATCATCGACGGATATCTGCGCTGGGTGATCTATCAGCCCTTCGCGACGACCGAATCGACAGGCCTCTCAGTGAGTCCATCGCCCGGCGCGCCGTGGCTGATGTACCCTGGCCAGGCCGGGGCCCACATCATGATTAGCCCGCCGAAGCCGAAATAGCAACGGCCTTCAGGCAGGAAACGTAGGGGCCCGGCATGCCGCGCCCGCAGCCCTTCTGCAGCCGGCAACAGTATTGGGTTTAGTCCGCCGCCACGGGCCGCTGTTTTCCCAGACCATGGTCATCGAACTGGTAGTGCAGCGCCAGCACGTCGCGGCCGAAATCGCCTTCAAAGTCCCGCCACACGGTATGTGAGTGATTGGCATCGTTCTGCGTGTTGTCGTATTCGATCAGGAACGTCGGCGACTGCACGCGGTAGTAGTCGCCCTTTTCAGGTTCGAGCGCTCCGGCCCACGCGAAAAGCAGATTACCCTGCTTCGTGGCCTGAACCGCCTTGCGCCGCTCCGCCGCCACTGACGCCGGCACGTTGGCAACATACTGTTCGATCAGCGCCATCAGCATTTCCCGCTGCTTCGCCGACATTTCTGATGCCGCCAGACCGCGCGGTTGGTCATCGAGCTTCGCCCGTGAGTCCGCTTTTGTAAGGACGTCAGTGTAGGCGACATCGGCGACAATCGCAGTCTTACGCTGCTTGTCGTTCAGTGATGTTACGAGATCGCGGCCCAGGTCCTCTTCCGCGCCCAACGAACGAAAGCCGCCGTCAATCTTGTGGGGGTTCGCGCCGAAGAACGTCGGGGAAGCAGAAACGAGTCGACCGTTGCGCAATGTGTAGTGCAGCGAAATGTGATGTCCCTCGACGCGCCAGCCCCAATCGCTGGACATGGACGGTTTGCCGAACACGCTGAAGTAATACTTCTCCGCGTCGCGGCGGCCCTCCGGCGCGTTTTCCTTGACACGTAAGACCTCTTCCTGGCTCATGATCGAAAGCGCCTTGATCATCCCATCCCGGCTGAGCCCCGACGCAAGCAGCGCGTTGGCGAGACTGCGCTGATTCGGAGTCATCATCTTGTACGTCAGCCCGTTGCGGCCATAGCCGTACGTGCTTTCGAAGTTGCTGTCCGGGACGAAGTGCCATTTCTGACGGCCCTCGGAACTGAAATCCTGCTGTGCCTTCGCCTTACCCGCCTGGTCGAGCGAACTCAGGAAGCGGGTAGCGGCTGTTTCCATACTCTTCTCTGTCGACGCTTTCTCATAAGCGATCGATAAGGCGGCTACAGCCATGGCCAAGAACAATGTTCGAACAAATGCCTGCTTACGCATCAAACCCTCCCAAGGAAGCAACTGCGGCAATTATATACGAATATATCGAACCTGCGCCCGCTCAGCCGTGCCCCCTCGATAAACAGCTCGACCAATAGCTCGACAAACTGATGCGCCACGGCTCGTTCGGCTCGCGGAAATTAGCCCCTGCAAGGTGTCTGCTGGGGATGGCACTTCCGCCGGATCTCGCCGCTGGCCCGGCACAAGCGGGCTACTCGCGCGTGACGAACTCGTCCAGGTTGAGGAGGACGCGCGAGGTGGATGTCCAGGCCGCTAGCAGCGGGCGGTCGGCGCCCTCGGCGGGCGGCATGGGCAGCGTCGCCCCAGCTTCTTCGGGATGGGTCTTGAACTGGTCAAGCTGCGCGCTGAAGAAAGCAGTCAGTTGTTCCCTCTCGACGGCTTTCGGCAGCCGCCCGAGCGACAGCCGGAAGGCATGATCGAGCTGCTGTTCCCGTGTCGGCGGGGCTTCATCCAAAACCCGCTGTGCCAGCGCTTGGGCGAACTCAACGTGAGCCTGGTCGTTGAGAAGCGTGAGCGCTTGCAGCGGCGTGTTGGAACGATTGCGCCTGGTGCAGGTCATCATCGAATCAGGACCGTCAAAGACGATCAGTCCCGGGTGCGGCGCCGAGCGCCAGAAGTAGGTATACATGCCGCGCCGGAAACGGTTGGGCCCCTCATCTGCCTTCCACTTGCGGTCGATCTGCGTCACCCGTCCCGCGCCCTCGGGCTGCGGTGGATAGACGCTCGGTCCGCCCATCTCGGGGCTGAGCAGGCCACTGGCCGAAAGCGCGGCGTCGCGGATGATTTCGGCCTCAAGCCGCAGCCGCGACTGGCGCGCAAGCAGCTGATTATCTGGATCGATTTCAATCAGCTCGGGACGCAGCATCGATGACTGGCGGTAGGTGGCCGAGTTCACAATCAGACGATGCATGGCCTTGGAACTCCAGCCACCGGCGACGAATTCCGACGCCAGCCAATCGAGAAGTTCAGGATGCGTCGGCGGGGCGCCTTGGCTGCCGAAATCATCCTCGGTGCGCACAATGCCGCGCCCGAAATAGCGCTGCCACATTCGGTTCACCGTCACACGCGGCGTAAGCGGGTTCTTCTTGTCCACTAGCCAGCGCGCAAAGTCGAGACGCGTCCGCCGGCCCTGGGCTTCCAGCAGCGGAGGCAACACGCTGAGCGTGCCCGGTTCCACAGTCGCACCCTTGCGCAGGAAGTCGCCACCCTCGTGGATATAGGTTTCGCGCGGCTCGGGCAGCTCGCGCATCACGAGCGTGCTCTCAAGTTTCGGCTCGGCATTCTTGAGCGCGGCGATGCCCTTGCTGCGCGCCGACCAGCCAGGGTCCGCCCCCTTGAAGGCGCCCATGGCCGATCGCTGCTGATCTTCGTTGCGGTCAGCGATAGGGACAGCGAGAACTTCCTGGACCCGCAGACCCATTTCCCCAATCTGATCCGCGCTCAGAGACGCTTCCCATTCAGCTTGCTTGCCTTCGATCGATTTGCCGTACTCCTCACGTTCCTTTTCAAGGATTTCGATCTGATGCCTCACCGTATCGCGGCGTGTAAACTCTTCGGGCTCGCCAAACTCGAGGACCGGCTCGTGCGCCCGCTTGCGGCCGTCGGCGTCGTTGAACGCGCCACTCAGCTCATCAATGTTGTTGAAGAAGGCGTAGATGCCGTAGAACTCTTTGTGCGAGATCGGATCGAATTTGTGCGAATGGCAACGCGCACAGCCGATCGTCAGGCCGAGAAACCCCGCGCCGGTCGTACTGACGCGATCAACGACGGCCTCGACACGGTACTGCTCGAAGTCGATGCCGCCCTCGAGATTGAGCAGCGTATTGCGGTGGAATCCCGTAGCGACGATTTGCTGTTTCGTGGGATTGGGTAGCAGGTCGCCGGCGAGCTGCTCGATCGTGAATTGATCGAAAGGCATGTCGGCGTTGAGCGCGTTGATCACCCAATCTCGGTACATCCAGATCTCGCGGTCGCCGTCAATGTTATAGCCGTTCGTGTCGGCGTAGCGCGCGATGTCGAGCCAATGACGTCCCCAGCGTTCACCGTAGTGCGGCGACGCGAGCAGGCGCTCGACAAGCTGTTCATAGGCGTCGGGGCAAGTGTCGTTGACGAAATCGTCGACTTCCGTGGGCGACGGCAGCAGCCCAATCAGGTCCAGGCTGACGCGCCGAATCAGGGTGATCCGATCGGACTCTTCCGAGGGCTTCAGGTTTTCTTTCTCAAGCCGCGCCAGGATGAAGTTGTCGATGGGATTGCGGACCCAGGACGCCTGCTCGACGGCGGGAATTTCAGGCTTCTCGACGGGGCGGAACGACCAGTGTTCGGCACCGACTTTCGGCGCCTTGGATAGCGTCCCCTCAGGCCACGGCAAGCCCATTTGGACCCACTTCGTCAGCGCGTCGATCTCGGGCTGCGAAAGCTTGCCCGTGGGCGGCATTTTGAGATCGCCACTCTGACGGATCGCCTGGACGAGCAGGCTGCCGTCGGCGTTGCCCGGCGTCGCGGCCGGTCCGCGCATCCCACCGACAAGCAGGCTTTCGCGACTGGCAAGCGAAAGCTCGTTCATCTTGGTCTGGTCGTTGTGGCAAAGCGCGCACTTTTCGTGAAAGATCGGGCGGACTTGCTGCTCGAAGAAGCGGACGGCCTCAGGCGAAGCCTCTTGCGCGGCCAAGGGCACAGCGGCGGCGAGGAGGAGTGCTGCGGGACCTAGCAGGGTTAGGGCGCGAAGAGGGCGCATTCTGACTGAAATTGTAGCACTGCGGCATGCGCTCCGGCCCCGCGAGAGTTGTCCAATGCAAGATGATCCTGAAAGGAGGGAGTGTTTCCAATACAAGATGATCCTGAAGA
>JAQBUE010000232.1 GCA_027624045.1 Acidobacteriota bacterium
ACACCCTATTTCGTCCCCGGCCTCGACCTACCGCATTTCAGGATCATTCTTGGATTGGAAAATGCTGCCTTACGGGCGAGCGCCGCCCGTTTGTGGTCTGATCTCTAGGTTCAGACGCGGAGGGCTGCCGGATGGGTACCGAAAGCTTGGTCTTGGGACTAGTCCCGTTGAGCCAGGGCTTCGGTGACTTGATCGAGCAGTTTGCGGGCCTCGGGCAATAATGCGACGGCCTCGTGAACGGCCGGATCGAGTTCGATATCGGCCCGTAAACCCTCGTCAAAGTCGACACATGCTGTATAGATGTGGCGTTTGAGCCGCCGGACGATGTACGGCCCGTGCTCGCCGAAGTCAGAGCCCTCGAAGGGGATCAGTTGGTTCGCCAGATAGGCGCGGAAGTCTTGCACGTCACCCTGGCGGGGTGTCCAGGCTGGCGGCAGAGCGTCTCGCTCCAGACAATATTGCTGGGCATACCCCTCGAAGGCCCGACGGTCTTCCATCGTCTTCTGGAAGGTGTCGCGGATTGCCTCGCCGACGTGGACATCGGGGGCAATCCCGCCACCACTGAAGACTCGCCGTCCGAGGTCGGTGACGTGAGGCTCGGCGCGGGGCGGACGATATGAATCGGCGCAGGGATCGCTGTAGTACTTACGGGGTGAGATGTTGTCGTAAGACCGTTGGATGAGCCGTCCGCTCGGGGTGTAGTAACGAGCGGTTGTGAGCACGAGACCGGTTGTGTCGGAGAGGTTGTAGACGGCCTGGATCAAGCCCTTCCCGAAAGTGTTCGAGCCGACGATCAAAGCCCGGTCGTGGTCTTGCAGGGCGCCGGCCACGATCTCTGACGCCGACGCGGAACCACAATTCACGAGCACCGCAAGCGGATAGTTGTGTTCGCCGGCACGTGAACGCGAGTCATAGCTCCGCCGGTCCGAGGCGCGGCCCCAGTGCGAGACGATGGCTTGACCACGGTTCAGAAAGCCATCCGCGACATGAATTCCCGCTGAAAGCAGCCCTCCTTGGTTGTTACGCAAATCGAGAATCAGGCCAGCAATGCCGCTTTCTTCCAGCTTGGCTAGCTCACTATCGAACTCGTCGGGCGTGTTTTCATTGAACGTCGAAATGTGGAGATAGCCGATGCCGTCTCGCAGCGAGAACGCCAGCGGTACACTGGATCGCGGGATGTTGCCGCGGACCAACTCGACCGAGAGCAAGCCCTCGACCGAAGGCCGCCGCAGGTCCAGAGCAACGGCGGTACCCTCGGGGCCGCGCACGCGTCGCGCGACGTCTTCCACGGAGAGCCCCTTGGCCGGCTCGCCGTCGATCTTGGCAATCGCATCACCGGGCCGTATTCCCGCGCGGAATGCCGGACTGTTGGGAAAGGGATAGTCAATCAGGATGTCGTCGCCCCAGGCCAGTATCGCCATGCCGACGCCGGCGTACCTGCCCCGTTGGTCTTCGCGCAGGTGCTCGTAGGCCTGCGGGTCGTAGAACATCGAATGGGGATCGAGCCGTTGCAGCATCGCGGGGATCGAGCCCTTATAGATCGCGTCCGCCACGTTGACGGTATCCGCGATATTGCGCTCGATGATATCCAGCGTGCTGAGAAGCTCGCGCACGTCCTGCTGAACGGCTTCTCTCTCGACGACCCGCGCGGCACTTCCTAGGTGCGATCCCCAGCGCCCCGCCGCGAACGAGCATAGCCCGACCACGGACGCGACCAGCAGCCACGCTCGCAGGTTCGACGTCATCGGCATCCGCTACAACCAGCTTCGGTTTCAGTATACCTGTCACTTCGCACCGGTCAGGCCATGCTAGAGCGCGACTCAACTTAGAGAGAGACCGACTTGAGCCCCCTCCGGTGATCACGGTTCGTGTCCTATCCTGGAACTAGCCAGGAGCAAGATCATTTATGGAGTACCGAACTATCCGTCCGGCCATGTTTTCAACCGAGTCCGCCGACGAGGCCATCGGGCCGGCCAGCGAACTGACTCTCGACGAGGTCGAGCTGCGTTTGCTGGGCAGTCTGGTCGAGAAGGAGACGACGACGCCTGAGTATTATCCGTTGACGCTGAATGCGCTGTGCAGCGCTTGCAATCAGAAATCCAGCCGGCATCCGGTGGTTTCCTACTCATCCGCCGAGGTGAACGCGGCTTTGGCGAGGCTACGAGAGAAGGGTCTGGCGACAGAGATCACGAGTTCTGAAGGGAGCCGAGTAGCGCGCTATCGTCATCTCTTTCTGGTACGGTTGCAGCTCAACCAGCGCGAGGCAGCCGTGCTGTGCGTGCTGATGCTGAGAGGGCCTCAAACCATTGGCGAGATTCGGGGACGTTCCGAGCGCCTGTTTCAGTTCAGCTCACTGGACGAAGTCGAGGAATCATTGGCTCTGCTGGCATCGGAGGAAGGGCGGCCGCTGGTTGTGAAACTGCCCCGTGCCGCGGGAACCAAGGAGTCCCGATACGCTCATCAGGTCGGCGTCCTCGTTGCCGTGGACGAGGTACCCATTGCGGACATTGCCTCGTCTTCGCGCATGCAAGCGGCGCCCAGAGGCCGGCCCGAGTTGCAGCCCGACTTGCCAGACCAGAGGGTGACTGCGCTCGAACAGGAAGTCAACGACCTGAAGGAGCGTCTTACGGAGATCGAGCGGCAATTCGAAGACTTTCGCCGCATCCTGGAGTAACGGCTACTCGCGCCGGATTCAGCATTCCCTCTGGGGTGATTCGGCGGCAGTGGCGACCTCGTCGCGACGGGCTGCTAAGCGGGCTGGAGGCCGGCAAACTTGGCGATGAGTTTCTTGAGGCCGGCCGCCCGGAAATGGACGGTGAGTTTGGTGTTCTCACCGTCACCATCGAACTTCATGATGGTGCCGACACCATAAGTTTTGTGGCGCACTTTTTCGCCGAGCCGATATCCGCTGGTGTGAGGTGAGCGGAGACGAGGCCCGGCGGCGGGTTGCTTTGCCGGCGCCGACGATGAGGGGCGTACCCCCGGCGAGGCAGGCCGCTGGAGGTTGCTGGGAACGGGCAGGTTTCGTTTGGCGAAGAAGCCGGAAAGATTTTCGACGGAATTGTAGGCCGGACCGTCGTAGAGTTTCCTCTCAACGGTCTGGCGAACCTCGCGCTGCTCGACTCCCAGATCGAGCGAATAAGGTTCGCCCGCTTCCCAGGCAGGAGCCGGTTGGCGGACGTTCTGGAGGACATCCCGAGGAATCTCCCCGAGAAAACGGGACAGCATCATGGGCTCGTACGATCCGCCGCCGAAGCGCCGGCGGCGCTGGGCTGCGGTCAGCAGAAGCTGTTCCCGGGCGCGGGTCATGCCGACGTAGCAGAGCCGCCTTTCCTCCTCGAGCCCGGCGGGATCTTCGATCGAGCGGCTGTGCGGGAAGATACCCTCTTCGAGGCCCGTCATCACGACCAGCGGGAACTCCAAGCCCTTGGCGCTATGTAGGGTCATCAACAGGACGGGGGCGGACGCGTCCAACTGATCGGTATCGGCAACGAGCGCGACTTGATCGAGGAAGTCGTCGAGAGTTTCACCCCGCTGGCCGGCGTCGCTGGCGGCGCTGATAAATTCGTCAATGTTTTCAAGACGGCCGGCGGCTTCGATCGAACCATCCTGCTCAAGCATGTTGCGGTAGCCGGATTCGGTAACAATCCACGGAATGGCCTCGTACCAGGGCGCCTTCTGAATCTGCTCCTGGATCCCATGAAGCAGGCGCTGAAAGACCGCTACCGCTGCTCGGGCGCGCGAAGGAAAGCGGCCTTCGCTGAGCATCTGCTCGATCGCCTGCCAGAGTGAGATCTCATGGCGGCGGGCAAACAGCTCGATTTGCTCGACGGTTGTGCGTCCGATGCCCCGCGCCGGCGTGTTGATGATGCGCACGAGGCTGACGGTGTCCACGGACGAGGAGGCTGCTTTGAGATAAGCGAGGATGTCCTTGACCTCGACGCGCTGATAGAAGCTCACACCGCCGACAACTTTGTAGTTGCGCCCCAGACGGCGCAGAGACTCTTCGATCTGGCGGGATTGGGAGTTGGCGCGATAGAGGATCGCGGCATTTTTTTCGGGATGATCGGTGAGGTAACGATTGACGTACTGCGCGGCGAAACGTGCTTCCCCGTCGCTGTCCGGTGCATGGCAGAACAGAACGGGAGTGCCTTCTTCGCCGTCCGCCCAGAGAGTCTTACCCTTGCGGTCAACGTTGTGCGCGACGACTCCCCCGGCCGCCTTCAAAATACGTTTGGTGGAACGATAGTTCTGCTCCAGACGAACGACCTTGGCGTTGGGATAGTCTTTCTCGAAATCGAGAATATTGCGAATATCGGCGCCGCGCCAACTGTAGATCGATTGGTCTTCGTCACCAACGACACAGACGTTCTTCGCAGGGCCGGTAAGGAGCCGCATCAAGTCGTACTGCGCACGGTTCGTATCCTGGTACTCGTCGATCATCAGGTACCGAAAACGCTGCTGCAGGGCGGCCTGTGTTTCCTTGCTGTGCCGCAGCAGCCGGACGCCCTCGAGCAGCAGATCATCGAAGTCAAAGGCGTTCGAGGCGCGCAGCAGATCCTGGTACTTCTCGAAGATCACGGCGATTTTGTCATGCTGCGGGCTGGTGGCGTCCTGATAGAAGTCTTGCGGGGAGCGGCCCTGGTTCTTGGCTTGACTGATCAGCGACAGCAGCGATCGCGGCTTCATGAACTTGTCATCGAGGCCGAGTTCGCGATACACCGACTTGATGGCGGCGATCTGGTCGGAGTCGTCGTAGATGGTGAAACTCGCCGTGAATCCGGGACGAAGCTCAGCCAAAGGAGCGCCGTAGCGGCGCAGCAAGCGCACGCAGAAGGAATGAAAAGTTGAGACGTGCGGCCACCTTTCAAGCGACAGCCCACTCTCTTTCAAGACCTTCCCGACGCGCGATCGCATCTCGTCGGCGGCCTTGTTGGTAAAAGTAACCGCGAGGATTGAGTCGGGAGCCGCGCCGACCGGGCCGATCAGATGCGCGATGCGATAGATCAGGACGCGGGTCTTGCCGCTACCCGCCCCCGCCAGAATGAGCAACGGACCTTCCGAATGGAGAACCGCTTCGCGCTGGCCCGGGTTCAGGGCATCAAGAAAATCCATGAAGAGTCTTATTCTAGCAACGAGAATCAGCCCCTCACGGGCAGGCGAGGAGAGTCAATAAGCGCGGTTGGGCGAGGAGCAACGAGAGCGCCGCGGCAGCGCGCTCCCCGCTTGGATGCGGGAGAGCACACTGGCTGTAATTCGAACTGTAGGTTAGTCGCCAGCCACCGGCTGGTCAACTTCAGCCAGCTTAGCGGCTCCGTTGGACCTGCCGTTGGGCGCTGCGGCGGTTGCCTTGGATACAGCGGGAACAGGCGCCGGCTTTTCGTCATCCTCAACCCGCGACGTGCCGTAAATGCTGAAGGGCTGGTCGTCGTTTATCGTGCGCAGCTGTTCCAGGGACTGCTTGCGGTGTTTGCCGATCAGGCGCGGTTGCTCGATAGGCGTTGTGTTTTCCTTGTCCCAATTGAGGAAGAGGTGCTGGCTCACTGTCTCTTCCGGCATACCGGCGAAGCGCATGGCGGGCCACTTGAACTGCTTGCCATGGACCCAGCGGCCGCGGCCATAGTAGAAGGCCTTGGTTCCCCATTTGAAGTAGCCTCGGGAGCGGTCGCGCATCTCGCCGAAATCACGACTCTGCATCCAGGCCGTCATCATAAATTCCCACTGCACCTGCGTGAGTTGCTTGGCCTTGAGACCGGCGCCGTCGGACATGCGCGTGTCTTCAAGAGGCGTGAAGATCGATGGCACGTAGAGCACCTTGGCCTTCTTGAGACGATGCAAGAGCTGCAAGGTCTCTTGGAGGTCTTCCTCGGTCTCGTTCGGTAACCCGATGATGAACGTGCAGACAGGGAACCAGTTGTTCTCGTTGAGGATGCGGATACCCTCGACGACGATCTCTTGCCAGTCGCGAATATCGAAAGGCAGCGACTTACCCGACATCGTCAGGGCGGCGAGGCGCGATGAGCCGGTCTCAATGCCGATCAGGGGGGCCAGGAATTTCTTGTCCGGGTGAGTAGAGTTGCGATTGCGGAGCGCGCTCTTGTCGAGCAGAATCTTCGACATTTCGCGAACCAGATCCGGGTTCACAACGGCCGGCGCGATCGTCGCATGAGAGAGCGGCAGGTACTCGACGCCGGGTTCGCGGGCGATCATGTCGTAGAAGTTCATGATCGCGTTGGGATTAGGAATATAGAACGGCGCGGCGGCACCGTAGATAAATACGTCTTCCGAAACAGGGAAAATGATCTTGCCGCCATTGCGCGTGTTGGCGCGGACGGCCTCCATCGCCTGCTCGGGCGGCACGGAGATACGCGTCTCGAGAGTCGGTGAACAGAAAGCGCACTGCCGCCCGCAACCGCGGTTCATCTCAACGATGCCGTAGGTGGACCGCTTGCTCGGGATGACAAGCTGGTCGATGGTCGGCTCGACGGCGTTGACGATCCGGGGAAGCTCTTCCCCCGCCTCCGCCTTTCGAAACAACTCAAGCGCTACA
Source organism: Acidobacteriota bacterium (assembly GCA_027624045.1). Classification (GTDB taxonomy): domain Bacteria; phylum Acidobacteriota; class Terriglobia; order Bryobacterales; family UBA6623; genus JAPPLB01. The sequence goes on from JAQBUE010000232.1 coordinate 6,551, forward strand.
CCTTCGGCACGACCGTTAATAATACAGTCCACTCCGAGGCGTTCCATGGAATCAGTCTTGGGGATCTGCCACGCGCCGGCGCCGCCGACGATCACTTTCGGACGATACTTCCGCAGGGCGGGATGCAGGTAGATCCGCTCACTCTCGGCGGCGTTCACCGGGCGAGCGGAACTGCCAAAGATGTTGCTGTAGACACCGGTAGAGAAGGCGGTACCGATGGGATTGTGGGCGCCCACACCGACCGCGACGGTATTTGGTCCTACGAAATGATCGAGGTCGTCGGGATGGCAAACCGCCACATCGTCAGCGGGATAGTGCCGGAGAAGGATCGCCTCAATAACGCGAACACCGTACGGCATCACCATCGCGGTGCCGTCCGGGTACTTGGGCTGCTCGAACTTGTTCTTGTACAAGAACCGCGGCACGTAACGAGCGGGCGCCGAGGCGTAAACCATCTGTTTCCAGGGGCTAAACTCCTGTTCGGTGCTTTCGGTATCAGGCGCGGTAAGGACAAACTTCACCCCGCGAGAATCGTAACTCATAGTACCCCTCCAAACGGAAGTATTTGATTGTACCCTGTTTTCATGCCACTTTGAAGAACATTGAATGACACCCAAGTAAGCCGCGTTCCGAGTGACCGAGGCGGTTCAACGTCCTCGCCCGGGCCCTCACACACTTCCCCTCGCTACGTACTGAGAAATGCCGCCTGGGCGGGTAGAGCGAATTGATCTCGGCGGCTGTCCAGGAGAGGCTTAACAGCCTGTGGCAGAATACCCTGTTTTCAGGCGGCGAGAAGCAGCGGGGTGGCCAGCGGC
>JAQBUE010000233.1 GCA_027624045.1 Acidobacteriota bacterium
TGAGCCCGGCTGCCAGGGGAACGTTCTACTTTGCTCAATCAGGGGATCTTTCTAAATTGCGTTGACACGAGGCGTGTGGGCGAAGCTTGGGGCTGTTGTGTTTCCAGCCCCCTCCCGTTCGAATGAACCACTTGCAAGAAATTGGCTGGGAGGCAGGGATTCGAACCCCGATAAACAGAACCAGAATCTGCCGTGTTACCGTTACACTACCTCCCAGCAAGAAGGCGGAACGCTCTTAGTATAGGTACTGATTTGGTGAGGCTGCAAGACGACGGCTACCGGTCAGTGATCCGCTTGTAACAAGGTGGCTTTTCTTGTGGATATGCTCGCAGGTCGGCCCTCGATCTTCGCACTTCCCCCGTGTCATCTCGATTCTCCCGCTAGCAAGAGCAGGAATAGGGCGAGGGCGAGCCACACAAGGCCGCCGATAAGGCGGCCCCACCACCAGCGGCGACGGTAGGGGGGAAGGGGTTCGTACCAGCGGGCGTTGCCGATGTTGTGCGCGGCCAGGGCGCCGGCCATGGCTGAGCAGCCGCTGAAGAGCATGATGGGCAGACCCGTCGTGATTCCGATCACAAACAGGACGAATCCGGCCGCCACGACGATGCGCAGTGCGGGCCGGACCTCATCGAGAAGTTGCGCGAATGAATCGAAAGGTTGCATGGGTGATCGAGCGAACGGTCACTTCACGGGTTGCGCGCGAGAGTACTCGTATTCAACGTTGCCGTCTACGGCGTGGAAGCGGAAGGTGATGCTGCTTTGATCGTCTTTGCGCCCGACGGTCACCGCCAAGAACCCGCCGAGCTCGCGGTGGAACTGGTGGTATTCGGGTTCGAGCCCAGGGGAGCCGCCGGCGTGGCCATCACTGGCGGGGCCGCTGGAAAATTCGTGCATGCCCGTACCAGGGTGAATCGAATGATACTGCCAGTGACGATCTCCGCAGGCGACGAAGAAGTTGTCAGGCATGTTCTGTTTGATCCAACCGCGGAACTCGTCGCCCTCGTGGGTAAAGGCGTCGTTCGAATGATTGTCGTGTTTGTTGCCGCGGTCGGGTCCGACGATGGGGGTGGGGCTGACGAGAACTTTCCAGTCGGCGTCACTGGCAAGCAAGGTGTCCTTGAGCCATTGCTTTTGCTCGGCGCCCCAGATGGTCCTTTCGGGGCTGTCGGGGTCGGTGTTGGGTGAGCGGAAGTCGCGTCCCTCGGTGAACCAGACTTGTAGGCCCTTGCCCCAGCGGAAGGTGCGGTAGGGCTTCGCACTCATGGGGACTTGTTCGTTGTAGACGCGCAGGCCCTGTTCGAAATTAAACGTCCCCATGACGTCCACCTGCTGCGACGGCCAACCGTCGTTGAAAAATGTGTCGTGGTCGTCTTTCTCCCAGTAGCCGGGGACTTCGAGGTGAAAGGCAGTCGCCTTCGGGTAACTGTACATGCGGTGCCAGTGGTAGCGGGCGAGATCGATGCTGGTGGCGCGCGGATCGTCGCTGTCGTAGTAGACGGTATCGCCGGTGGGGACGAGGAATTTTGGTTTGAGCACGGCCATGGCGTCGTAGAACATGTATCCGTCGGGGTGGTCGGCGGAGACGTATTTCTGGCCGGTCATTACGGTGAAAGTGACGTCGGCGTACTGGTCGGCGGGTGGTGCGGTTTCGAAGCGGCCTTTGAGGGGTTGATGGAGCGGAGAGCCCTCGGGACCGGCGGTCTCGGCGGAGTAGTGGTACTCGGTTCCGGGTGTAAGGCCGCTGAGACGGAAGTGGTACGTATAGTCGTCTTCGGCGGAAACGGCGACCCAATCGGTTTCGACAGCGTCGCTTAGGTCTTCAGCCGTCCCGTAGCGGAGGCGAACTTGGCCCGGCGCGCCGGGTGCGCTGCCTTCGAGATCGCGCGGGGTGAGAGCGGGATCGAGGGGTTTCGGGGTGGCCCGGCGCTCGATGCCGTCGCGGTTGCGGGCGACGCTTTCGGTGACACGCATCCAGACGATGGCGGAATCGCCGGTCACTTCACCTACTTTGACGCCGGTGGCTTGGCGGGATTCAGAGATCGTTTCGATTTGTGGGCCGCAGGCTACGAGAACCGCAAGAACAGCACTGAGCAGAAATCGGATCATGGCGCGGATTCTAGCAGGGATGGCACGTCGCCGTATAGAATCGCGGGACGGCGCGCTCTCGCGAGCCCCACCGAACCCGCCCATGCCGCTCGATATGCTACTCATAGAGACTCTTCTCAGCAGGTGAAATCAAACTACATGCCGATCCCGATACCCAACAGAGACAAGTTTCCCCAGACACGCGACTACACCTATCTCAATACCGCCGCGGAGGGATTACTCTCGACCGACACGCAGGAAGCTCTCGCCGAGTATGTTCGCGCCAAGGCCCGGGGGAGCGTCAATCGCCCCAAGCTCTATGAAGTCGAGGCCGCGACCATCGATCTCGCCACCAAGTTCCTGGGAGTCCCCGAAGGCTCCGTTACTTTCCTGGCCAATGCCACCGAGGCCTTGAACCTGCTGGCCAACTCGCTCGACTGGCGGGAAGGCGACGAGGTCGTTATCACCGACCTCGAGTTCCCGTCGAATGTCGTCACGTGGCTGCGCCTTGCGAACAAGGGCGTACGGTTGCACGTCGTGAACGCCGATGGCGGACTGATCCGGCTCGACGACATCACCTCGCGTATCACGTCAAGAACTAAACTCGTCTCGGTCAGCCAAGTGAGTTACAAGTCGGGCACGCAGCTTCCCTACTTGAAGCAGCTCGGCGAGGAAGCACACCGCGCCGGAGCGCTCTTTTGTGTCGATGCGACGCAGGCGTTGGGCCGCGTGCCGGTCGGCGTCGACAACGTTGATTACCTGGTAGCCAGCTCCTACAAGTGGCTCTTCACCCCCCACGGTCTCGGGATCACGTACTGTTCCCCCGATCTACTGGAGCGCCTCACACCGGCCACGGCCGGCTGGTATGGCGTGCCGGACATCTTCACGCCCGACCGCTTCGAGCGCTTCGAATACAAGCCGGGCGCCGCACGCTTCGCCGCCGGCATGCCGAACTTCTCTTCGATCTACGCGCTCAGAGCAAGTCTCACGTATCTGAGCGAGATCGGCGTCGCGCGCCTCGACGACTCGCTGCGGCCGATTGTTCAGAAAATGCGCGGCGGCCTCGCCGATATTGGGCTCAAACTGCTGACTCCCGATGATCCCGCTTACCACTCCGGCATCGTCGCTTTTCTCCATCCGCAGGCTGCCGAAATTGGCGAGAAACTCGCCGAGCAGGACATCATCGTTTGGGCGAACGACGGCCGCGTCCGTTCCGCCGTACACCTTTACAACGAAGAGTTTGAGGTCGACCGCTACCTCGAAGCCGTTGCGAAAATCGTCGAGCGAAAACCCGTATCAGCAACATCCTAGATAGGTGCGAGCTGGACATCCGCGTTTGAATGTCGCAGTCGTGAAGGTTCTCGCGTAATCACCGCGCTGGCGCAAATCTGAGAGCGGCGGAGTTCATGCAGTAGCGGCGGCACCCCGGCGCGGGACCGTCGCCGAACACGTGCCCCAGGTGCGCGTCACAACGTCGGCAGAGTACCTCGCTGCGCCGCATCCCGCCGCTCGCGTCGATGGCTTTGGCAATGTTTTCTTCGGCGAGAGGCGCGCTGAAGCTCGGCCAGCCCGTCCCGGAGTCGAACTGTGCGTCGGAGCCAAACAGCGCCGTCCCGCAGCGGATACAGCGATAGACGCCCTCTTCGGTGCTGGGGTGATAGCTGCCAGAGAACGGAACTTCCGTACCCTTTTCTTGGGTCACATGGAACTGCCTGGGCGTCAGCAGCAGCTTCCACTCGGCATCGCTCTTGATGAGCTTGCCGCTCTCAACCCGGCCGCTGGCGTGACCATCGTTGGAAAACTCGATCAACGAAATCGCCGCTCCGTCGTAGTGGTTGACTTGCGCTGCCAGCGCGACCTCCTCGGGATTCGGAAGCGGCTCGGGAACGCGGTAAGCGGCCAAGACGAAGAGCGCCAAGCCGAACGCGACAAAGCCGGCGCGGGCCAACCGGCCAAGACGAGAAGTCGTCCCCAACACACAACACATTCTAACGATGAGATGCCTGGGACGCCGGCTTGGTTGCCGCGCCGAGTTCGGCGCTCAGGCCGATGCGCGTACGGCGTCAACCGCCCCGCTGCTGCTGTGATTGGGTTTTGACCCGCGGCCGGCGAACCTTTCAAGATAGTCCGCCCAGCGCTGCCCGGCGTCTAGGCTATTCAACAAGCGTTCCCAATACTCAAGAAAAGCGGCTCGCTCTCTTTGAATCTGCTCCGCCAAATAGCTCCTCAACTGCTCGGCCCCGTCAAGATTCTTGAGTGCCGGCTTCGCCAACATGCCAAGTGTGAACGCGCAGTCAGTCATCCTTCCGAGGTGGTCTTGCAGTTCCTTGAGCGTGCCGATGTGCTCGTCGAGCGTCGGCCCATAGCACGGCCTGAATAGTTCGAGCATATATCGAAAGCGCTTTACCTTCAGCCTGAAGCGGTGCAGTTTCTCGTCCGCCGCTTCCGGAACGGCGACCTTGCGACCCGCTCGGAAAAACCGGCTTGTCAGCGTCGGGAGCACAGCCGCCGCGTTCTCCGCGCTCGTCGCCGCCGCATTCCATTTACCCTTCGAAGTTTTGTCCGGCGCCGTGACCGCCAAACGCCGCCGCCACTTGTTCGATGAATTCTGCTTCGCCCAAACCTTGAGGTCGGCTCGAAAGGCCTTTGCTACCTGTTCGCGCTGCTTCGTTAGCTGTGTAAGCAGCGCTGCGCCGTTGGCAACCCCGGCGTTTTTCGCTAGCCCGAGAGCAATGTCGCGGTCACGAACAGCTCCAGCCGGTTTGAGAACCTTCCGCAGACGCCGCTGGAATTTCTGACAGGGCCGGCGCGGAAAAAAAACTCTCGAACTCAGCCAGACAGCTTTCATAGCGCCGTATTGAGACGCGCAGATCGTGTGCCGAATCCGGGGCCGTCGACTTGCGGCTGTGGGCAAGTTGGTATGCAAAACGGTCAAACCGCGCTTCACTCTGAAGAGCAACGTAGTCTTTCAACAGCAGTCTGGATTCTTTGAGCACTTAGTGTCCGCGACGAGGCTATTTTCGTCCGATTCATGACGTGATTCGGCCATGTTCGTCGGGTTCGAGTCGTGGAAGGGCTCACTATAGCAAGTCAATTAGGGAATACCCAACAATGTCCGGCCGAACTACTTCTTGCGGCGTTCGTACCCGACGCGCATCGCGCAGGTGCCGGCGAGGTCGATCCGGGAGCCGCGTTTGAGAGGGAAAGGCTTGCCGGGTTCGAGCTGTTTCTTCTCGAGGAAGGTGCCGTTGGCGCTGCCGACATCGATCAGGAACAGCTTGCGGCCGCGGCGGTGAATTTCGCAGTGAAAGCGCGAGATCATGCGCTCGACATCAGGCAGCGCAACATCGTTCTTGTCGCCACCGTCTTGCTCCACAGCCCCGATTTTGAGAAGCTTCCCGTCGACTGGAATGATCTTGCCCTTTTGCTGCCCGGCGATGATCTCGACATACGGATCGCGGCTGCGCATGCGGATGATGATAAACGCGATGAGGCCGATGAGCGCAAGTACGCCAACGGCGACCAGGATGTAGGTCGTGCGGCGGCGCTCCGCGAGGCGATCCTGAATGAGTAGGTCCATGCGCTGGACTTCCGTGTCCTCGGGCGCCACGGCCTTCGCCTTCTCGATTTCAAACTCGGCGGTGTCGATGTCGCCGCGCATGAAGGCGTCCTTGGCGTTTTTGACAGACGTGCGGCGGACCTGCTCGCCCTGAAGCGACTGCTCAACGAGAACATTTTCTTGTTCGCTACGTTCAAGTTCCTCGCTCTGCGTCTGTTCCATCTTGGCGAGCGCGTCTTTGCGCCCCTGGAAGGCCACCGTGTTATTCGGGTCGATGAGGAGGATCTTCGTGTAAATACGGGCTTGCTCCTCGGGATCGTCGCTGGCCAGAGCATCCTTCATCAGGTCCTGGACTTCTTCGCGGCGGAGTCGGCTGGCGGCCTGCCCGGGCGTCTTCGGTGCGGAGCGCAGCTCACTCGCGCCCGGCACGTTGGCGGGCAGACTGCTGGGTAGCCTGACCTTGGGAAGCCTTTGAGCGCCAATAGGCGCGGCGAGGCCAATCAAGGCGGCCACCGCAATGAGCCGTGACATGGCGAGCCGGCCGGACACGTACATTCGCACTTGCTACGAGGCGGAAGCGCTATCAGCGCCGTCGGGAATCTCAATGCCGAAGGTCAAACCTTCTTCGAGGATTGCGTCTTCGGATGCCGCGGCCTCGCCTTCGGGTGCCGCTTCCCCTTCCGCCGGAGCCTCCGCTCCTTTAGCATAGCCAATGTGAATCGTCTGATTGGCTACGGCCTCGCCGCCGATGATGATGCCGGCGAGCGGTGATTCAACGAGCCGTTGCATCGTGCGCTTGACAGGGCGCGCGCCGTAGGAGGGATCGTAAGATTCCTTCGCCAAGTAGGCGAGCGCCTCCGCTGAGATCTCGAGGCCGATCTCGCGGTCTTCCCTCAGCTTGCGGCGCAGTTTCACGATTTGGGTGTCGACGATCTTCTCAAGTTGCGCCTCCGCGAGCGAGTTGAAGTTCACGACTTGCGAAATGCGGTTATAGATTTCCGGCCGCAGACTGTCTTTGACGACCTGCAAAATGATCTCTTTGCGCTTCTCAAGATCTTCGGTCGCATCCATTGCTTCGCGCACGCCGAGGTTCGACGTGAACAGCACCACCGTGTTAGAGAAGTCGCAGAAGCGGCCCTTGGCGTCCGTCAGGCGGCCTTCGTCGAGCACGGCGAGCAACAAGTCGAGGATGCGGGGGTGGCCTTTCTCAACTTCGTCGAACAGCACGATCGAATAAGGGTTGCGGCGCACTTGCTCGGTGAGGAACCCGCCTTCGTCCGAGCCCACGAGTCCCGCCCGCGAGCCGATCAAACCCGCGACGGAGGATTGATCCTGATACTCGCCCATGTCGATCCGGATGAGCGCGTCTTCGTCGTCAAAGAGTGCTTCGGCGAGAGCCTTGGCCAGTTCCGTCTTGCCGACGCCGGTGGGTCCGACGAACAGGAATGAAGTGGGCCGTTTATCGGTCTGCAGATCGGCGCGCATGCGGCGCGCGGCCTCGGCGACAGCGTAAACGGCTTCATCCTGTCCGTAGACACGCCCCCCAAGTCGCTCCTCGAGCTGCAGCAGCCGGTCGCGCTCGGATTCGAGCATGCGTGAAATCGGGATGCCGACGCGCTCGCCGACCACAATGGCGATATGTTCGGGTTGAACGTGGCTGGGTCCCATCGCCCCGGTGGCAGCCACTTCCGCGACTTGCT
>JAQBUE010000234.1 GCA_027624045.1 Acidobacteriota bacterium
TTGAGCGGCGGACGGTGGCCAGCGCGCAAGCGCGCCACCTCCGACCCGACACCGATGAAGCAGCCGAACAACGAAGGCAGGTCCCAGCGGGGGCAACCGTCCGCGGAGGCTGTGGAGGGAAGCGCGTTGACCAAGGAGAACACGGAGCAACCTAACGCGGGCCGGACGCAGAGTCGGGAAACCGTGTCGAGCGGGTTGAGTCGTGTGCGCCAAGCGGCGCTGGGAGGGAAGCAGAAACAGTTCACCGCTCTGCTGCATCATCTGACGGTCGATCTGCTACGGGAAAGCTACTACGCGTTGCAGCGGGCAGCAGCCCCGGGAGTGGACGGCGTGAGGTGGAAAGAGTATGAGGCCGGGCTGGAGCAGCGGCTCAAAGAGCTGCACGGCCGGGTGCATCGGGGCGCGTATCGCGCGCAGCCATCGAGACGAGTCTACATTCCGAAAGCCGACGGGCGGCAGCGTCCGTTGGGCATCGCCGCGCTGGAGGACAAGATTGTCCAACAGGCGGTGGTCGCCGTCCTCAACCAGATTTACGAGGTGGATTTTCGGGGCTTCTCGTATGGTTTTCGACCCGGGCGCAGCCCGCATCAAGCGCTCGATGCGCTTAGTGTGGGACTGACGCGCAAGAAGGTGAACTGGGTGCTGGACGCCGACATTCGAGGGTTCTTTGACAACATCGACCACGAATGGATGGTGCAGTTTCTCCAGCACCGCATCGCGGATACGCGGCTGTTGCGGCTGATACAAAAGTGGCTGCGGGCCGGGATATCTGAAGACGGCGAATGGTCGGAGACGAAGGTAGGCACGCCGCAAGGAGCGGTGATTTCGCCGTTGCTGGCGAACGTCTATCTGCATTACGTGTTCGATCTGTGGGTCGAGGCCTGGCGGAACAAGAACGCACGCGGGGATGTCATCGTCATCCGCTACGCGGACGATTTCGTGACGGGCTTCGAGGAGCGGGCCGACGCGGAGCGGTTCCTGGAAGACTTGCGGGAGCGGCTGGCGCGGTTTGGCTTGGAGTTGCATGCGGAGAAAACGCGGTTGATCGAGTTCGGGCGGTTCGCCGCCTCGAATCGTAAGGAACGCGGGAAGGGGAAACCGGAGACGTTCGATTTTCTGGGCTTCACGCACATCTGCGGGAAGAATCGGAGGACGGGCCGCTTCGAGGTTCGCCGCAAGACGGTGGGCAAACGATTGGCCAAGAAGCTGCGGGATATCAAGCAGCAATTGCGCCGTCGGATGCATGAGCCGCCGGCGCGGACCGGAGAATGGCTCAGATCGGTCGTCCGGGGTTATTTCAACTACCACGCGATTCCGGGCAACCGGCGGAGTTTATGCGCTTTTCGGAGCGGCGCGGCGCGACACTGGCGGCAGGTCCTACGCCGTCGCGGTCAGAAAGCCAGGCTGAACTGGGCGCGCATGACTCAACTGATCCGATGCTACATCCCCACAGCTCGTCTGGTGCATCCTTATCCGAGCGTACGATTTGACGCCATGCATCCAAGGTAAGAGCCGTATGCGGTAGTGCCGCACGTACGGATCTGTGCGGGGGGCGAGCAGCGATGCTCGTCCCTACCGCGAGTGTGCCGAGCATGTTCGACAGCTCGAAGGTGAAAGTCCTTTTCACAACCTGATGGAGGTGAAGTGATAGCGAAGCGCAAGGGCGTCGTCGCGAGGCGGGGTCTGAAAGAAGCGTGGAGCAAACGCACGGGCCGATGAACAAGAATCGGATGAGAGGCATACGGGGCCGGACGAGTTGGCTCGTAACAACGAAGTCCATATCCATCAAAGGCACCGGTTGTAGATCCGGCGGTCGCGTGTGGAAGGCGGTCGAACTTACCTCGGGAGATCTGCCGTTTGTTCTGGATTCAGGACTGAGGGTTGAGCGATCGATCCTGACCGGGCGGCAGAAGTCAGCAGAGGGCGTACTAGGCACGCGAGTGCTGAAGGCCCGAACGGTCCCCGCAAGGGGCTAATGGGAAAGGCAAGTAAGCAGCGCAACTCATGATCGACAAGCGGCAGAAGAACCAACTCATGTTGGCCTTCACGGACGAGAGTAGGAGTGAAGCTCCGATGGTATCCGAGGAAGGGACCGAATCGTTTGTGGCGAAGCGCGGGACAGAAAGCCTGGCTAGGGGCGAACAGTTCATGGAGGAAGTCTGCGAGCGGGAAAACTGCAAGCAGGCATTGGCACGAGTCAAGGCCAATCAAGGAAGCGCTGGTGTGGACGGGATGACCGTCAACGAGTTACCAGAGTTTCTGAAACAGCACTGGCCAGCCATACGGGAACAGTTGTTGAGCGGTACTTATAAACCGGAACCGGTGAAGCGGGTGGAAATCCCGAAGCCGGATGCAGGGGTGCGAAAGCTTGGCATCCCGACGGTGCAGGATCGGTTCATCCAGCAGGCGGTGATGCAAGTGCTGCAACGCAAGTGGGACCGGACGTTTTCCGATCACAGCTACGGGTTTCGGCCCGGACGCTCGGCGCATCAGGCGGTGGCGGCGGCGCAGCAGTACATCGCCGCAGGTTATCGCTGGGTGGTGGATCTGGATCTGGAGAAGTTCTTCGACCGGGTCAATCACGACAGACTGATGGCAAAGATTGCAGAACGGGTGAGCGACAAGAGGTTGTTGAAGCTGATCCGTGTTTTTCTGCAAGCCGGAGTGATGGAGGGCGGGCTGGTGAATCCGGTGGACGAAGGGACCCCGCAAGGCGGGCCTTTGTCGCCCTTGTTGTCGAACATGGTACTCGACGAGTTCGACCGGGAGTTGGAACGGCGCGGGCTCCGGTTTGCGCGGTATGCGGACGACAGCAATATCTATGTTCGTAGCCGGCGGGCAGGGGAACGAGTGATGGAAAGCCTTACGCGATTCATCATGAGCAAGCTTAAGCTCCAGGTGAACCAACAGAAGAGTGCGGTGGCACGGCCCTGGGCAAGGAAGTTTCTAGGATTCAGCTTCACGAGTGCAGGCACACCAAAACGGCGGATCGCGCCGAAAGCGGTGGACCGGTTCAAGGAGCGGATACGGGAACTGACGAGCCGGAACCGAGGCGTCAGCATCGAACGAATGGCCGAAGAACTATCCCGCTATCTACGGGGATGGATCGGTTACTTCGGGAAGTGTGAAACGCCATCTGTGTTGGCCGGTCTTGAGCAGTGGCTCCGGCGCAGACTCCGGTCTGCGATCTGGAAACAGTGGAAGCGGGGCCCGGCGCGGTTCGCCGAGCTACGCCGTCGTGATGTGAACGCCGACCTGGCCGCTCAAACGGCAGGCAGCGATCATGGTCCTTGGCGGCTGGCGGCCTCGCCTGCGCTCAGCATCGCATTGCCCAATGCTTACTTCGACTCGCTCAGGATTCCGCGATTGATTGTGAAGCCTATCGCTTAACCCGCCGAACCGCCGGATGCGGACCCGCATGTCCGGTGGTGTGGGAGGGGCGGAGTCGTGAGGCTTCCCCCTATCCCGATCCGGTTTCTCCGGTTTCTCGGTAGTCAATCTTCCGTTTGTCGAGAGGCCCCACGTTGCCGCCGGGATCAAACGCTGTCCCCGCCGGAAACTCGCGTTCGCATTCAGGGCATGAGGGCATGGCTGTCATCCGTAATCCTGACACACCCTTAGAGAAGCATGTCCACCCTAGGGTTCCAGAAACACCTGTCGACTGGACCTCAGATCGCTGATAGGATGGAGTCGGAAGCCGCGACCGGAGCAGGTCCAGGGCTTTCGCGTTGGACTCTCATACGCGATGAACGTGATCCTCACGCCCGAGTTGGAGCGGCTTGTTCAGCAGAAGGTCGCAAACGGCGAGTTTGCGAGCCCCGAAGCCGTGATCGAAGCGGCCGTCCGCGAGCTCGCCAGCAGCCCAACGCCCGCGGTGCCGCTGCCAACATCGGAGCAGCGATTGGCGAACCTCCAAGCGCTGTTCGAAGAGATCGACCGAGAGCCGGCTCAGCGAACCACCCCACTTCCCGATGATGTGTTCGACCGCGAAAACCTCTACGACGATCGGGCCTAGTGAACTACCTCATCGACACGAGCGTGCTCGTCCGGGCGCTGCATACCATAGACCCCGCTTCGGCCGTTGCCCGCCAATCTCTCAGCGCGCTTTTCCGCCGGCAAGACTCGCTCTACATTCTTCCCCAGATTGTCGCCGAGTTTTGGGTCGTCGCCACACGGCCTGAGACCGACAACGGGCTCGGCCACACGCCGGCGCAAACCGCCCGTTGGCTCACGCGGTTCCGCGCCAGCTTCAACCTGCAATACGAAACCGCGGCGGTTTATCAGCAGTGGCGCAAGCTCCTCGGCGACTATCAGGTCAAAGGCAAACAGGCGCACGATGCCCGCCTTGTCGCCGCTGCTCAGGCCCACCGATTCGACGCCATTCTCACATTCAACGGAAAGCACTTTCAGCGCTACCCTGACGTAACCGTAGTCCACCCCGCCGACATTGCTGGCTCATAGCGGCCCCTAACTCTTCGACCCCCCCGTCCAAGCATCCGCCGCTAGAATCCGAGGAAATCCGCGCAATCCGCGCAATCCGCGGATCAGCCCCATCAAGCCCTATCTCAGGGCGTGCCATCCCAGGAATTACCAAACAAACCCACTCCGCCCGTACGACGCCCATCCCGCTCAACCAGTTTCAGCGGTCACAAGCGCCGTTGATGTTTTTCGTCCATACCCACAACGACTTACCGCCCTTCGCCGCCAAAACACCTCAAGAAAACCAATACCTCGTGCTACCGTCGAACCAAGGCCGGTAACGATTGTTCACCGCATCAACCCGACCGTGCCTAGCCAGGACAGTTCGATCAAATCACGACATAGGCAGGTTCGCTACGGAACGATACCACACCCTGTTGCAACCAAGGGTATGGTGAGACGCGAAAACCCCTGTAAATCCGGGCCTGCGAGCGCGCTGAGGCGTCGCGAGAAAATCTCCCCAGTGTGGTAAAACGTTGCAAAGTGTGGCACGGAAAGTGACGCTGACATCCCAGGACGAATCCATTTCTATCCCCGGCTGGCGAAGGAATCGCGTGCGGTTTGGCTTCAGCGCTCACAAGCCTCGATGAAAAACTTCTCGAAGATGACAAGGGACTTAGCCGCGCTCACCCAGCTCGGGTCGGCTTTGAACCCGCCTACCGGTCGAACCAAACGAACCCGCCGTCCCTCGGGTCTACGCGCTCCCAAATCCTCGGCGCGCTGGAAGAGATGGAAAGAGCCGGAAAAAGCCGGTTGCGGGGAAAGGAGACCGCGGGTGAGTCAGCAACGAGCCGGAAGGCTGGTGCGGTTCTCGACAGCGGCGTGGCTGCGGGCGAGGCTGCCGGCAGGCACTGCTCACGACCTGATGGTGGCCGATGCTGTGTTACCGAAGCGGTGCGGCGGCGAGGATGTCGCGCGTCTCTTGAACGATCCGCAGCAGATGTTGGCGCTGCTCTTCTTGCTCGAATACGAGCGCGGGATTGCGGTAATACTCGGCCTCCTTTTCCCAGCGCTCGCGAATCGCTTTACGGTCCGCCTCGACGTAGACCGGCGTGCCATCCTTGAGAAAGTAGGCCGGATTCGCATGAGCCCAAATCTCGAACTCGCCTTTGCGATGAAGCGCGCTGGCCCGCGCCGCGATCCATGAACTCTCGCTGACCGAGACCTCGAACGGCAGCTTCAACTCCGTCTGCTTCGTGTCGCCCACCTTGGTTGCCACGACGCGCCCATTGACAATGATCTCGAGCTTCTCGATCGGGCGGTGGAAGACGGCGCTCGCTTCCCCTTGCAGCGTTTCCGAGCTTCCCGTCCAAGAGGCTGTCGCGCCGGAAGACTTGCCATTCACGGTGAACTCAAGCAGCGGGCCGTTCGAAACCAGCACCGCCCCTTTCCGCACGCCGGCCTGCCAGATGTCATAGGCGGAGGCAGAGGAAGAGGAGCCCGGCTCGGCCTTGACGAGGGCGCGTTCAGGTCCTAGCAGGGGGAAGATGCGGGGCCAGTCCTCGGGCCGCAAGTTGGCCGGAAAGTCGCTGCCAGCCAGCCCCACGACCCGGAAGCCCGCGTTCAGCAGCTCGTACCAGGAGTCGGTGTGAAGCACGCCGAATTGGAACAACTCAACGAAGTCGAGCGTCTGCCGCGCCAGGTTCATAATCAAGCTGGAATTCGGTTGACTGCCGTAGAAATGAGCGAAGCCCGCCAGCCCGCCCGCGTCCCTGCCTTGCTGGAAAAAGACCGTCGGAAACGGATAAGCGACAGGCGAGTTCGCATACATGTGGCCGATGCTCAACGGCCGGATCATCTCCTCGGGGCCGAGCACGATCGTGTGCCCATAGAAGCGGCTGCGCGTTTCATGACCGGAACGAATCGAGTATCCCTTGGCGCGAGCCTCGCCCTTGGGCCCAAAGGCATACTGCAAGGCGGCGTGCTGCTGGCGCTGCAACTCCAGGAAATTGCCCACAGCCAGATCCTCGGCTTGCAGCCACCCCAGGAACACCTCGTCATCTTCTTTCGCCCGCATCAAGTGGATGTGATCGTCGGCCGCGAGCCAGCGCTCCTGCCGCCCGGGTGCGATCGGCTTGAGATCAATCGTGATGGTCTTCGCTTCGTCGGCCTCTAAGGTGAACTCAACCTCGGCCGGCGCGAAGAACATCCCGTGATAGACCTCCAGGCGGTACTTCTCGCCTTCGTCGGTGCGCGTGCGCGGCAGGTGAAATGAGGCCCGCCCCTCAAGCAGAATGAAGTGCGAGTCATCACGCGCCGTCACTTCGAGCACCTTGGAGTCGGCACCCTGCCGCCATAGGCGCTCGCGATAGAAGGAATCGACCCGCAACGGCAACATGGCATCCACCGGACTGAGCCGGTACGGCCGATTTCCCTTGAAAAGGTAGACGCGGGAAGGAACCACCTCGCCCGTATCCGCGCGCCGCGTCACGACGGTCAGCTCGGCCGAAAAATCCGGCCGCAATGAGGAGTCGCGTATCTGGGAATCTCGTACCTGGGAATAGCCCAGCAGCAGAACGAACAAGGTCAGCAGATACAAACGCAAGTAGGGACGTGGGCGTAAAGTCGGCATGGCGAACCTCGGAGGGATTCTAGCACCGCCGCGCTGGGAAAAGGATCTGAGGCCAGTCTCGAGTTTCCGCCGCGTGGGACGTGGCTACCCAGGGGAACCTTTTATTGGGCGTCGACGATTTGTCGCCTGCCCGATTTTGCAATGGACGCAACGATTGTTATACTGGGGCGGCGATTCCGGTGGGCCGACGTCGTTTCGGCCTGGAACCTTATCAGCCTGTGGCAGAATACCCTGTTTTCAGGCGGCGAGAAGCAGCGGGGTGGCCAGCGGCGC
>JAQBUE010000022.1 GCA_027624045.1 Acidobacteriota bacterium
GGCGCGCCGCTGGCCACCCCGCTGCTTCTCGCCGCCTGAAAACAGGGTATTCTGCCACAGGCTGTTAGATTATCTTGTCTCCGCGGACGTGGACTGGGTGCAGCTCAACACGACTGCCGGCTCGTCCAGCGGCGAGGAGGACCCCGTGAACGTTTCGATTGAGACGGCGGGGCTCGCTGCCGGTGAACGCCGGGCAGCCATTACTGTGACTCGGGGTGACGGCAGCGAGCCGGCCGAGATCAGAGTGCGGCTCGTATTGAGCGGCGTGGGACCTCCCGCGATCGGGCTCGCAATCGACGAACTGAGTTTCGACATCCTCGACGGCGCCGGACCACAGATCCAACCGTTTACCGTACGTAATAGCGGGGGAGGCACCCTCAACTACAAGATCACCGACAACGTTCCCTGGCTATTGGTTTCTCCCTCGGAAGGCGTGTCGAGCGGAGAATCGGATGCCATCACGGCGACGGTGAACCCGGCCGGTTTGGGAGCCGGCATGTTTACCGGCCAAATCGAAATCCGTGACACCGGTGAAGGCCTGTTGGCAACCTTGATGGTCATGCTGAACATCGTGGCGAATCCGCCGCGGCCGGCGGTGACTGTTGGGGACCTTAGCTTCGAAGCGCCGCCCAGCGGGCAGCTTCCAGCGGCGCAGATGTTTAACCTAGCCAACGCCGGGAACGGGACGTTGAACTACGTCATCGCGACATCCGAGCCCTGGTTGATGGTCGATCCCTTGTTCGGAACCGTTGTGACGTCGTCTCAGCAAACGGAAGTTGACGCCATCACCGTCACAGTGGACCCATTCGGCCTGACAGCGGGATCCCACGAAGCGGAAATCACGATTTCCGAGGCGACGAAAGGGGAGCAGCAGGCCGTTGTCATCACGGTCAATCTGCTTTTGATTGGCGACCAGACCCCATTCATTCGCCAGGACGGCGTTGTCAACGCAGCAACTTTCGCCGGCCCGGAACTCGAAGCACACGCCGCCACACCCGGTTCGATCGTCTCGATCTTCGGCGACAACATGGTGCTCTCCACAGAGGCCGCGCTAGAGATTCCGCTGCCAACCGAGTTGGGCGGGGTGCGCGTCGTGTTCGATGACGGTGTCAACGACCCGATGGAAGCGGCCCTCTTCCTGGCCTTTGATGGCGGTGCAACGGCCGGGTTCGACCAGATCAATGCCCAGCTACCCTGGGGCCTTGATACGAGCTCGGGATTTGTGACCGCGACGGTCTTCACGGGCGAGAAGGTGGTAAGTCCGCCCCGCACGGTCCCAGTAGCGGAAGCGTCGCCGGGTATCTTTACGTTCGAGTTCGGCGGCGGGCTGGCGGCAATTCAGAATTTCAAGCTCTCGGCCGAAGATGATGTCATCCCTGGTTCAATCGCGCAATCAGAGGGTTCTGTGTGCCCGAAATTGGAGGCGCTGGGAATTGTTCTTCCAGGGGAATGCATGATCGACGATCAGCCGGCGGCTGTCGGTGGCGTCATCGTCATTTTCGCCAACGGTTTGGGACTACTGGACGGCGTCGTGGAAACGGGCGATATCCCCCCGGCCGGTCCGCCGCTTCAGACCGTTAAGGAAGTGCGAGTCTGGTTCGGCCCTGCAGGCAGTCAGGTTCAGGGTGTGACTCTGTTCTCGGGGTTGCAGGCATTTTTTGTGGGGCTCAACCAGATCAACGCGATCGTTCCGAACGTCGAGCCGGGAGACGCCGTCCCGATCCAGATCGAGGTCGTGTGCGACGACGGTACCAGCATCCGAAGCCGCGCGGACGTGACCATTGCCGTGCGGCCGGCGCCTTAGGTTGCGCGATCTCGGTACTCTGCTCCCGGAGCAGCGTAGGTACCCGCTACAAGCGTTGTTATCCTGAACGATGGAATCCGGCGTAGCCGCCTGCCTATGCCTGCCCGCGAAAGCGAAAGCCTAGTCCTCAGAACGTACCCTTATCGCGAGGCCGACCTGATCGTCAGCTTCATCAGCCGCGATCGGGGGAAGCTGCGTGGCATCGCCCGCGCGGCGCGGCGTCCCAAGAGCCGCTGGGGATCGGGTTTGGAGCGGCTTTCCCATGTTCATCTGTATTACTTCCTGCGCGAGAATCAGGAGTTGGCCCGCCTCGACGGCTGTGAGCTGTTGAACCCGCCCGTCTTTCTCAAGGCCGACTACACCGTCAGCGTTGCACTCGATTTTCTGGCCGAAGTTAGCGATAAACTACTCCCCGACCACGAACCCAACGATCCCTATTTTCGGTTGTTGCTGCTCGTGTTGGACGAAATCCGGGAAGGTATGGGCGGCAAGCTGGCTGCGTTCGATGCGCCCGCCCTCGTAACGGCGGATTCGAACGGTGACTCTCCTGACACGCAGCCCGGCGGGCGCCCCGCGGGGCCGGCCGGATCGTCATCCGATATTCCACGCTGGCTCTCGCACGCCCTCACCTATTTTGGCCTCTGGTCCCTTCGGCTGGGAGGCTGGCTGCCCCCGTTGCACGCTTGTATCGAAAGCGGCGTGGAGTTGGGTGCGGACGAAACGGCCTATTTCGAGCGGTTCCAAGACGGTCTAGTTTCCGCTGATTTCCGTGGGCCGGACTCCTGGCCGCTCAGGCCCTCGTCACGGCGGCTGGCGCGCGCCATGCTCCGCCGCTCACTGCCCGATTTGCGCGAGCAGGTCACCCTGAATGGACCCTTTGACGATCTTTTCCGCTTCATTACCCAGCGCCTCGAGTTTCACTTCGAGCAGCGGCTCAAAACCGCGAAGGTTCTCAGTCAGCTATAACAGAAGATTGACCTTTCTTCGCGCCGGGTCCCCGGCCTGGCCGCTCTCTTCTCCGCTCACAACGATGCAGACGTATCAGGACATCATTCTCAAGCTCAAGTCTTTCTGGGCCGAGCAGGGAGCCATCATCCAGGAACCGCTCGACATCGAGGTCGGCGCCGGCACGATGTGCCCGGAAACGTTTCTGCGCGTGCTGGGGCCGAAACCTTACCGCACGGTTTACGTGCAGCCGAGCCGCCGCCCGGCCGACGGCCGCTACGGCCAGAACCCCAACCGGCTCTATAAACATATGCAGCTTCAGGTGATTCTGAAGCCTTCGCCTAACGACATTATCGAGCAATACATGCGAAGTCTTGAAGCGATCGGCATCGACCTGCGACGGCACGACTTCAAGCTCGAGGAAGACAACTGGGAAGCACCTACGCTGGGCGCCTGGGGTATCGGTTGGCAAGTGATGCTCGACGGGCTCGAGATATCACAGTTCACCTACTTCCAGCAGTGCGGCGGAATCGACCTCGAGGTCGTGCCCGTTGAGCTCACCTACGGCCTGGAACGCCTGACGGCATTCCTGCAGAACGTCGACAGCGTTTTCGACATCCAGTGGAACGAAACCTGGACCTATCGCGACGTGCGCTTCCTCGACGAGCAGCAATACTCGGTCTACAACTTCGAGAAAGCCGATGTCGAGGCCGTCCGCAACGAGTTCGAGATCCACGAGGCCGAGAGTGCACGATTGATTACTGAATACAGCGGGCTCGAAGATCCGAAAGAGCAAGCCAGGTTCCCGCTGCTGCCGGCCTACGACCAGGTACTCAAGTGTTCGCATCTGTTCAATACGCTCGATGCGCGAGGCGCGATTAGTGTGGCCGAACGGGCAGCAATGATCCAGCGGGTCCGCAAGCTGGCCGTGGCTGTGGCCGGCGCATGGATGACGCAGCAGGAGGTGGTCGGCTAATGGCTGAGTTCCTGCTTGAGATCGGCACCGAAGAGATTCCCGATTGGATGATCGAGCCTGCCTGCGAGCACCTCGAACGCAACTTTCTGGCGGCGCTCGAACAGGCGGATCTCCACGCGGGAGTCACTTGCACCACGCACGCTACCCCGCGACGTCTGGTGTTGGTGGCGGAGGGCGTCAAGCAGCGGCAAGTCGATAAAGACGAAGTCTTGACCGGCCCGCCCAAGAACATCGCTTTCGACGAGAAGGGCAATCCGACCAAGGCCGGTCTAGGATTCGCCAAACGCACGGATGTCGAGATCAGCCAAATCGAGGTTGGCCAGGATAGCCGGCTTTTTGTCAAGAAACGGGTCCTGGGCCGGCCCGCGGGCGACATTCTCGGAGAAGTTATTCCTGACGTGATCGAGAAGATTCACTTCCCGAAAACCATGTACTGGACCGCCAAGACCGGCCCGCGCTTCATCCGGCCGATTCGTTGGCTTCTAGCCTTGCTTGACGGCAAGGTCGTGCCGTTTGAGATCGCGGGCGTCGCGGCCGCCGGGCTCACGCAGGGGCACCGGCGACTTGGCTCGGCGAACATCGCGGTTGGCGGCTGGAGCGACTACCAACAGCAACTCAGCGAAAACTACGTGCTGCTCTCGGCACAACAGCGGCGGGAGCGTATTGAAAAACTGGCCAACCAACTCGTTCCCAGCGGATTGCGCGTGCGCAAGAACGACAAGCTCCTCAAGACGCTGGGCTATCTGACCGAGTACCCAACGCCAATCCTCGGCGGTTTCGAGACTGAGTTTCTCAAGCTGCCCGAGGAAGTTCTCGAAACGGTGATGCAGCATCATCAGCGCTACTTCGCCATTGAGGACGAAAACGGCAAGCTGCAACCCCGCTTCATCGCCGTCGCGAACCTGGATGGTGACCCGGACGGCGAGATTCAGCGCGGCCATGAACGCGTGTTGCGAGCCCGTTTCAACGACGCCCGTTTCTTCTGGGACGTCGATCAGAAGCGGTTATTGGCCGATCGCGTCGCCGACCTTGATGGCGTCGTCTTTCACGCCGAACTTGGTACCTACCGTGAAAAGAGCAAGCGGACCGCGAAGATCGTCCACGAGATCGGCTCCGCGCTCAGTCTTGATGATTCCACGCGCCAATATGCCCGCCGCGCCGCCGAACTGGCCAAGTGCGACTTGACGACCGAGATGGTCGGCGAATTTCCTGAACTGCAGGGAGTCGTCGGCGGTTTGTACGCGGCGCACCAAAACGAAGCTCAGGAAACGGCCGACGCAGTTTACGATCACTATTTGCCGGTCGGCCCGGACGATGCCGTTCCGCGTGGCCTCGCCGGCCAGCTGGTCGCTATCGCCGATAAGCTCGATACGCTGGGCGGATTCTTTCGCGCCGACATGATGCCGAGCGGTTCCCGAGACCCCTTCGCGCTGCGCCGAGCGGCCTACGGAATCATCCGCATTCTGATCGAAGGCAAGCTGGCGCTTTCGATCGACCGGCTCTGCGAGGTCTCAGGCGCGGGCGACAAGTCGGGTGATCTGCGTGAGTTCTTCGTTGACCGACTGCGCTACTACCTGCGTGATGTGCGCGGCTACCGTTACGACGAAGTCAACGCCGTGATAAAGGCATCTTCAGACGTTCCGCTTGATGTCGCCCTCCGTACGGAGGCGATTTCCAAGGTGCGTCCGACACCTGATTTTGAACCACTCGCGGTCAGCTTTAAGCGCATCGAAAACATTCTCAAGCAGGCCGGGGGCGTCAATAAGTACGCCAAACAGAGTGTCGATCCCGCACTGCTCGCGGCAGGCGCGGAAGCTGACCTGCACGCCGCTGTCGAGAGCCTGCGGGAGCAAGTGAGCAGCCTCAAGCAAGCGGACGAGTTCGTCGCGGCTTTGACCGCGATTGCATCTTTGCGCCCCGCGGTGGATAAGTTCTTTGACGATGTGCTCGTGATGGCGAAAGACGCAACGATCAAGAACAATCGGCTCACCTTCCTGGCCCACGTACTGACCGAGTTTTCAACGATCGCGGACTTCGCGGAAATCGTATCGGGCTAACCCAGAAGCGGCGAGTTGGCCCACAGGAATAGCAAATGGAGAGCAACAAGTATGAGTAAGCATATCTACGCATTCGGATCAGGAAACACCGAGGGTGACGGGACGATGAAGGACACCCTCGGCGGCAAGGGCGCCGGGCTCGCCGAGATGAGCAAGGCCGGCGTGCCTGTTCCGCCGGGCTTCACGATCTCGACACAAGTTTGCAACCTGTTCTTCGAGAACGGCAATAAAGTCCCCGCCGCGATCCAGGCCGAGATGGAGCAGCAACTCCAGAAGCTCGAACAGACAATGGCGCAGAAACTCGGGGACTCCCAGGACCCGTTACTGGTCAGCGTTCGCTCGGGAGCGAAGTTTTCCATGCCCGGCATGATGGATACGATTCTCAACCTCGGCTTGAACGACAAGACGACCAAAGCACTCGCGAAGAAGTCTGGAAATCCGCGCTTTGCTTACGATTGCTACCGGCGCTTCATCCAGATGTTTGGGGCCGTCGTGCTCGAGATCGAGAGGGACCAGTTCGAGGATCAGCTCACCGCCCTCAAGAAGAAGCGCAAGGCGAAGCTCGATACCGATCTGACCGCTGACGATCTCATACAGCTGGCCGATCAGTTCAAAGCGCTCGTCAAGAAGAAGACCAAGTCCGATTTTCCTCAGAACCCACGCAAACAGCTCGACATGGCGCGTGACGCGGTTTTCCGTTCCTGGCACAACCCGCGTGCCAATCACTACCGCCGCATGAACGAGATCTCCGTCGACCTTGGCACTGGGGTGAATGTGCAGACGATGGTCTTTGGCAATCTCGGCGAAACGTCGGCGACCGGCGTCGGGTTTACACGGAACCCCGCCACGGGCGAGAAAGTTTTCTATGGAGAGTTCCTCACGAACGCCCAGGGCGAAGACGTTGTGGCCGGTATTCGTACGCCGCGGCCGATCTCTGAGCTGAAAGACTTGATGCCTGACGCGTACCACGAGCTTGAACGGATTACGACAAATCTCGAAAATCATTACCGGGATGTTCAGGATTTCGAGTTCACGATCCAGGACCACAAGCTCTACATGCTGCAGACGCGTAACGGCAAGCGCACCGGTCCGGCCGCTGTTCGCATCGCCGTCGAAATGGCCGAGGAGAAACTGATTTCAAAAGAAGAGGCCGTGCTGCGCGTCGATCCGGCCCAGTTGGACCAGTTACTGCACCCGGTTCTGGAAAAGAAGTCGGCGGCATCGCTTAGCCGCTTGGCCGTCGGCCTGCCCGCATCGCCGGGAGCGGCCGTGGGCCGCATCGTGTTCACCGCCGACGAGGCCGTCAAACAAGCCGCGAAAGGCCCAGTCCTTTTGGTGCGCGCCGAAACCACCCCCGATGACATCCACGGTATGGAAGTCGCCAAGGGCATTCTGACTTCGCGTGGCGGTATGACGAGCCACGCGGCCGTCGTTGCTCGGGGCATGGGAACACCTTGCGTAGCCGGAGCCGGTGATCTGAACGTAGACACCAAAGCGAAACGTCTCAAGGCCGGCAAGAAGATACTCAAGGAAGGCGATTGGCTTTCGCTCGACGGTACGACCGGAGACGTCTTCGCCGGACAGGCCCAGACGATTGACCCGGACCCTTCCAGTGGCCATTTCGCGAAATTCATGGAATGGGTAGACACCTTCCGCACGATCGGTGTCCGCGCCAACGCCGAGGTGCCGCGTGATGCGAAGAAAGCTCGCAAGTTCGGCGCCGAGGGCATCGGCCTTTGCCGCACCGAGCATATGTTCTTCGAAGGCGCACGCATCGAGCATATGCGGGCGATGATCCTCGCCGACAACGAAAAGGATCGCCGCAAGGCCCTCAAGAAGCTCCTGCCGATGCAGCGTAAAGACTTCCGCGACCTGTTCACGGTGATGGATGGCTATCCGGTCATCATCCGTACTCTCGACCCGCCGCTGCATGAGTTTCTCCCGAAGCGCGAAGACCTGATGGTCGAGATCGCGACGCTGAAAGCCTCGAAGAAGCACCACGGACTCAAAGCGAAAGAAAAGCTTCTGGAGCGAGTGGAAGAGCTACATGAGTTCAACCCGATGCTCGGGCATCGCGGCTGCCGTCTCGGCATTACCTTTCCCGAGATCACCGAGATGCAGGCGCAGGCCATTTTCGAAGCGGCTGTGCAGTGCGCGAAAAAGGGCATCAAAGTGATTCCCGAAGTCATGATTCCGCTTGTCGGAGATGTCCGCGAGCTGCGGGACCAGAAGCGCATCGTTGTAGAGGCCGCCGAGAAGGTGTTCGCAAACGCCGGCATGAAGGTGGACTATATGGTCGGCACAATGATCGAAGTGCCGCGCGGTGCGCTTACAGCCGACAAAGTCGCCGAGGAAGCCGAGTTCTTCAGCTTCGGCACGAACGACCTGACGCAGACGACCTTCGGATTCTCGCGCGACGATTCCGGCTCGTTTATTCAGGAGTATCAGAAGCGGCACATCTTCGAGCAAGACCCGTTCGCGGTTCTCGACCGGGAAGGCGTCGGCGCGCTGATTAAGATCGCGATCGAGAAAGGCCGCAAGACTCGTCCCAACCTCGAGATCGGAATCTGCGGCGAGCATGGCGGCGATCCGAAGTCAGTCGAGTTCTGTGTCCATGCGGGCCTAAACTACGTCAGCGCGTCACCCTTTCGTGTTCCGATCGCCAAGCTGGCGGCGGCCCAGGCAGCCCTCTCGAAAGGCAAAGAAGAGCGCATGCGCACGGCGTGACGCCGGCGATCATCCCAGATGACCACTTGACTAGTCATATGGTCATTTCTATCATGAGGCCATGAAAGAAGTCTCCATGGCCGCCAGCGAGTTCAAAGCGAAGTGCCTCAAGGTGCTCGACGACGTGGCCGCGACTGGCGACGCTTTGATCATTACTAAGCGTGGCCGCCCGGTTGCAAAATTGACCCCGCTTCAGTCCGATCGAAAACCGATGATGGGTCGCTGGGAAGGCAAGGGCAAGATCAAGGGAGATCTTGTCGCCTTCAATGCGGCCAGTGAGTGGGACTCAGCATTTTGAAGATCCGGGCGGTACTCGACACCCACATTCTGGCTTGGTGGACGATCGAACCCCGGCGGCTTTCTCGTCGTCAGAAAGCCTTCTTCCTCGACGCCGAGAAGAAGGGCGACGCGCTGGCGGTGAGCGCGATTACGCTTTGGGAGTTAGCGTCGGCCGTTGAGCGAGGCCGCCTCGATCCCCCGCTACCCGTCAGAGAGTGGCTTGAGGAGATCGAGAGCGATGCGTTGACAATCATTCTCCCTCTGACATCCGCCATCGCCTATGAGGCCAGTCAGTTTGATCGCGAGTTTTCCGGCGACCCAGCGGACCGAATTATCGCCGCGACGGCCGTATGTCACGGGCTACCGCTTGTAACGTCCGATGCCAAGATTCTCCGCACCGGCCGCATCGCGATTGTCTGACCTTCTTACGCGAAGGGCGCTTCGCGGCACCCTAAATCCGGATACGCTACGGCCGGACGATCGACCCGTCCCGCCGCCGCGTCGCACCCCAACTGTAGTCAAACGGCTTCGGCAGCCGGTCAGCGGGATACTTCGCTGCCGCTTGCTCATTGATCTCGACACCCCAACCGGGCCGTTCGTTGGCCCAGAAATAGCCGTCCTTCAGTTGCGGGCAACCAGGGAAGACTTCTTGCGTCTGCTCCGGAAAGACACTGCGTTCCTGAATCCCGAAGTTGTAGCACGTAAGGTCAAGAGCAATATTGGCGCAGTGACCGATCGGTGACACGTCGCCGGGGCCATGCCAAGCCGTCCGTACCCCGAACCATTCGCACAGCGCCGCCAGTTTTCGCGCTGGGCTCAGCCCGCCAATCTGCGAAACGTGAACACGCATGTAGTCGATCAGGCGCTCGGTGACCAGGCCGATGAACTCGTGCGGGCTGTTGAACAGCTCGCCCATCGCAATAGGAGTCGTCGTGTTCGCGCGGATGTGTTTAAAGTAGCCGATCTGTTCCGGCGCCAGCGGGTCTTCGATGAAAAACGGCTTGTATTGTTCCAACTCCTTGCACAGATTCAGCGCCTGATCAGGAGAAACCCGTTCGTGAACGTCGTGTAGTAGTTCGATCTCGTCGCCTAATGTCAGGCGCATGTGCTCGAAGAGCTTAGGGACAATTCGTACATAAGGGCCGGGCTCGTAGATGCCTTCCCGCGGCGGACCAACAGGGGGTGGCGGTAACTGGCTGGCCTCGTTGGTCGCTGCGCCGCCTCCGCCGCCTCGCGCGCCGTAGTTCGCCATGCCAGGAATCCCGACCTGGATGCGCACGTGCCGATAGCCTTCTTCAATAAAACCGCGCGCCATGTCCTCGACTTCCTTGAAGCTATCCCCCGAGGCGTGGGCATAGCAGTCGGCTGCCATGCGAGTCTTACCGCCGAGCAACTGATAGACGGGCATGTTGGCACGCTTACCCTTGATATCCCAAAGGGCTTGGTCGACGCCGCTCATGGCGTTGTAGAGTACCGGGCCGTTGCGCCAATACGAGCTCACATACATCGATTGCCAGATGTCCTCGATGTGGTCCGGGTCTTTGCCCAATAGGAAAGGCGCCAGAAAGTCATCCACCGCTGAGACGACCGCCTTGGCGCGCTGGTTGAACGTGGCGCAGCCGAGACCGTACAGGCCAGGTTCGCTCGTCTCGATCTTGACGACCGTCAACCGAATGCTCGGCGCCGCCACCAGGATCGCCTTGACGCTGGTGATCTTCAGCGCGGGCAACCCGTTCTGGGCCTGCCGCTCCTGGGGACTGGGCCGGTAGGCGAAGGCCGGGTTAGCCATCAGTCCGGCCATGTTGACGGCGGCGCCGCCGGTGGCGATTCGAAACATGTCGCGACGATTCATGGGTTCCTCACAAACGTTCCAAGCTAAGACTCAATGATTGACTATCGAGCCCCTGGCCGCAACTGCGGAATCTTCGCGCAGGAAAAACAGGGGCACGGCAGATGGTAAGAAGCGCGGGGCTAAGGCTGGAGCGCTGCGTCAATCGCGGATTCCGATATCGCCCCGGCCCGGATCATTTTCCAGTCAGGGTCGGTGATATCGACAGTCGTGGCACCCGGCCCGGCGACAGCCCCGGCATCGAGAATGAGGGCGACCCGGCCGTCCATCACGCCGAGAACCTCGAAGCCGCTGCGGCAGGTTGGCTGGCCCGATCGATTCGCCGAGGTCGCAATCACGGGCGTCCCAAGAATTTCGATTAGCCGATTTGGTATCACCGCGTCGGCTTGGCGTACGGCCAAGCGGCCCGTGTGACCGGTAACCTTGAGTGGTAGCTTGGGCGAGGCGGGCACGATAATCGTCAACTGACCCGGCCAGAAGCGCCGCGCGAGCAAGTAGAAACGAGCCGTGAGGTGAGCGGCGTAGTCCTCCGCCATCTGCAACGAATCGACGAGGATGGGCAGCGAGCGGTGCGACTCGCGGCCCTTGGCCTGAAATACCGCGGCGACGGCCCGCAAGCTGAACGGGTCGGCCAGCAGTACATACAAGGTGTCTGTCGGGATCGACACAACTTTGCCGGCCCTGATGGCGTCGGCGGCCTTGTGGAGCGCCTCGTCGGCAGGCGACTCGCCGGATACTTCGATCAGTTGGGTCCGCAAGTGTTTATCTTAACCGCCGCGCCGCACCCGCCGACCCCCAAGGAACCGGCCGTCATCCCGGCTGTGAGGTCGTTGAATGATACCGGTCGTCTCATGAGTTATGCTTATGCGTTGCCGAACTTCGCCGTGGGGGCGGGTTCAGCCGGTGCGTCGCACCGGTTAGTCGCGGCCCCCTCAAGCCGAAGGGTGCGGGAATCATGAACATCAGCATTCGCCGAGCCACGGAAGCAGACGCGCTGACGATCGCCGATCACAACGCGGCCATGGCGCGAGAGATCGAGAAAATCGAGTTCGATCGGGAACGGCTTCTAAGCGGTGTGCGCGCCGTTGTCAGCGACGCCGCCAAGGGGGTCTACGTCGTAGCCGAAGCAGATGCCCGCGTCGTGGGCCAGTTGATGATCACCTTCGAGTGGAGCGACTGGCGCAACGGCACGTTCTGGTGGATCCAGAGCGTCTACGTTGACCCCGGAGCGCGAGGCCGTGGAATCTACACCCGACTCCATGAATGGGTGTCGGCGGAGGCCGCGAGACAGCGGAACGTGTGCGGTATTAGGCTCTATGTGGACAAATCGAACCACAACGCCCAGCGCACCTACCGTCGCCTGGGGATGACGCCGGCCGTCTATGAAATGTATGAAACCGACTTCGTTCTGAAGCGGTAACAGGCAGGCATAACAGGGGGAGCACAGGGGAATGTTGGACACACTGAACGAGCTTCATCAAACCGTCAACGGCCTGGTTTGGGGACCGCCCATGATGGTGCTGCTGATCGGCGCCGGGATCGTGCTGACCTTCGCGACGCGGGGAGTACAGTTTGTCCACCTGGGCTTCGCGTTTAAGGAGGTGCTCGGCAAGCTGTTTCAGCCGGCCACGGGCGAAGGAACAGTGACGCCGTTCCAGGCTCTTTCAACTGCTCTGGCTTCGACGGTTGGCGTCGGTAACATCGCGGGTGTCTCAACGGCGATCTACCTGGGCGGTCCAGGCTCGGTATTTTGGCTGCTGGTGTCGGGCGTCGTCGGCATGGCGACGAAGTATTCCGAGATCGCCATCGCGCTGAATTACAGGGAAAAGGACGACCGCGGCATCGTGCGCGGCGGTGCGATGTATGTGCTCTCGAAGGGACTCGGGCTACGTTGGCTGGGGACGATTTTCGCGGCGCTGACAGCCTTGGCTGCCTTCGGCATCGGCAATATGGTGCAAGCCAACTCGGTGGCTGAGGCCGCCCAGAGCGGCTTCGGCATTCCGCCCTGGGCTAGTGGTCTGGCGCTGTGCGGGCTGACTGCATTGGTCGTCCTCGGGGGCATTCAACGAATCGCGGAGGTCACGCAGTTTCTCGTCCCGCTCATGTGCGCCGTCTATTTCTTGGGCGCCCTGTGGATTCTGGTGGTCTATATCGACCAGATACCGCACGTTGTCGGGTTGGTTCTCTCTTCCGCCTTTCAGGGCCAGGCGGCGGCGGGCGGATTCGCGGGCGCAACGGTGGCTTCCGCCGTCAGGTACGGCATCGCGCGCGGTATGTTCTCGAACGAAGCCGGTCTCGGGAGCGCACCGATGGTCCACAGCTCAGCCGTGACGGACCACCCCTCGCGGCAGGCCATGTATGGCATCTTCGAGGTCTTCGTCGATACGATCGTTGTCTGCCTGTTGACCGCGTTCGTGGTGCTCGCGACCGGCGCCTGGCAGTCCGGCGAAACGGGTGCGGCCATGGCGGCCCGGGCGTTCGAGATTGGTCTTCCGGGCGGCTCGGGAGATACCATTGTCAGCGTTGCCCTGATTCTCTTCGCATTCTCGAGCGTAATCGGCTGGGCCTACTACGGCGAGACCGGAGCGACCTATCTGTTTGGGACGAAGGTGAGTATGCCCTATCGCCTAGTCTGGATCGGTTTCGTATACCTCGGCGCCACGGGGAGCCTGCATGTGATCTGGGATATCGCCGATACTCTGAATGGCCTGATGGCGATCCCGAATCTGATCGCCGTGCTTGGTTCGCTGCATGTCGTAACCCGCCTGACCCGGGAATTCTTCTCAGCGAATCGATAGTTCGTCTTCAGTGAGGTTATCGTCAGGTACGAGTATGACGCGCTGGATCAAGAAGATTCACATGTACGTCGGGCTCCTGAACTTTACGGTCCTCGTTATTTTCGGCGTCGTCGGCATTGCCGCGACCGTTCTGCCGGATCCGAACAAGCGGCCCAAACCGGCTCCGTCAGCGAGAGTCATCGACTATCAGGCTCCCGGAGGGCTCGACGACCGCGGCCTGGCGGACCACGTCCATGCCACTGCCAAGATCCCGTTGACGGGAACGGCCCCGGATTGGGGCATTCGGCGCGACTCGGAGAACAACCTGCGCATCAGGTTTGGGACAGCCGCCGCGAGGTTCGAAACGACCCTGTTCGAACGAGAAGGTAAGCTGCGGATCGAGAAACAGCCTTTCGATACCTTGCAGTTTCTCTTTCATTTGCATGAGATGACGCCGTCTTCGGCGCACCCGGACTTCCGGACGCAACTGTGGGCCTGGTATGTCGAGTTCGCGATCTGGTCGTTGATCTTGATGGCCCTGTCGGGTGTGTATCTGTGGCTCGCTTCAAGGCCCAGGCATCGCTGGGCGCAGGTTTCTTTGGCGGCCAGTATGGCGGTTTTTATCGCATTCTACTGGGTGATTCGGTAGACCATGTTCCGCTTTCTTCGCAACTCACACCTGCTGCTCGGATTGTTCTTCTGTCCGTTCATACTGCTGTTTGGCGTAAGCAGCGTCCAGTTTGCCCACAACGATTGGTTTGTTACTGAGCCTGAATCGGCTGAAATGACCGTGACGGTTGACCCGGCACAGGCAACGAGTCCGCGAGCGCTAGGCCGGCTGCTGATGGACCAGCAGGGTTACCGGGGATTTGTTCTCGACATCGAAGAGAAGGATGATGGCTTCGAGTTTCTGATTGGGCGGATGGGTACGATTCACGAGATCGACTACAAGACCGGGAGTCCCGAAGTCGCGGTGACCAAGAAAGTCTGGCCGCTGATTTCACTCCTGACATGGATGCACACAACGTTTGGCATGGATCACGAGTTCGGACCCCACAACTTCTGGGGTTTTCTCATGTTTCTCACCTCCGTAGCGCTACTGCTGCTCGGCGCGACCGGCATCTACCTATGGTTCAAGATTCACGCGGAACGATTGGCGGGGTTGGTTCTCATATCAGTGAGCTTGGCGTTCGGCCTCACCATGATCGCGCTCTTGCGATTTCCATGATGCGACTCGATGGAGTCTAATGCGAAGTCGAGCGCGTCACTTGCCCCTTTAGGTGTCTCGCTCGCTGTCCTCCGTGCCCGATGGAGATCGTCGTTAGCCCTCGTAAATAACGCGCTTTTGGGCGATGCAATCGCGGGTATGTAACTTTAGACATCCTAAAGGACTGCTGAGGTGGCGGCGGGCATCCGATAAGGGGTACGAGAGTCTCTCGCGCCTCCATGACTTCGGTTCAACGTACCTTCGCGCTGCCGTCCGTAGGCAGATTCCTTAGCAGCGTCAGACGCTGGGACAAGGGCCGGGCTCTGCTCGCGGCGCTGGCCCTGGCCGCCTTCGTTATGCCTCGCATGCCGCTGCCCGATATTGTGGGCCGGGTGGCTTACGCTCTCTTGGCTGTGGCGGCGGCAGCTTTCTGTCTGCGGCGGGGCACGTATGGCTCGACTCGTTTTCGCTGGGGATGGCGAGGAACGGCCGTGGCCGCCGCTTGCTGCGCCGTTTGCGCCTCGATCGAGGTCGTGAGCCCGCTTGCGGGAGGCGGTTTGCCGTATGGGCAGTGGCTCGATCAGATTCAAGGTCACGGGATCATCGCCGCTACTGGTTTGCTGGGACTTCTATTCCTGGAAGGTTCAGCGGTCCGCGATGGCCGGGAGGAACAGGACCGCCCCTATCTCGATCTTTTGCTTTCAGCGCTGGGGTTTGTCTGGCTGCTCGTATTCGCGGGCCCGGCTTGGATGTGCGCCGAGCGCGGCACGTTGGTCGCGCTCTCGATCCCGGTGGCGGCGTCGGTCGGTGTGCTCATCTTGTTGTTTGCGGCGGAGCGACGGGGCGGGATACATGAAGTTAGGAGCACCTGGATCTGGCTCCGCCTTGCGGTCGCCGCGCAGGCGCTGCAAGCAATCTTTGCTGTGCCGCCGCCCTGGCCCCCTTCTCTGCCGCAAGTCGTCGCTTTGGGGGCCTTGATGCTGGCCGCCCGCCAGCCGCTGCCGGTGGCGCCGAGGGCGTCGGCGCGGAACGCATGGCCCCCTACATTGCTTTCTCCATGGATTTTCTCCGCCGGAACGGGACTCCTAGTCATGGCCTATCTTGTTTCAGGCCTGGTTGACGCATACGGAACGATTGTGGTCGCCGCCGCGCTGGGTGGCTATCTTGCGCTGATGCCCTGGTATGTCCATGCCACTCACCGAAAAACCCGCGCCGAGTCCGGCGCATTGCGGCGCGAATCCGTTCAGCTGCGACATCTACTCGATAACATCACCGACGCGGTCGCCACTGAGGACCTGCAAGGAAGGATTGTGTTCGCCAACCGCGCCTTCCACCGCCTCTTCGGTCTTCCTCCGGGGCGGGAGTTGCTTCAGCGTGCCGAAGCTTTGGTTCACCCCGGCGACAAGGCGCTATGGAACCGGCATCTTCGGGGTTGTCTCGAAGATCGGCGATCGGAGCCGTCATTCGAGTATCGAGGCTTGCGAAGTGATGGTGTCACCCTCGAACTGGAGGCGCATCTGAAGCCCCTTGATCTGGGCGGAATCATGATCGGAGCAACGTCGGTGATCCGCAATCTGGCTCGACAACACCTGATTGAACGATCGCAACGCGCCCTGGCACAGCGGCTGGAATTTTTTGTGAACGAGATGCCGCTGGGGTGCATCATTTGGGACCTGAACTTCGCCGTGCAGGAATGGAACCAAAGCGCCGAGAGGATCTTCGGCTGGCCGCACTCGGAGGTACTCCACCGCAGCTACTTTGAGTTTCTGGCCTGCGAGGATGACCAAGCCGCCGCGCAGGAAGTTTGGCGGAACCTCAAACAAGGGCAGGGGGCGCACCTCCGCGAGTGGAAGAACCAAACTCGTGACGGCCATGTTATCGAATGTGAGTGGTTTTACACCGCCTTGCTTGACGACACCGGCCAGGTCGTCGCCATCGCGTCGATGGTCCAGGATCTGACCGACCGCAAGGACCTCGAGCGGCAGCTCTTGCAATCTCAGAAGTTGGAAGCCGTCGGAACCCTGGCAGGCGGCATCGCACACGATTTCAATAACTTGCTCACTGCCATCCTTGGTCACACCAGTCTGACCTTGATGAAGCTGGGCACGGATCACGACGCCAGCCGCGGCCTCTCTGATGTTCAAGCCGCCGCCGAACGCGGGGCGGAGCTTGTCACGCAGCTGCTGCGCTTCGGGAAGCGCGCGCCTTCGCGGGTCCAAGTGGTTTCGCTCAACGACTGTGTCGCGAACGTCATGCGGCTGCTCCGGCCCACTATCGGATCCCGCATCCGGATCGTCACCGACCTCAGCGCCGACTTGTGGCACGTCAAGGGAGACGCCAGCCAGCTTGAACAGGTGTTGATGAACATTCTGCTGAACGCCCGCGACGCCATCGGAGGACCGGGCGGAATCCTCATCCGCTCGCGCAACTGCAAGCCGCAAGATGAGCAGGGGCTTTCGTCGTTCCCCGAAAGGGCTGAAGAGCAAGTCGAACTCGAAATCTCCGACGAAGGATGCGGCATGGATGCCGAAACGAGACAGCGTATCTTCGATCCGTTCTTCACGACGAAAGCGACCGGGCGAGGAACCGGACTCGGTCTCGCCATGGTCTTCAGCATTATCAGCAACCACGCCGGGCGCATCGAGGTGCAGAGCCGGCCCGGCGAAGGTTCTTTGTTCCGGATTCTGATCCCTCGCACAAAGCAAGCCCCCGTGACACCTCAACCGCAAGAGGACCCACTCTCATCGAAACCGGCGACCGGGACGATTCTCCTGGCCGATGACGAAGAATCCGTACGCGCCTTGGGTTTGAGTGTGCTGCGAGATCAGGGCTACACCGTGTTGGGAGCCGCCGATGGCCAGGAAGCGGTCGAAATGTTTGAGCGCTTTCAAGACGATATCGACCTCGTGCTGCTCGATTTGACGATGCCCCGTAAGTCTGGCTGGGCGGCATTTGATGACATCCGCAAGCTCAAACCTAGCGCTCGGGTCATCCTGTCAAGCGGCTATTCGGCCAAGGGAGGCGGGACAACCGCGGTGAGCCGGGGCGCGAGCGCATTCTTGCCAAAACCGTATACGGCCCAGACCCTGATTGCGACCGTCCGCCGCGTGCTTGATGATGACTCCGCAAGCCCGGTCCCCTCTCCCCTGGAGACGCGGAGCCCGGCTTACCTATGAACAAACTACAATCCGCGACTTTACAACCCGAAATGATCCAGCGAAAGGTTGCGACCTTGCAGGGTGTGTCTTGCGTTTATTCGGTTGTGCGTAGGTGCATCGACGCTTTGGAGGATTCACGGATCACGGGCCGCCAGATCGAGCAGATTCTGGCCGCGGATCAGGGTTTGGCGGCGCGTGTCCTCAAGCTGGCCAATTCCGCCTACTTCGGCACCAGCGGCCACGTCTCGACTCTGGCGATGGCGGTTGGCGTAGTAGGGCACCGCCGGCTGCGCCTGATGCTGGAACGTATTTTGATAGCCGAAATGCTGGGCATTCTCAAAGCTGAAGGTGAACCGGCCACCTCGATTCGGGAGTTTGGCGTGATCGCCGGCGCGGTTTCCTGCGACCTCTCGGCGGCGACTTGGGTCGGCGACCCGGAAGAAATGCTGATGGTCGGCCTGCTGCACAACGTCGGCGACCTCGTCCTCGCGTCGCTCTTCCCCAATCAACTCCGCCAGATTCGCGAGCGGGCTCAGCGCATCTCCCAAGCTAAGGCGGAAAAGATGGTGCTGGGCTTCGAGAGCGGAATCGTGGGTGGTTGGCTGTTGGACGGCTGGTTGTTTCCGCCTATCTACGCAGCCGCCTGCCGCCACTCAAGAGCGCCACTCGAGTACTCGGAGGCGCCCGATCTCGTCCAGCGCTTGTGTGTGATTCACGCTGCGGCCAGCATGACTCGCTCATTCGTAGACGGGCGCAGCAGCAGCGCCGCCTTCGGAGCCATACAGCCCAGCGCGCTGGCTATACTCGAAGCCGACCAGGAGATCATCGTCTCGCTGTACGAAGAGTTGCCGGGACGCATTGAGCGAGCCCGCGGCGTCCTCTCCGCGTAACCTGAAAACCTTCAGCTCGCCCGCCGAAAACCTCCACCCGCCCGGTAACCATCTTCCAGTGGAAATGAAACGAAGACGCAAGGTTTCCCGCCCCGAATGATCCGGCCCGGCTGGTGATACCACTAGCCTGCTCTTCTTGTCAGGTGCCGAGGCGGAGCACGCGCGCCGTTACTGTC
Source organism: Acidobacteriota bacterium (assembly GCA_027624045.1). Lineage (GTDB taxonomy): Bacteria > Acidobacteriota > Terriglobia > Bryobacterales > UBA6623 > JAPPLB01. The sequence continues at coordinate 18,846 of JAQBUE010000022.1, forward strand.
CGTCGTGGCAGAGGTTACATTCGGTGGAAGCTTTGTGGCGGTCATGGCAGGACATGCAGGCGATCATGGTGACGGGCTTTTCCTGGAAGATGGCATCGCGTTCGGCGACCGGGCCGTGGCATTCCTGGCATCTGATCTTCGTTTCGTTGTAGTGCCAGTCGTGTGAGAAGTAGACGTAATCGGGAACCTTGTAAACTTTGACCCACGGGACTTGTTTCCCTTGCTTGTCCAACTCGGCGAGTTTCTGGATGTGTGGGCTTTCGGTCTTGATGGCGGCGTGACAGGCCATGCAGGTTCCGGTGGGCGGATAGCCTGCGAGAAAGCCGGGATCCTTGATCTGGTGGCAGTCAGTACATTGCGCGCCGAGCCCGACGTGGAGCTTGTGGCTGAAGGGCAGCGGCTGCTCGGGTGGGGGCGAAGGCACGAATGCTTCGTCTTTGCTGCCGGGGGCGGCGGTTTGAGAGGGCAGCAATCCGGCGCAAAGCAGGCTGGCCCAGACGAGGGTGGCCCGGACGAGGGCGGTGGGGGGGATGGCGGGGCGGCGATGCATTGCGGCTTCAGTGCGATGTCGGGTGCGGGCGCGGCGGTGGCTCGCGGTTCGACGCGGCGTCCCCGCGACTCCTTCTTAGGGTAATGCGAAGGCGACGAATGCGTCACCGGAGGGAGTACTATTCTTGCCCCCGCCAGCGGCTGCGATGACGACCTACCGTGTGCCGGCTTGCGGGAACTTACGCCGCTGAAGGTTGTGAGCCGGAAGGCCGTGAGTCATTCGCGGCGAGGATTCAGCATAGCGATTGGGTCGGCCAATCGGCCGGGTTGGGGAGAAGCGGGCACACGACAGGCGATGGTTTGTGGTCAATTGAAGGAGTGAAGTTTCAGGCAGCGGCGGCGGATGAAGGCAAACGCTTGGATCGTTTTCTGGCCGAGCAGATGCCAGAGACAAGCCGGGCGCGGATTCAGGAGTGGATTCGCGGCGGAAGAACCACCGTGGACGGAGCCGCCGCGAAATCGGCCGTAAAGCTGAAGCGAGGGGCGATCGTGACGGTCCATCCGGCGCCTGCTCGGCCGCTCAGGGCGCAGCCGGAAGAGATTCCCCTCGATATCTTGTACGAAGACGATGACCTCGTGGCGGTGAACAAGCCGGCGGGGATGATCGTTCATGCCGGGGCGGGGCGGTCGGAAGGGACATTGGTCAACGCCTTGCTGTTTCACTTCGGGAAGTTGTCGAGTGTGGGCGGCGAGCTGCGGCCGGGGATCGTGCATCGGCTGGATCGCTTTACAAGCGGCGTCATGCTGGCCGCCAAGCATGACACGGCTCACCACGCGCTGGCGCGGCAGTTTCAAACCCGCAAAGTGCGCAAGACTTATTGGGCCCTTGTTCAGGGCGATCCAGGCAAACATGCGGGCCGCGGCCGGCTGGTCGAGGTCGAGGGAGTTCGTTGGACTCGCCTCGAGATGCCGATTGCGCGGGACACGCGGGTGTGCGCTCGCATGACGGCAAGGCGGGCCGGACGGACCGCCCAGACGGATTTTCGGGTGCTCAAGCGGTCACAGGATTTTGCGCTGCTTGAACTGCGCATCGCAACCGGGCGGACACATCAGATTCGGGTTCACATGTCGGAGATCGGGAACCCCGTCGTGGGTGATCGCCTCTATGGGGCCGCGCGGGCGCCGACTGGGCTCGAACCGCTTGAGCGCTACTTTCTGCACTCGCGGGAGATTTGCTTTGAGCAACCGGCCACCGGAAAAGCGCTCGTCGTGATAGCTCCCCTGGGCAATGATTTTATGGAGTTGACAGCGGAGCTAGGGCTATAATAATGGCGACCTTGATGCTTGATCGTACTCAGTTGTTGTCCGCTGTACTGGTCAGTTGCACCTTTTGCGTCCTGCCGCTGCCGGCCCAGGACGCCAAGAACGCTCCACCACGGACTCCGCCGGTGCTGGATCTCGATACCACGATTCGCGTCGAGGTGTCGCGGGTACCGTTGCTGTTCACCGTGACGGACAAGAAGAACCGTTTCATCACGAATCTCGACCGCGAAGATTTTCGCGTTTTCGACAATAACAAGCCACAGGAAATCCGCGAGTTCGTGCGCGAGAGCGACCTGCCCTTGCGGATCGGCATCGTTGTGGATGCGAGCAACAGCATTCGCGAGCGGTTTCGGTTTGAGCAGGAAGCCGCGATTGAGTTTATCCGCGGAGTCTTGCGGGAGGGCCGCGACAAGGCCTTTCTGGTAGGTTTCGACACGCGGGCGGAGTTGATTGTCGACTTTACGAACGATTCGGAAAAGTTAGCGGACGGCGTGCGCCGCTTGCGCGCTGGCGGCGGGACGGCACTGTACGACGCGATCTACTACGCCTGCCGCGATAAACTGCCCGAGGACTGGCCTCCGGAACAGTTTCGGCGGGCGTTGATCGTGATCGGTGACGGCGACGACAACCAGAGCACCGTGACGCGCGAGATGGCGCTCGAGATGGCGCATAAGGCCGAAGCTGTGATCTTCACGATTTCGACGAACCGTAGCGGCAAGCAAGAGGCGGGGGACAAAGTGATGCGGACCTTTGCCTCCGAAACGGGTGGGTTGGCCTTTCACCCGTTCCAGGCGCAGGACCTCGAACAATCGTTCGCGAACATTGCCAACGAATTGAGGCATCAGTACTTTATTCTTTATTCGCCGACCGATTTCATCGCCGATGGCAGTTTCCATAAGGTCGAGATCAAGACCGCCGTCGACAGAAGCACCCGTGTCCGGGTCAGGCGCGGATATTACGCGCCCCTGCCGGATGAAGTTCGCTAGCCCCAGCGGCCTGTCATGCGCCGCTCGTGGGATCTAAGAGCCGGAACTCCGTATCGCCTCTTTCGCTTTTTGTTCGCCTTCTGCTACAATCACCGTTCAGCGCTGATTGGCGGAAAAAAAGGAGTGTATTGCAATGGACCAACGTGACCGTACGCGCAGCTTGGAACACGCGCTCGGAGAAATTGAAAAAGCTCACGGCAAAGGCGCGATCCTGAGGCTGGGCTCGAAGGATTCGATCGTGCCGGTGAGTGTGATTCCTACGGGCTCGCTTGCCGTGGACGTTGCCTTAGGTGTCGGCGGCTTCCCGCGCGGACGGCTGATCGAGATCTACGGGCCGGAGTCTTCCGGCAAGACGACATTGGCCTTGTCAACGATCGCGCAGGCGCAAAAGCTCGGAGGCATGGCGACGTTCATCGATGCCGAACACTCGATGGACCCGATTTACGCCAGAAACCTCGGGGTCGATGTTGACAACTTGCTCGTATCGCAGCCCGATAGCGGCGAGCAGGCGTTGCAGATTGCCGACGTGCTGGTGCGCTCGGGGGCGGTCGATATTATGGTGATCGATTCGGTGGCGGCGTTGGTGCCGCAGGCCGAGCTTGACGGCGACATGGGCGCGACGCATGTGGGGCTTCAGGCGCGGCTGATGTCGCAGGCTCTGCGAAAGCTCGCCGGACTGGTGTTCAAGTCGAACTGCTGCTTGATATTTATCAACCAGATTCGCGAGAAGATCGGCGTAATGTTCGGCAGCCCCGAGACGACCACCGGCGGACGGGCGCTGAAGTTTTATGCCTCCGTCAGGATCGATATTCGGCGCATCGGGGCATTGAAGGATGGCGACAGGATCGTCGGCAACCGCACCAAGGTGAAAGTCGCCAAGAACAAGGTCGCGCCGCCGTTCCAACTGGCTGAGTTCGACATCATGTATGGCGAAGGACCTTCGCTCGAAGGCGATTTGGTCGACATGGGTGTGGCGCACAAACTGGTCGCGAAAAGCGGCGCTTGGTATTCCTACAAGGACGAGCGCATCGGACAGGGCCGCGAGAATGCCAAGCAGTTCCTGAAGGACCACCCGGATATGAGGGATACGCTGGAGGCCGAGTTGCGAACCATTTTGGGATTGCCGTCAGCGGACAAGGCTCAGCCGGAATTGGTGGAAGCCGCGGAAGCTTGATCTCTTGAGAGGGTGGCCCCGTCCTCGGTAAGGTGCGATGGAAGAACTTGCTCCATGGGTGGTCGAGCTACACCTCGGCAGTCCATTGGGCTTGTTGGGTCTCGCCCTATCCGCGATCGGCGTCTTCCTGGCCGTGCGGACTCTGCGCAAGACGCGGAGTGCTGCCGAGGCTGCCGTCAGAGCGGTCGTGGATCTCCGCGACTCTCTAGGTAAAGTTGATCGGATTGCATCTTGCACGGCGGCGCTGGCCCTCGTCAGCGAGATCAAACGGTTGCAGCGAAGCTCCAATTGGGATTCTCTGCCGGACCGCTACTCTGACCTGAGACAATCGTTAGTACAGATCCGAGGCGCCAAGCCGAGTCTGAGTTCTGAGCACCAGCGGGCTATTCAGACCGTGCTCGCGCAAAGTGGAATCATCGAGAATCAGATTGAGCAGCATCTCGCGCGACGGGAGCCGCGGCCCGATGTGGCGAGGATTAACCAAGTGATGTCTAGCCAAGCGGACAGGATCAGCGAGATAATAGTTGAGATCCGGCATACGCTCGGAGGGCCAAAATGACAGTTGAAGGGAAACTGCTAGAGCTCGCAAAGAAGCTCGTCTCCAAGACCGACTCAGGTACGGCGGCCTGGGAGGAATCAGGCGAATCCGAGAAGTACGTCACGAGCATTCCACACTTCTCAGTGGCGATTGCCAGCACGTCGGCTCAGGACTCGTGGGACAACTATGAGCGCGGATACACTATTTCGCTGATCGACGAGGCTGGAAGGACGATCGAGCACCTTTACGGTGGGGAATATTCTAGCGAGGGTAAGCGTTTGGCCGAACTCTACGTGCGCGCTAAGAGAAAAGCCCACGGAGTGGAACAAGCTCTCGATGAGATTCTATCCGCGCTCGGCTAGGTGACGCGCTAGCGGTCCTCTAGGGCACTACACTGGCTCGCGGCGCTGGCGGGCACGTGAGAAAATAGCATTACAGGGCCCTGGGCTCCGTGGCGCTCGGAGTTCGGGGCCCTCTCACAAGATGCTTCATCTTTCCGTCACCATCTTTCTCAGCGCCTTCCTGCTGTTTCAAGTTCAGCCGCTGATCGCGAAGTATATTCTGCCGTGGTTCGGCGGCGGGCCGGCGGTCTGGACCGCCTGCATGCTGTTCTTCCAGGTTGTTTTGCTGGGCGGTTACGCCTACGCTCACCTGATCAGCACGAGGTTGTCGGCGCGCGCGGGCAGTGCGGTGCATATCGCGGCCCTGCTGGTCTCTTTCGCGTTCTTGCCCATTACGCCGGAAGCCGCGATATGGAAGCGGGCGGACGTCGTGGAGCCGACCGGATTCATTCTGTGGCTGCTGTTAGCCAACGTGGGCGTGCCCTATTTCCTTCTCTCATCGACGACTCCGTTGGTGCAGCGCTGGTTCAGCCAGAAGTATCCGGAACACTCTCCGTACCGCCTCTATGCGCTTTCGAACAGCGGGTCGCTGCTCGCCTTGCTGACCTATCCGTTCATCGTGGAACCCGCGTTTTCGCTCGGCAGCCAAGTGAACGGCTGGTCGGTGGCTTACGGCGGCTTCGTGGTCTTATGTGCCTGGAGCGCCTGGCGCGGCATGTCAGCAGGAGAGGCCGCGGGCTCCCCGCCCGGCAACGCCACAACCTCCGCGACGGCGCCGCGCATACCCGCGGTGAAATCCATCGACGTTCTGATGTGGTTGGGGCTGGCGGCGGCGGGCTCGGTCATGCTGCTGGCGACGACCAATCAGATGTCGCAGGAGGTCGCCGTCGTGCCGTTTCTGTGGGTGATACCACTGGCGCTTTATCTGCTGACGTTCATCATCACGTTCGAGCACGAGCGTTGGTACAACCGCTTTAACTTCGGGCTGTTGCTGGGTGTTTCGGCTATTGTCGCGACGGCCATTCTGTTCGCGGGCGTTTTCGTTCCGCTGTGGGCGCAGATCCTTGTTTATGCCGTCACGATGTTTGCCTGCTGTATGACGTGTCACGGCGAGCTGTACCGCTCACGCCCCGACCCGGCCCATCTGACGCTCTTCTATCTAGTGATTTCCGGCGGAGGCGCTCTCGGCGGATTCTTCGTGGCCGCCGTTGCGCCAACGATTTTCACCGGCTACTGGGAGTACCACGTTGGTCTGATCGGCTGTATCCTGCTGACGCTCGTGGCATGGTTCCGCGGCGGCGTGACCGTGGGCGTATTGGGCCGCAAGGCCCTCTACGTGCGCTTCGGGCTGATGCTGGCGGCACTGGCTTTCGTGCTTTTCGCCCATGTCCAGCTTCGCGCGCGCGGCGTCGTCGAGGCTTCCCGGAATTTCTACGGCGTCTTGAAAGTCGGCCGTAGCGAGGGCGCCGCCGGCGAAAAGCTCGACCTCATGCATGGCCGCATCCTGCATGGCGAGCAGTACCAGGACCCCGAAAAGAAGACATGGCCGACGGCCTACTACGGTCCCAAAAGCGGCGTCGGCTTGGCCGTTCAGCACCACCCGCGGCGCCAGACAATGAACGTGGCGCTCAAGATCGGCGTCGTCGGGCTGGGTGTCGGGACCGTGTCCGCCTATGGCCGCGCCGGTGATACGATCCGCTTCTATGAGATCAATCCGGAGGTGATTCGCCTCGCCTCCGGGATGTTCACCTACAACGCCGACAGCAAGGCGCGCATTGAAGTCGTTTTGGGGGACGCGCGCGTGCAACTCGAGCACGAGCTCACCCAACAAGGTTCACAGGCGTTCGATGTGTTGGCGATTGACGCCTTCAGCAGCGACGCCATTCCGATCCACTTGATCACCCGAGAAGCCGTCGAAGTCTATTGGAAGCACTTGGCCAGCGACGGCATCCTAACGTTCCACATCTCGAACCGCTCGCTCGACCTGACTCCCGTGACGCGCGCCCTGGGCGAGGTTTGCCGTTGCGAAGTCGTGCGAACGCAATCGCCCGAGGACCCGAGCCGGGGCGTCAAGCGCGCCACCTGGGTGCTGCTCACTGCAAACCGCGTGTTTCTTGATTCGCCGGCCGTCCGGGAAGCGGCTGTCCCTTGGACTGATGACGATAAGCCGCCGCTGTTCTGGACGGACGACTTCGCCAGCCTCTGGCAAGTCTTGAAGTGGTAGCCGGCGCGTTCCGCGAGGCTGCTACCCCGGCAGGAAAGCCGGCCTACACGGTTCCGGGCGAACTCGCGAAGACGATCCGACACGCCGAGGACGAGATGCGCCGCTTTGACAAACGCCATTGACCAGCTAAGCCACGGGGCAACCAGCGACCCGTCGGTTTACGAAGGGTCGGCGTTCACTTCTCTCCCCGCGCCGCCTTGATCTCCTTCAGGCGTTTCGTTTCAAACGCATCAAACTCCTTTTGTAACTCAGGCGTCAAGGGAGCCCCGTATAGAGTACTCGCGCGGTGTTCGCCAGTAATCAGCTTCGCCTTCGTCCACTCGTCTTTGATGTGGATGTGATCAGCGTTCTCGAGAACCGCCTCCACCAGGTGCGGAGGGATGAAAATAACGCCCTCGCGGTCGCCCAGCACCACGTCGCCCGGCATTGCGATCGCGCCGCTAATCTCCACCGGAATGTTCAGCCCCACCATTAACACGCCGCTCACGGCTGACGGATGTGCCTGTTTGTAGAAAATATTCAGCGGCAGATCAAACGTCCCCTGCAGGTCGCGAATCGTTCCGTCCACTATCGCTCCACGACGCGTTTGCCCCCAAAGCGCGGAGTGCAAATTGTCACCGCCAAAGTTATGCCCGGGGTATGCGCCCATCAGGTCGACGACCGCCACATCGTCGCGAATCAGCACGTCGATGACTTTCTGCGTGTTGCCCCGTGCGATGCCCTTCTTTTCCGCATCCGCGTTCACGACCTCTTCCAGGTCGGGCCGATGCGGCAGGTACTGGGCCGTGACTGCGCGGCCAACGAGCCGCTGTCCGGGCTTGAGAATATCGAATCCGTCGGCGTACTGGCGCATATAACCCTTGCCACGCAGAATGCCCCACGCTTCTTCGACACTCAACTCCGCAACCCGCTCGATCAGGTTCAGGGGCACCTTTGGGCGGCCGTCCGGAAATCGTTCGTAGGGATTCTGCTTGGTAAACTCGATCATCTGCTCCCTTGTCAGACTGAAGAGTTGGCCTGAAGCCGGGATCGCGAGGCCGAAACAAATTGCAAACGTAATAAGCGTTTTCATGGGATCTTCCTAAGAGGCGGGATGCAGCGACCATCATAGGCCATCGAAGAAGGCGTTTCAATAGCGGCGAACGAGGTATCAACGAGGACATGAGATGAACCGCAGACACTTCCTGTCAATCACGGCCGCGAGCTTGGCCACGGGCGCCACAGCTCAAACGTTAAACACCGCCAAGCCCAACATCATCTTCATCCTGGCCGACGACCTCGGCTACGGTGATCTCGGCTGCTATGGACAACAACTCATCGACACATCGAACATCGACCGCCTCGCCGCCGAAGGCATGCGCTTCACTGACGCCTACGCCGGCTCCACCGTGTGCGCGCCGTCGCGCTCGTGCTTGATGACCGGCCAACACACCGGCCACACCCGGGTCCGTAACAACGGGAGTCCCACCATGGGCCGTGTTTCGCTCTGGCATTCCGATGTCACCGTGGCCGAAGTCCTCAACGGCGCCGGTTACAGCACCTCGATGATCGGCAAATGGGGAATTGGCGAAGCCGGCAGCACAGGCGTTCCCACCCAGCAGGGCTTTGACGAATGGTTTGGCTATCTCAACCAGGGTCACGCGCACAACTTCTACCCCGAGCACCTCTGGAGGAACGATACGGAGGTTTTCCTGGCCGGCAACCGCGGCGGACTGCGCCAACAATACAGCCACGATCTGTTTGCCGACGAAGCCATCGAATTTCTCAGCAACCATAGCGACGGGCCGTTCCTCCTGTACCTCCCTCTCACCATCCCCCACGCCAACAATGAGCTCGGCCGCGCAACCGGTGACGGCATGGAAGTCCCCGACTACGGCCCCTACGCCGAGAAGAACTGGCCGACCACCGAAAAAGGCTTCGCCGCGATGATCACGCGCATGGATCGCGACATCGGCCGCATTATGGCGAAACTCAAAGAGCTGGGGATCGACGACAACACCATCGTCTTTTTCTCGAGCGACAACGGGCCGCATCGTGAAGGCGGCCACACACCTGACTTCTTCGGCAGCCAAGGCGGCCTGCGCGGCATCAAACGCGACCTCTACGAAGGCGGTATTCGTGTACCCACAATCGCCCGCTGGCCCGGCAAGATCCAAGCGGGCGCCGTGAGCGATCACCCTTGGGCTTTCTGGGATTTCCTGCCCACCGCCGCCGAGCTGGCCGGCGCGCCGATTCCCGGCAACATCGACGGCATATCGATCGTTCCTACTTTGCTCGGTAAAGATCAACCCGGCCCCGACTATCTCTATTGGGAATTCATCCTCGGCAAGAATTTTCATCAGGCTGTCCGCAAAGGCCACTGGAAGGCAGTTCGGCACGACGCAGACCAGCCCATCGAACTTTACGATCTGGCCGCGGATCAGGCAGAGAGCCACAATGTCGCCGCCGAGCATCCCGATATTGTGCGACAGATGGAGGGCATCCTCGCAAAAGCGCGTAGCGAATCCGAGGCCTATCCCATACCGGCGTAGGCCAATGTTGGCGAGATCGGGCGAAAGCGTCTTGGCGGTCTCAACACTGGCTCACGCCCGCGGTTCTGGTTGCTTTGGGTGAGCGTTTGTGTGGCTGCGTGGGCGTGAAGATGGTTGCAGGGTAGCGGAGGATTCAGGCAGGAGGATCGAAGTTTCAGGCTAGCGGACCGCAAACTCGAATACGTGTCCATTGTCGAGTTGAACCTGCAGTTTTCCCGGCTTGATCTCATGGCCGCCATTTCGGAAGAAAACAGCGCCGTCGGTGGATTCGCCCGGCTTCATCTCCATGCGGACAAGGGTAATCGCGGAAGCTGCCGCCGCCGCCCTCAATCCCTCGGGCCCGCCCGCTAACGCGGACAGGCGCCGCGCTTCATAGCCGTTGCTTGATCGCGTTGGCTGGCTGCCGTAGAGGGCTTTTTCGTAGAAGGCCTGCAGCTTCATGACATCCGGGCGCCCCGCCTTCTGGTACAGCTCCTGAATCACAACGTCCTCCGGCACGGCCCGGATGGGAGACCCGCCGCTCGGGGTGTAAACAAAATCCACCGGCTTGATGAGCTGGACTTCGCCCGATCCGTTGCTGTAGGAGACCTGAATGACGGCGAAATCACGGATTGTCACGGGCAGCGGAGCATACATTAGGGTCAGTCCCGCCCGGCTCAACGTCATGTAGTTGAGCCCGTTCGAAGCAAACTCGATGACCTGCCCGGGGGCCGCGACACACGCCAAATAAAACGTCACGAGCAAGGCCTTCGAGAGGCTTTCCACGACGTTCAGCGTGCGGCCTGAAAACACGTCAATTATGATACAGTAACCCCAAAAGGGTCTTTTGTTTGATTGGATGTAATGAAACCTTTAACCGGCCTTCCTCCTTCGGCCTATTTGAAGATCACCGAGGAAGCGAAGATTCCCCTAGCTCTGCTTGAGCAACTCGTACAGGAGTTGGAAAGCGGCTCAACCCCCGCGTATCTGGCTCACTTTCGTCCGGATGTGTCGGGCGGCCTGGATGAGCCGCGAATCCGCTTCGTCGAGAACCGCCTCCGCCAGTTCATGGAACTGGAGGACCGCCGTATCACAGTGCTCACGGCCGCCGGACAACGCGACTGTCTGACGCTGGAACTGCGGGCTCAGATCGAAGCGGCGACGGATCGTTGGGAATTGGAAGATTTCTATCTACCCTTGCGGCCGAAGCGTGAGACCGCCGCCGACCGGGCGATCAAACAGGGGCTCGACGGGCTGGCCAAGCGGCTAGCGGAACAGAACCCTGCCGATCGTGATCTCAACGCAATCGCCGCCGAGTATCTGAAGCCCGAGGCGGACGTCTCCAGCACCGCCGACGCGCTACGCGGGGCGCGTGAGATTCTTGCGCAGTCCTGGTGCGAGGACGCCGGCGTGCGACGAGGCCTGAGGGCCATATTGCGGCAGGAAGCATGGCTCGTGATTACCGGCAACGAAGCCGCCAAGAAAGCAGCCCAAGGCAAGTACAAGAATTTGGTTGGCTACCATGCGCGCCTGCCGAAGGTCGCTTGGCGGCAAATGATGGCGCTACGGCGCGCGGTGCGCGAGATCGGTCTCGGGTTCGAAATCGTATTGTCCGAGAACAAGACAGTTGCTTTTCTGCTGGAGAAGAAAGTCGCGCAGCCATCGCCTGAAATTCTGCTGCAGCTGGGATCGGCCGCAGTCCGCGCGCTGGAAGGCTATCTGGCGCCGTCGTTCACGAAGGAGCTGGCTCAGGTTCTCAACGAGCGCTGCGACGACGAGGCCGTTGAGTCGTTCCAGAAGAGCCTGCGCAAGATTCTGATGGCCCCTCCTGCCGGGCCGATCGGTGTTGCCGGGATCGAGACAGGGCGGCCCGGCGGCTGGCGAGCCGCCATCATCAGCGCCGACGGTGAGTTCGTTGAAGGCGCAATTATCCAGCACGAAGGCCGAGAGGAATCGAAACCCGGCAGGGAAGCGGTATCGACGGATGCGGCGAACGAAAGACCAGCGGCGGAAACCGCCGATTCCCATACCCCCGACCATTCCGGGGAAGAGGGTTTGACAGCTGCGGTCGGCGGTGATGAGGATGCGGAGTCGCGGGCCGAAGCGGCTGCTTCCGGCGGCGAACCTGCTCCGGATGAGGGCGTCAGTGCGGCTGGAGAAGCTCCGGATACGCAGCCGCGCTCGGCCGCGTCCGAACAGGAAACGTCCAGCGAGGCGCGACTCGCCGTCCCCACCGAGAAGACCGCCGACAGCGGATCGGTCGCGCCCGGCGGCCCAGTTGCATTGGCGGATGCGTCAGCCGGCGTGGAATCCAGCGCCGTTGCTTCTGAAGAAAAAGTGGAAGAATCGCCTGCGGAAGATTCGCGCGAGGATGCGATGCCCGGGCGTCCGGTCTCGACTTCCAATGGAAGTGTTTCGAAGGAGTCCTTCACCCCGCTCGCGGACCTATTGAAGCGTCACGAAGTAGGAGCGATCGTCATGGCGGGCAGCCCGGGCGTGCGGCAAGTCGAGAAATTGGTCAGGAGTTCGATCCGCGAATCCGGCCAGTCAGGGATTTTCTGGACCACCGTCAACGAAGCGGGCAGCTGGATCCATGCGGCGTCGAAGACTTCGCGCCGCGAAATGCCAGGTACGTCCGTTGCGCAACGAAGCGCTGCCTGCTTGGCGAAACGGCTCCAGGATCCGCTCACAGCCCTGGCTGGCGTCGACCCCCGCACCCTCGGCATCGGTCAGTTCCATCACGACGTCGACGCTCGCAAACTTCGCGAGGGACTGTCGGCGACACTCGAAGTCGTTGCGCATCGCGTCGGGACCAACCTGAACAGCGCGTCCATCGAGCTGCTTGCGCTTGTGCCAGGTATGACTGAGCGGGTCGCTAAACGGGTCGTCGAGCACCGAGTCACGCAAGGCAAGTTCAGCAAGCGCGAGCAACTGGCTGACGTCAGCGGGCTCAGCAAGCGCATCTACAAGCAAGCTGTGGGCTTTACCCGCGTCTACGGCGGTGAGAACCCCTTCGACGGCACCGGTATCCACCCTGACCAATATCCCGCCGTGGAGAAAATTCTAGGCGCGGCCGGCATCTCGGCGGCGGAAGCGCTCGATAAGCCCGAAGTCCTCGACAGTGTTGATCTCAGCACGCTTCAGGCGGCGGAGCATCCGGTGGAAGTGCTGCAGGGGATTGTGCGCCAGTTCAGACCGGCCGTGCGCAACCCCCGCGGCGAATTCAAGAGGCCGGATCTAGGCGTCGAGTTGCGGACAGACAACGAGCTTAAGATCGGGGCTAAAATCGAAGGCGTTGTCACGAACGTTGCGGCCTTCGGCGTCTTCGTTGACATCGGCGCGGACCAGGACGGCCTCGTCCACGTGTCGCGCATGTCCGATACATTCGTTAAGGATCCCAAGGCCGCCACCAGAGCCGGCGAGAAGGTCGAAGTTTACATCGTTGCCCTCGAGGACAGCGGCAAACGCATCTCGCTGTCGATGAGGGACCCGGCCAGGGCGCAGCCACGTCCAGGCCGCACGCGCGTGGATGCACGCAAGACCGCCGCCGCACCCCCGAAACGCAGACGCAAGGAGCCCACGCACGAAACGAAGGCGACGCCGCGCTCCTTTGGCCCCAGTGAGAAGGAAAGACATCGCGAAGAGCAGGACATGAAAAAGCTCTCACTGGCTGAGAAGCTCGCGCTTTTGCAGAGCAAGTACCGCACCAAAGTTTAGGCGGACTTGCATGCCTTTGATCCAGGCCGAACATCTGCGTGTTTTCAAGATCCACGGAGATTGACAGGCTTCGGCCATTTGAGTTCATGACGACTTCCAAAACACGCGTTGAGCCCGTGCTATTGAGGTTTGGCATCGAGAACCTCCGCACGGTTCACTGGAACTTGAGTCCCTCTCTATTGGTTGAAGAGGCCCTCCGTCGCGGCGAAGGGCATCTGGCGGCCAACGGAGCTCTGGTGGCCGAGACCGGGAAGTACACAGGGCGCTCGCCGAAGGATCGTTTTATCGTCGAGGACGACATCACAAAGAGAACTGTCGACTGGAGTGAAGTAAACCATGCGATGTCGCCCGCAACCTTCGAACGGCTACTAGCGAAGGTGCAGGCGTATCTGCCCGGCCGCGACGTTTTCGTGCAGGATTGTTTCGGGGGTACGGACCCTGCTTACCGCCTGCCCATCCGTGCCGTCACCGAATTTGCCTGGCACAGCTTGTTCGCAAGGCAATTATTCGTTCGCGCCACGAGCGAAGAAGCCGCGAACCACGAGCCCGAGTTCACGATCATCTACACACCCGGCCTGCAAGCCGACCCCGCGACGGATGGCACGAACACCGAAGCATTCATCGTCCTCAATTTCACGCGCAAGCTGGTGCTGATCGGGGGCACGCGCTACGCGGGCGAGATGAAAAAGTCTGTTTTCTCGTTACTGAACTTCCTGCTGCCCGCGCGTGGCGTCTTCCCGATGCACTGCTCGGCGAATGCCGCTGACGACGGTGATGTCGCGCTCTTCTTTGGCCTTTCCGGTACGGGTAAAACGACTCTCTCGGCGGACCCGCGCCGCCGCCTGATCGGTGACGATGAACACGGCTGGAGCGACACGGGCGTTTTCAACTTCGAAGGTGGCTGCTACGCCAAATGCATCCGGCTGTCGATGGAGAAGGAACCGGAGATATGGAACGCTCTCCGCTTCGGCTCCGTGCTCGAGAACGTTGTACTTGACGAGGAAACACGCCTACCTGACTACGACGACGACAGCATCACCGAGAACACCCGCGCCGCTTATCCGGTGGATTACATTGCGAACGCGCTCATCCCAGGCATCGGCGGGCTGCCCAAGAACGTCGTTTTCCTGACCGCTGACGCCTTCGGGGTTCTGCCGCCCATCTCGAAGCTCACGCCCGAGCAGGCGATGTATCACTTCCTAAGCGGATACACAGCGAAGATCGCCGGAACCGAGCGTGGTCTAGGTAGCGAGCCCTCGGCAACGTTCAGCGCGTGTTTTGGAGCGCCCTTCCTGCCGCGCAAGCCGACGGTCTACGCCGACATGCTGGGCGAGAAGCTTCGGACCCAAAAGGTTGACTGCTGGCTTGTGAACACGGGCTGGACCGGTGGTGCGTACGGAGTCGGCAAGCGCATGGACCTGCCGCATACACGTGCCATGCTCACTGCCGCCCTTTCCGGCGCGCTCGCCGGCGCTGAGTACGAGGGGCATCCTCTTTTCGGCTTGGCCGTTCCCAAGAGCTGCCCCGGCGTACCCGCCGAAATTCTCGATGCCCGCGGTATGTGGAACGATGGCGAGGCCTACGATCGGGCTGCGCGCGATCTGGCCCGACGTTTTAGGGAGAACTTCGAGACGTTCAGCGGCGTATCGGAAGAAGTAAGAAACGCAGGTCCTCGCAAGTAGGTTGCCGCGGACGGGTTGCCCTCAGGCGATGATGTCGTGAATGACCCGGCCCGCCACGTCTGTCAAACGGAAATCGCGGCCGCTGTAACGGTAGGTGAGCTTGGTGTGGTCTAGCCCCAAGAGGTGCAGAATTGTTGCATGCAGGTCATGCGGATGCACCGGGTTTTCAACCGCCTTGAAGCCGAAGTCGTCCGTGGCCCCGTATGCCGTTCCGCCCTTGATGCCACCGCCTGCCAGCAGCGTCGTGTAACCCGGCACATTGTGGTCGCGGCCCTTGCCGATCTTCTCGAGGCCGCTGTTCTGAATCATCGGCGTGCGCCCGAACTCGCTGCCGATGACCAGCAGTGTGTCCTCGAACAAGCCGCGCAGCTTGAGGTCCTCAATCAGCGCCGCGATCGGGGCATCGGCCTCACGCGCTAGCTTGCCATGTACGAGGATGTCGTCATGGCTATCCCACGGCTGGAAGTTCCCGTAATACACCTGCACCATACGGACGCCCTGCTCGGCGAGTCGCAATGACATCAGGCAACCCTTGCCAAAATCACTATTGCCGTAGCGTGCCCGAACGTGCTCGGGCTCGCGGTTGATGTCGAATACATCCGGTACCGCGGTCTGCATCCGGTAGGCCACTTCCATCGATTTGATGGCTGACTCCATTTCCGGATTGTGGCCGAGCCGGCCCAGATAGGAGCGATTCAGCTTGTCGAGCAATTCGAGTTGACGCCGCTGCTCACCGTCACTCAACACTTTGTTCGTAATGTTCTGAACCAGCTTTTCCGGGTCCGTCTCGTCGTTGCGAACGTAGGCGCCTTGGTAGGGGTTCGGCAGAAACGCCGACGACCATAGTGAGGGGCCCATGACCGGATATCCTGGGCAAAGCACCACGAAGCCCGGCAGGTTTGCGTTCTCGCTGCCGAGTCCGTAGGTCACCCATGAGCCCATGGACGGACGCCCCGGCAACGCGTGTCCGCAGTTCATCAGAAACAGCGATGGGCCATGATTGCCGTTGTCGGAATGACACGAGCGGACAACGCAAATATCGTCGATCAATCCGCCGACTTTGTCAAAAACCTCGGCGACCGGCAGACCGCTCTGGCCGCGATTGTGAAACGTGAAGGGCGACTTCATCAAGCTGCCCGAGGCGCGGTCGGTTTTGATCTTTTCCCCTGGGAGCGGCTCGCCGTCATGCTTCGTGAGCATCGGCTTTGGGTCGAACGTATCGACCTGCGACAAGCCGCCGTTCAGAAACAGAAAGATGACGCGCTTGGCCTTGGGAGCGAAGTGGGGCTGCTTCGGGTCAAGAGGTCCGGCCGAGGTCGTCGCGCCCAGCATCCCGGCGAATCCGACCGTGCCGAACCCAGCGCCCATCATTTGCAATGCGTTACGTCGTGTCATGGGAACTCACCGAAATTTTAGCAATATCTGGTGAACGTGTCAGTATGCACCGCGCCCGGCCTCTCAATTCACCGAACTGAACTCACTCGATGTTAGCAAGGTTTGGGCATAGCGCGGCCAAGCTTGTTCGCCACTCTGTACATACTCCAACCCGATCCGGAACTCCGACTCCGACGGTATCCGGCCGTAGAGAAGCTCATACACATGCCGGATCCGCGCCCGCGGATCGTCGCCGGCCTCGCGGGCCAAGCGCTCAGCGAGAGCCTTCGCCTGATTCATCACGAAGCTGCTGTTTAAGAAGAACAGCCGCTGCATCGGACCCACTGTTACCGCCCGCTTCGTGCTCGTGCTGTTCGGATCAGGGAAGTCAAACAACGTCATCGTGCGGTTCGTCTCGGTGCGGCTCACCGTGCAGTAGACTGTGCGGCGGTGATTGTCGTCAGCAAAATCGGAGGGCGGGCCGGCGGACTTGCTTTCGAGAGTTCCGGCAACGGCTAGAATGGCGTCACGCAACGCTTCAGCATCAAGCCGCGGCACCAGGTTCGCCCGCCACAGGAGCTTATTGCCGGGGTCTTTATCGATGTTTTTGGCAATCGACTCGCTGCTGCGCTGATACGTCGCTGAAAGCATGATCTCGCGATGCAGCGCCTTGATCGACCAGCCGCTCTCGATGAATCGCGCGGCAAGATAATCCAGCAACTCAGGATGAGTGGGGCGTTCCCCGAGTTGGCCATAGTTGCTCGGCGTCGCCACAATTCCGCTGCCGAAGTGATGCGCCCAGATACGGTTCACCATGACGCGGGGCGTCAGCGGGTTGGCGGGATCGACGATGTGGTTTGCCAAATCCAGGCGACCGCTGCCCTGGGTAAACGGTTCTGGCTCGCCATCGCACAAAACATGCAGAAAGCGCCGCGGGGCCAGTTCACCGAGGTTGTCTTTGTCTCCGCGGACGTATACTTGCAAATCCTTGATCTTCTCGGCGTCTTTGTATCCGTGGATGAACGGATAGGGTTCAGGTAGCACTTCTTCGCGTACTTTCAAGTCAGCCCGCAGTTTGTCGAGATGGGCTTTCCACATCCCGCCTAGGAAGCGTTCGATGGAATGCTCTTCCTTCTCGCCGAAATAGAACACGCCGCCGGGGTGGTCAAAGCCATCTTTGCGGAACGGCTCGGACGCGAGATCGCGCCACAGATACCACTTCTTTAAGTCAAGGAATTCAAGATTCGTGTACTGCCGGGTCCGCTCGTCGGCGACGCCCGTTGCCCCACCCAGCTTGACGTAGTTGCGGTCTTCGATCCCGAACTTCTCCTTGTGAACCTCCAGGACGAAATCCTCCGCCGCCTGCGCCAATCCCCGTGCTTCTTCCAGCGAGCCGCCGCGCTTGACCATGGCGTCCCATTCGTCCAGGAACTGATGCTCTTTCTCAGACTTGAGGTACGTTACCCAGCGCCCGAGAATCTCCGTATCGAGCCCTTCCTCTTGCGCCACGGCCTCGGCCGATGGACCACCATCCTGCATCACCCGCCATCCCGCGACCATGTATTCAGATGTTTGCACGAACAGCACGTCGACAAGCTGGTCTGATTGCTTCTTGATGAACTGCGTGATGACTTGCTTCTGGTCAGCGATCGCTTTCGAGGCGTCTTTGTAGGCCTTTACCTGCTCCTCGGGCGCTAGTGGGTATTCGTGGTACGCGCTGCTTGAAAATACGCCTTGGAGCGAATAGAAATCCTTCGTTGGAATCGGGTCGAACTTGTGGTCGTGGCACTGCGCGCAACCGACTGTGAAGCCGAGGAACGTGCGGGTCACGACATCGACTCGGTCATCCCCGCTCGGCGAAAGCGCCAGGAAGCCCAACGCGGCAAGGTGATTCTCACGCTCGCCTTCCGGCAGATGGTCGGCCGCCAACTGTGCCCTCACAAACTGGTCGTAAGGAAGATCGTCGTTGAAAGCCTGAATCACCCAGTCGCGATACCGAAACGCATTGGGGTACGGGTCGTCCGTGCGCGTGCCGATCTTGCCGTCAGAGTAACGCGCCAGATCAAGCCAATAGCGAGCCCAGCGTTCTCCATAGCGCGGCGAAGCGAGCAGCCTCTCTAGCACCTTCTCAAAAGCGTTCGGCGACTTGTCGGCGAGGAAGGCGTTGATATCCGCCGGAGTGGGCGGCAGCCCGACTAAATCGTAGCTGGCGCGACGAATCAGCGTACGCTTGTCCGCCAATCCGACAGGCTTGAGGCCGTTTTTCTTGAGCTTCGCCAGGACAAATTGATCAACCGGTTCCTGGACTAGCTCCTTCCGGCCCACTTTCGGAAGCGCCGGTTTCGTTACGGGTTGGAACGACCAGAACGCCCGCTGCTGAGGCGTAATCTCGTACTTGGTGCTCTCCGCTGCTTGCGGAGCTATATCCTCGTCCGGCCAGACCGCGCCATCTTGGATCCAGGCCTCCAGCGCTTCGATTTTCTTCGCATCAAGGCGCTCGCCCGAAGGTGGCATCTTCAGTCGATCGTGTTCATGACGAACAACTTGAATCAACAGGCTGCCCGCGGCATTGCCCGGGCGAATCGCGGGCCCCGAGGCGCCGCCGCGCACCGCGTTGTCACGCGAGTCGAGACGCAATCCGCCCATTTTCGTATTGGTGTGGCAGGCGTAGCAATTCCCAGCCAATAGTGGCCGAATCTTGTTCTCAAAGAACTCAAGTTGCTCGGCTTCTCCGGCCCATGCCGTGCCAACAGCAAGGCAAACTGCTAACGCAATCGCTCGAAAGATCATTATCCCTCTGCTGGCCAATCTAGCAACGCGTCGTGAGACTGTCAATCAGATCTGGTCTCTTCGCCCCGGACCATCGGCGGCCGGATAGCCTTTCCACAGGGGCGGCAGGAAGTCATAGGTCTCGTACATCCAGTCGCTGAGCTTGTACTCAAGGTCGCGGCGAACCTCGCTCAACTCAGGGTCCGTCGCGCGGTTGTTAAACTCGCCCGGATCGTGCTTCAAGTCATACAACTCGATCGTCGGCCGCGAAGGTTCGAGCAATTGCCAATGATGCGCCTTCAGCGCGCTACCGCTGCTCTTCCACTTTTCCTCGATGTACGACTGCCAAGACAGCGATGCTTCGAGGTCTGACGCGGGCCGATACGGGAATCGCGGCTGGGCGTTGAATATCAGCTTGTAGCGCTGGGTGCGAACGGACCGGCTCGGGTCGAGCGTGTTGTGCCAGTTCCTTTCGGCGAACACAGCGTCACGCAACGGCGCTTGCGGATCGTTGAAGACGGGCAGCAGACTTTCGCCGCGCATCTTCACGCTCGGCTTGGCTCCCGCCATGGCGAGCCACGTCACAGGAAGATCGATCGCGGACATCAGCGCGTTGGTCACGCTCCCCGGCTTGATTCGGCCCGGCCAACGGGCCAGGGTGGGTACCTTGATGCCCGGATCATAGAGGCTCCCCTTGGCGCGCGGAAACGGCATGCCGTTATCACCCATGAAGACGACGAGCGTATTCTCAGTAAGCCCGTGCTGTTCGAGTAAATCGAGCACTTCGCCGCACTCGGAGTCCATGCGCGCGACCGCGTCGTAGTAGAGTGCAATGTCTTCCCGCACCTTCGGCGTGTCGGGCAAGAAGTCCGGCACCATCACTTTCGCCGGATCATGCGCCGGTGAGAACACGCCCTTGCGATACGGCCGATGCGGGTCAGTGAATCCGACATGCAGGAAGAAGGGTTTCCCCACCGGGCGCTTGTCGAAAAACTCGCTGAACGGAACACGCGCCGGCCGGTAGAAGTCGAAGCGCTCGTTGAACGGGTCACCCTGATGCACCTTGCGGTAGGCGCCCGTGTGGTAACCCGCTTCCCGAAGTCCCTCCACAAAACTCGCTTCCCACGCGGGATAGCGCGTATGCAGACGGCTCGTCCCAATCGTGTGCGGGCTACACCCACAGAAAATCGCCGAGCGGTTCGGGCTGCACTGCGGCGACGCCACAAAGCCGTTGTCGAATCTCAGTCCGGCGGCTGCTAAACGGTCCAGATGGGGCGTGTGGATAGCCGAGTTTCCGTAGCAGCCCAGGTCGGGGGTACTGTGATCGTCAGAGATGAGAAAGACGATGTTAGGGAGTTCACTTGATTGCGCAAAGGCCGGAGCCTGAGACAATACTGGGGTAAGTGCTGCGCCCGCGAGTCTCTGGAACGCCTGACGCCGAGTGGTTTTTCGGGGTCGCATCAGCCGAATGTTAGCAGTTGTCCCGGCTTAGCTCTTTCGCCCGCCCCGACAGCGACCACGACAGGAACAGTTGAAGATGTTTTATCCTGGCAGTCGGCCCCGGCTATTCATGCACTCCCCCACCCAGCTTCGGACTTTCGCCATTCTTGGAATGGCTGTGCTCACCGTTACGGCCTGCGGCTCCGGCGGCAACGGCCCGCTGCCTGTCGGCGATCTCCCTAGCGAAGCCCGCAATAGCGAAGATCTTTACATCTCTTGGGAAGAGAACACGATCGATGACGAAAGCCGCTCCGGCGACGTTCCGTTGCGCGGCGCCGACGGCCTACAGATGGCCGACCTCGACCAAGACGGCTACCTCGATATCGTCTCCGTCCACGAGGACAGCGACCATTTGCGCGTTGCCTATGGCTCCGACGACCCGACCGATTGGTTCCGCCTCTCGCTCGGCGAAGGAGCCGAAGTTGATGCCGTCGAAGATGTTGCGCTCGGCGATGTCAACGGCGACGGCTTCATTGACGCCATAGCGGCCTGCGAAAAGGGCCACCTCATCTACCTTCAGAACCCTGCCAACAAAATCAGGGGCTGGCGCTGGGACCGCGTGATCCCCGAAGTTACCCGCGGCCGTGGCTCCTTCATTCGCGTCTTTCTTGCCGACATCGACGGCGATGGGAAGTTGGAGGCTGTCGCATCCAACAAGGGCAGCGGTCGAACCGAGGAAGCCACGGCCGCCAAACCCAAAACGGAAATCTCCTGGTTCGACCCGCCGGATGATCCCTTGAGCGCGGACGGTTGGACCGAGCACGTGCTTACGCTGGTCGATACGCCCATCAACGCGCAACCGTTTGATCTAGATGGCGACGGCGATCTTGATATCTTCGCTGGCTCGCGAGGCGAGTCACGCGTCTTCTGGTTTGAGAACCAGGGCCCAGGGGACGATGGAGTCGTTGTGTTCGCCGAGCACCCGGTTGAAGCTGACCTGGGAGCTAACGCCTCAACCCTGGGCGAAGCCCGCTTCAGCGGCTTCAATCTGGCGTTTCACGACTTCAATTCAGACGGGCGCATCGATGTCGTTATCCCCGCAATGCCCAATGCCGTCGGCTGGCTCGAACAGCCGGCTGATCCTACCAACGCCTGGCGGTTCCATCTCATCGGGAGCATCGAGCCCGACGAACTCGTCAGCGTGACCCTGGCGGACATCACCGGAAACGGGCAGCCTGACCTGATGACCGGAGCGTACAGCCGCGGGCCTCGCGACAATGACGGCCCTGACGTGGGAGCATTTTCCAATCCAAGAATGATCCTGAAATGCGGTAGGTCGAGGCCGGGGACGAAATAGGG